>NZ_JACSJM010000002.1:600000-943201 GCF_018617125.1 Exiguobacterium sp. s181
ACGATTCCAATCTCAGCATCGACCCCATACGACGTCGTCTTGGACAATCAGGATTGTTGGATCGATTCGGTTGATTGGTCAAGGTATTCGATGCTATGGGTCGTCACGGATAAACATGTCGAGTCTCTTTACGGAGAGTCGTTCCGTTCTACGTTGAAACTGACCCATCCTCACGTCGTCTCGTCCGTCGTCGAAGCGGGTGATGCGTCGAAATCGCTATCTCAGCTCGAGCAGCTTGTCGCAGAAGGATTGCGCCATGGATGTGACCGCCAGACGTTGATTGTCGCCTTTGGTGGTGGGATGATCGGCGACTTGGCTGGCTTTTTAGCAAGTGTCTACATGCGAGGCGTTCCATACATACAAGTGCCGACGACGATTTTGGCTCACGATTCGGCTGTCGGAGGCAAAGTGGCAGTCAATCACCCCCTTGCGAAAAATGCGATTGGTTCGTTCTATCAGCCATCAGGCGTCTATTACAACGTCACTCGACTGAACACCTTGCCCGTCCAGGAAGTGCGAAGCGGTCTCGGTGAGTTATTGAAACATGCGTACTTATCACGTTACGTCCTCGAATCCTCTTTCGAGGACGACTTGATTTTAGACTTGAACGAGAACGAACCATTGGATTGGGTGTCGTGGCTTGCTCGTGGGATTCGAGTGAAACAAGCCATTGTCGAGACGGACGAGCGAGAACAGGGCATTCGTGCTTGGCTCAACTTTGGGCATACGTTCGGTCATGCCCTTGAGTCGGTGGAAGCCTATCGGATCCCACATGGGGAAGCAGTTTTACATGGGATGGTGTTCGCTTTCCTCGTGTCAGGAGATGAAGTTCGAGCGATGCGGTTGTTCGATTGGATGCGTTCAAATGACGTCACGCCAATCGATTGGCAACCATTCGACCGCTACGTGGAAAAAATGATTCGGGATAAAAAGAACCGTCACGGTGCAATTCGTTTTGTGTTACTTCGTGAAACGATCACCGTTGAGTCGGTACAGCTCGAACATCTTCAACAGACGTTTGAACAGATGAAAGGATGGTGGGAACGATGAGTTTAAACGGTTCTATCCGTGTACCGAGTGATAAATCCATCACACATCGGGCATTATTATTCGGGATGATGGCGAACGGGACGACGCACGTGCGGAATCCGCTCCTCGGTGCCGATTGTCGTTCGACAATCGAGGCGATTCGATCACTTGGAGCCGATGTGACAGAACAGCAAGACGAACTAGTCATTAAAGGCATCGAGTCTCCCCGCTCGGCACGGCTTGACTGTGGGAATTCAGGTACGACGATGCGTCTACTGATCGGACTCTTGTCCGGCTATGACGGGTCGTTTGAGCTCGTAGGCGATGAATCGTTATCTAGACGTCCGATGCGCCGCGTTACCGAGCCTTTACGAAACATGGGTGCACATGTGACCGGGGATATGGCGCCTCTCGTCATCGAAGGGACGGGGCTTCAATCGATTGACTATACGTTACCGGTCGCGAGCGCCCAAGTGAAGTCGGCCGTCCTACTTGCCGGCTTACATGCCTCGGGTACGACGGTTGTTCGAGAACCGATGTTGTCACGAGACCATACCGAGCGCATGTTGCCCCTATTCGGTGCGAAGCTGTCGATTGTAAACGAAGAAGGGTTACGCGTCATCCGTGTCGAACCCTCGACATTGACCGGATGTACGGTCGACGTACCGGCAGACCCGTCATCGGCTGCATTTTTCTGGGCAGGGGCGGCCATGGTGGCAAATAGTTCGGTTACGACGACGGACGTCTGTTTGAATGAGACGCGGATCGGATTTTTACGTACGCTCGAACGGATGGGCGCGAATGTCGTCATTTCGAACGAACGATTGGTCGGTGAAGAACGAGTCGGGGACGTGACGGTCACGACGAGTGAGTTATCCGGCACGGTCGTCGAAAAGGATTTCATTCCTTCACAGATTGATGAATTACCCCTGTTCGCTCTCGTCGCCTCTCAGGCGAATTCACCGTCCATCGTAAAAGATGCAGCGGAACTGCGCGTGAAAGAAACCGACCGGATTGAGGTGGTCGTCTCAGAACTACGCAAATTAGGTGTGGACATCGTCGGCACCGAGGACGGATTCATCGTCCAGCCGAGTCGCCTTCACGGAGGGGATGTCTCGACTTACGGAGACCATCGCTTGTCCATGATGTTACAGATTGCGTCACTCGTGACCGATGAAGCCGTTCACATCGAGGGGATCGAGGCATCCGATGTCAGCTATCCTCGATTCCGTGAAGATTTACAACGGGTTCAACGTAAGATAGAATAACGACAAACCGAAGCCCAGGAGGACGAACCATGCTAGATGAATCAGCTTTAACACATATAATCGAGATGCTTGAGTCAGGTGAGACGGAACATGCACTCATGCATCTAGAAGAACTTGAGAAGGAAGGGTCGGATGATGACCGTTTAGCCATCGCCGACCTCTATTTAGAGTTAGGTCTTGCCGACCGGGCGACAGCTGTTCTCTCAAAGCTATACGTCGACTATGAGGGAGACCCGAATGTCGCCTTATCGCTGGCGGAAGCGTATTTAGATAGTGACCGTGAAGAGGAAGCGATTGCCGTGCTTGAAAAAATCAAATCGGATGACGCAGATACGCAAGTGAGGAGCCTCGTCCTCCTCGCTGACCTGTATCAATCGCAAGGATTGGATGAAGTGGCAGTGAAGAAACTGATGGAGGCGCTCGAGAAAAATCCGGATGAACCTTTACTCATCTATGGATTGGCTGAATTGTATGCCTCGACCGGTTCATTTGAACAAGCCATTCCACTTTATGCGCGTCTTCCGAAGATGAAGTTGCCGGCTGAAATCGACTATCAAGCGGATTACGCGGAGGCCCTCACGATGGTCGGATCGTTTGAAGAGGCGCTCGAGGAATACGAGCGGGCCACACATCGCGATTTGAACACCGTCTTCGGTCATGCGATGACGGCTCATCGGATCGGACGTGAGGAAGTTGCGATCAAGCAGTTCAAAGAGCTTCAGGCGATGGACCCAGACTTCACGTCGCTCTACTTGCCTTATACCGAGGCACTCGATGCAATCGGGCAAACGGAAGAGGCCATCGAGATCGTCGATCAAGGCATCACGCGCGACGATTATAATGATGAACTGCGGCACGTCAAAGCAAGGCTGCTTCTCAAACTCGGAAATCGGGACGGTGCCATTAAAGAACTGCGTGAGGCGCTCGTGTTAAATCCAGAATCGTTACAAGCGACAGAATTGCTCTTGTCGATTTTATTTGAATCAGGAGAATTCGATGACGTTCTCGAAACCATCGATGCACTCGAAGATCATACGACGTCGCCGCTCATGACATGGTACAAGGCGAAGGCGAAATATGAGCTCGAAGCGTATGACGAAGCGGTCAGTCTGTATGCCTCAATTGAGCCGATGATGAAAGAGGACGTGTCATTTGTGACGGAATGGGCTACACTGTTGATAGAGGAAGGTCGTAGACAAGATGCGCGACGTGTGGTCGAGCAATCGCTTGCATTGGTGGTGGATCTCGATGATCGCCAATTGCTCGAAGAACAGCTCGAACAATTGTCTGATGACGTAGAATGAATAAGGGAAGGGAATGAGGTCAGATGGTCGAGCGGAAACGTAATTTTTTGAAGCGATTCGTCGCTCATCATACGCTTCGGAAACGTGAAGCAAAGTGGATTCTTGACTATTGGTTAAGACATCCTGAAAAGCTTGGCAACGTTCATTTCGTGACAAACGCTTCAGTCTCACCACGAAGTCTCGTGATGACAGCGTACGGGTTTGACGGTGAACCGTTTCGATACCGACGGGGAGACCTTGTGACCATGAATCCTGAGAAGGCTTATCATGACATCCGTCTACACGATGGGCCAATCTATGTAGAGTTAAATTTTCAAGGCATGATGATCGATGAGAACTGGGTCGACATCGTCGAACAGAATCCGTTTGAACCAGTGGCAGAAGTGAGAGACGAAGTCTCTTCCTCTGCTCAAACGGTCATTCAAGCATCGGTTGCTCAATTTGAAGAAGAGCGATTGCTGATTGAAATCGATAAAGCGCTCGACCGACGAGACGAGAATTTATTCCGCAATCTGACGACTCAACTTCATCAAGTGCGAGCATCTAAATTATTTTGAAAAAAACAAGCGCTTCCGTTCCGGTAGGCGCTTGTTTTTTGGTATATTAATTACGTAGGAATACACATTTATTTCACAGTTCGTTCATAACTTTGAAAGGTGAGCGAAGTCATGTACGCTACAATAGACATGATGAGATATGAAGGAGAGGAGGGAAAAGATGAGGTTCGATAGTCAAGGGGCACTCCGCTCGATTGCCGAACGACAATACGTCGATACGCTCATCGTTCCGCTCGCAGAATTGGCGTTTGGTGAAGATATGGTTCGTAAAGCCGAAAGCTATGAAGTGATTCATGCCGTCACGGCTGAGACAGAACGTCAATTATCTGGTCGAACGATGCTCAGCCCGACCATCAGTTACACCGATGTGGAAGCTGGTGTGAAGTTGGCGCAGGATGTGGTGGCGAAAGCAAATTCATCCGGATTTTCTCACGTATTGTTTATCGCGTCAGACGTCCGTTTCAAAGCATTTGATTTGCCGGTTTTGTTCGTACCGCCGCTCGCGCTTGGATCGATGTCAAGCGATCAGGCGCACACGATGGTCCAGAATTTTGCGACGCAAGTCATCACGGAACTTTCGAGCCGTTGGATGGCGACATGAAGCGGTTGACGTAGAGGTTTTATTGATATACTATTTTGTTGAGTGAGAAATTTTTGTGAAGAATGCATAAAGAATTATGGGGTTATGCACACGAATGAGGGGGGAACGAAATGGCTCAAAATGGGTCAAAAGTCACGCGCCGTCAGTTCTTAACGTACACACTGACTGGAGTAGGTGGCTTTATGGCGGCAACATTGATCAGTCCGATGGTCAACTTTGCGATCGATCCGGTTTTGAAAAAATCCGGTGCAGGCGACAAAGTAAAAGTAATGAGTCTTGATGACATCACGACTGAGCCGCAACGTGTCGACTTTAAGAAACAAACACAAGATGCTTGGTATGAATTTGAAGAAACGCTTTCAGCATGGGTTTACAAAACAGATAGTGGCGAGATTGTCGCGCTTTCTCCGATTTGTACACACCTAGGTTGTCAGGTAGCCTACGCTGGTGACCCGACTCGTCCAACAGAATTCTTCTGTCCATGTCACTTGGGACGTTATGAAAAAGATGGAACGAACATCCCAGGTACACCACCGACAGCACCACTTGCACGTTATGAAAAAGAAGAAAAAGACGGCTTCCTATATTTAGGTAGTCCAGTCGCTCAGTAATGAGAGGGGGAACTAGCCGATGTTACAAAAAATTTATGACTGGGTCGATGAACGCGTAGACATCACACCGCTCTGGCGCGATATCGCAGACCATGAAGTACCGGAACACGTCAACCCTGCTCATCACTTCTCTGCATTTGTCTATTGTTTTGGCGGTTTGACGTTCTTTACAATCGTCATCCAGATCCTTTCAGGGATGTTCTTGACGATGTATTACGTACCAGATATCATCAACGCGCACGCGTCGGTGTATTATTTGCAAAATGAGATCGCGCACGGACAAATCGTTCGTGGGATGCACCACTGGGGCGCATCTGTAGCCATCGTCATGTTATTCTTACATACGCTCCGCGTGTTCTTCACAGGATCGTATAAGAAGCCGCGTGAGCTCAACTGGGTCGTCGGTGTTCTCTTGTTCTTCGTCGTCTTGGCGCTCGGACTCACAGGATACTTGCTTCCATGGGACATGAAGGCATTGTTCGCAACAAAAGTTACGCTTCAAATCGCTGAAAGTGTACCGGTTATCGGTGGTATTGCGAAGACACTTCTCGCTGGTGGTGAGATTGTCGGGGCGAGCACACTCGCACGATTCTTCGCAATTCACGTCTTCTTCTTACCGGCGGCATTGTTCGGACTGTTGGGAGCCCACTTCTTGATGATTCGTAAACAAGGGGTTTCTGGACCGCTATAAGCCGATTCGAGGAGAAAAAGGAGGAGAAACGATATGCATCGCGGTAAAGGGATGAAATTTGTAACCGACTCTCGAGTAGGAATCTCGAATCGGAAACAAAACATTGCAAAAGACTATTCAGAATACCCAGGACGCACAGAGGCGTTCTGGCCGAACTTCTTGCTCAAAGAGTGGATGGTAGGGTCGGTCTTCTTGATCGGATTCATCGCTTTGACAATTGTCGAGGCACCACCGCTTCAAAATATCGCCGATCCAACGAACACGTCATACATTCCGTTGCCGGACTGGTATTTCTTGTTCTTGTATCAATTACTCAAATATCAATTCGCTGCTGGGGACTGGATCTTACTCGGCACAGTCATTATTCCAGGTTTGGCGTTCACGGCACTTCTCGTTGCACCATGGCTTGACCAAGGTCTTGAGCGTCGACCGGCGAAACGACCAGTCGCGATCAGTTTCATGTTACTTGGAATTCTCTCGGTCTTCTACTTGACTTGGGAATCTGTTCAAACGACACACTGGGATCAAGTCCATGCACAAGGTGAGCTTCAAATTCCAGGTGAAGGTCCTGAAATCGATACAGCGGCTCCAGGATATGAGATTTATTCGGCTCAATCTTGCGTCAACTGTCACGGTCAAAACCTAGAAGGTGGAGCAGCGGCTCCAGCACTCGTCGGAACGCAGTATACGGCCGAAGAGATCGCGGAAATCGCGGTCAACGGTGTCGGTACGATGCCAGCTGGTCAGTGGGACGGTTCAGATGAAGATCTCCAAGCCATGTCTGAGTTCATCGCTTCATACGGTGAAGGCGGCGAAAATAACAAGTAAGTCTTCAAGTGTAGCCTGGATATCGGGCTACACTTTTTTACTTCTGCACGACGCATACGATAAACTGAAGAAAAAGGATTGAGATAATGAACCCCATGTTTTTAAAACCGTTCTTGATGCATCGGATTGTACTGACTGTTTTATTGATCATCAACTTGGGAGGGACGATTTACGGATATATCTGGTATGAGCCTCAATTGCGTGACACACCGTACATCTATTGGCTGTTCGTACCGGATAGTCCGACGGCATCATTTTTCTTTACGATTGTTCTCGGACTTTGGTTAGCTAACAAGCGCTCCCCGTTGTTCGAGACACTCGCCTTCATCACGTTGGTCAAATACGGGGTCTGGGCCGTAATCATGAACATCATGTATCTCGGTACGTTACCACCGGATGCGCCGACCTTGACCATCTTGATGGCTGTCATGTTGATGGTCTCTCATGGTGCGATGGCGATTCAAGCACTCATCTACGCACCATTCATGAAATGGACCATTACTTCGTTTGTCTGTTCATTGATTTGGGTAATTCATAATGACGTCGTCGATTATGTGCTCGGTCAATGGCCGCGCTATCCGTCACTCGCGGAACATATCATGTGGATCGGCTACGGCTCTTTCTGGTTGACCGGATTATGTTTTTTTATGGGATATGCGTTCGTACTACGCCCATCGCTTGAAAATAAGGTCATAAGAATGTAAAATCAAATTATCAAATACATGCAGAGGTGAAATAGAAAATGTCATTAGGTGGCTATATTTTCTATCTTGCACTGATCATGCTCATCCCCTTATGGGCCCAGATGCGAGTGAAAAGTACGTATAAGCAGTTTTTGAAACAACCGCTCCAAAGCGGTGTCACAGGTGCACAGGTCGCTGATTTCATCATGAAACAAAACGGTGTGCACAACGTGAGAATCGAAATGGTCGATGGACTCATGAGCGACCACTATGACCCGGTCAATAAAGTCGTTCGTTTGTCTCGCGAAGTGTATCAAGGGTCGACAATCTCGTCTGCCGCGATCGCTGCGCACGAGATCGGTCACGTCATTCAAGATGCGACAGACTATAAGATGATGCGCGTCCGCCATAGTCTTGTTCCGGTCGTCAACATCACGTCGAACTTGTCTTTCCCATTGTTGCTCGGTGGTTTCTTATTCGGGGCACTCGGGTTGGCTCAACTCGGTGTCATCATGATGCTCGGGGCGGTCGTGTTCCAGTTGATCACGTTACCGGTCGAGTTCGATGCATCGAAACGAGCGATGGCGCAATTGACGTCTCACGGAATCGTGACGGCGACAGAAGAGACTGGTGCACGTAAAGTGTTGAATGCCGCGGCTTGGACTTACGTCGCTGCAACGCTCGTTGCGGTTGCCGAACTCATTCGTTTGGCACTCATCGTCTTTATGCCACGTGAGGAATAGGATTGAATGGAATCCCGTCGGTAGGCGGGATTTTTTTATTTTTTGTTGAAAGGAAATGTTGTCAATGAAACCGAAGCTGACCGAGACGGGTCATCACCAATTGACAAATCGACTTGCGATGCTAAGAAGAGAGCGGACGGATGCGCGTGAACGGTTGCGGACAGCTCGAAAGTTTTGTGATTTCCGCGAAGACGTCACCTACACTGAAGCGGTACGTCAATATGAGCGGATCGAGGCGGATGTATTAGAACTGAATCGCCTCCTTGACGACGCGACCATCGTCGAATCCGTTCAGTCGGAAGTCGTGACGTTCGGAAATCAGGTCGTGATTCGGGAAGTGCAACAAGAAGAGACCGAGCGCTATCGAATCGTGAGTGAGGCAGAAGCAGATCTAGACCGAGGAAGCATCTCCGTGACATCGCCACTCGGTCGTCGTTTGATGGGTGCGACAATGGGGCAAATGATTCAAGTGGAAACGCCAGGAGGTACGATTCAAGTCGAGGTGCTCCACATCGAATCATAAAAAATCGCCCGTTCATCTCTGTGAACGAGGCGATTTTTTTGCTTATTTCAAAGGCATCCGATTTTCATCGAACGTAAACCCTTCGCCCCCGACTTCATACACGTGATGGAACGTGACGAACGCATGCGGGTCGATCTGTTTGACGATTGTCTTCAAACGGTTAACTTCGTTACGGCCGACGACGACATATAAGACCTCGAGTTCTCGGTTCGAATAACCGCCTTTTGCGAGCAGTCGGGTCGTGCCCCGGTTCATCGTCGCATGAATACCGTCGGCGATAGCAGTGCGGTGGTCACTGATGATCATCGCCGCTTTACCGGCATACGTTCCTTCTTGCATCGAGTCGATGACGCGTGCCCCGATATAGACGGCGAGGAGTGTGTACATCGCCTCACGAATGTCGAGGTATGTCAAACTGAGGACGATGACAAAGAAGTCAAAGATTAGAAACGTCTTCCCAATCGACCAGCCGATATAGCGTTGTACGAGTCGCGCGATGATATCGACGCCGCCCGTCGTCCCGCCATTGTTAAAGATGATGCCAAGACCGACTCCGATGAAGAGACCGGCGAACAAACTGGCGAGCACCATGTCATCCGTCAAGTCGATGACGAGCGTCGAATACTTGGCGATGAGTGCGTACCAAAGTGAAAAGGAGAACGTCCCGATTAGTGTATAAACGAAAGTCGTTCGACCTAACAACTTGTAACTCATGAAAAAGAGCGGGATGTTTAGTGCCAAGTTCGTGACAGAAGGTGAGATATCAAATAGTCCGCGGAGAATCAATGTGATCCCGGTGAACCCACCCTCGGCCAAATTGTTTTGGACGTTGAAGTGATAAACGCCGAATGCAAAAATAAAAGAACCTATTAAGATAAAAATAATATTTCGAACACGAATCGGTAATTGTACCGTCATCAGGTTCACCTCCCCTTAGATAGAGTACTCGAAAAACAGTTCGATTGACTACCCTGAACATATGACATTCAGAAACGAGTCGGCTATACTTTTCAAAGAAGAGGTGATGTAGATGAAAGTAGTAGCCATCGGGGCACATCCGGACGATATCGAAATCGGGATCGCCGGCATGACCGCCCAATGGACGAAAGAGAAGACTGAGGTCGTGTACGTCGATTTGACGAGAGCGGAACTTTCTTCAAATGGTGATGTAGAAACGAGACGACAGGAGGCAAGTGCGGCTGATGACGTGCTTGGTGTCCGTCGAATCAATCTAGGATTTAAAGACCGGGGGATTGACGGGGGAGAAGAGCAGCTCGAGGCAATCGTTTCCTTGATTCGCCGTGAGCGCCCAACCCACTTACTCTATCCATATGAGGTCGACCGCCATCCGGACCATGCGGCCTGCGCCTATCTCGTGACAGAGGCGCTGTTTAATGCCGGGATTCGGAAGTACTTACCCGAACTCGAGGCATATCGTCCGGAAAGTGTGTACCAATATATGATCAATGCTCACGTCGAACCGGATGTGTGCGTGGATATTAGTGACACGATCGAAGTGAAGACACGGGCGCTTCAATGTTACGCGAGTCAGTTCACCCCCGTCGATGGGGTGAAGACACCGCTCACCGATGCGTACGTGGAACGGGTCATCGCCCGTGAACGCCATTTTGGGAGCTTGATTGGCGTCGCTTATGCGGAAGGCTTGAAGCGCGTTCGACCGTATGTCGTAAAACAGGCAGGTGAGCTCGCATGACATATCGGATTGGGATTCTGTGTTATCCATCGGTCGGAGGCTCTGGGATATTGGCGACAGAGCTCGGCATGAAGCTTGCGGACCGAGGACATGACGTTCATTTCATTACGAGCAGCATGCCGTTTCGTTTGAACGCCTATCACCCGAATATCACGTTCCATCAAGTCGAAATCAATCAATATTCGGTCTTTCGGTATCCGCCGTACGACATGACGCTCTCAGCGAAAATCGCGAGCGTCATCCAATCGTTCGGGCTTGATGTCATCCATGCACACTATGCCGTACCGCATGCCGTTTGTGCCGCGCTTGGTCGCGAGATGGCGGGAGTGAAGACTCCGATCGTGTCGACGTTACACGGGACCGATATTACCGTGCTCGGTGAGGACGAGGAACTGAAACCGGCCATTCTTTATGGATTGCGCCAATCGAACGCGATCACGGCGGTCTCGCATAGTTTGAAACGAGAGACAGAAGAGCGGATTGCCAGTGATTTACCGATCCAAGTCATCCATAACTTCATCGATGAATCGGTGTATACGCCTCAACTCGACCCGACACTCCGGGAACGGTACGGCTTGTCGGATGAGGACCGGGTCGCCATCCACATTTCAAACTTCCGTCCTGTCAAACGCGTCGACCTCGTCCTTGAGGCGTTCGATCAGATGGATGTTCCGAATAAGAAACTATTGCTCGTCGGAGACGGTCCGCTCATGGGTGCGATGCGTCGACTCGTGACGGAAATGGGGCTTGAAGAGCAGGTCATTTTTGCCGGGAAACAAGAACAAGTCGCCGCACTTCTGGCAATCAGTGACGTTCACGTCCTGTTATCAGACAAGGAGGCGTTCGGTCTCGTAGCGCTCGAGGCAATGGCGACAGGTGTGCCCTCTGTCGTGAGCGATGCGGGCGGGCTACCTGAAGTGATCACGGACGGTGAGGACGGTTTCGTCGTTCCAAAAGGGGATGCGAGCCAGGCCGCCTCTGCGATGGAGCGGCTCTTGACCAATCGTTCGCTACGAGAACGGTTCCGACAAAATGGATTGGTGAAATCCCGGCGTTTCGCCTCACATGACATCGTGACCGAATATGAGCGCTTGTATGAACAGGTGGTGACATCATGACAGAATGGGAATACGCAAAACAAATCATCGACACCATCGAACAGCATGGGGGCGAGGCGTATATCGTCGGTGGTGCTGTTCGGGATTACGTGCTCGGGAGTCTGCCCGATGATATCGATTTGGCGACGTCCCTCTTCCCGGAGGAGGTGATGGCGCTGTTCCCGAAGTCGGTTCCGACCGGTATTGAACATGGGACCGTCACGGTCATTCTCGACCACCATCCGTTCGAAGTGACGACATTCCGTTCAGAAGGGTCATATTCGGATTCGAGACGACCGGACCATGTCGCACTCGGGGTGTCGCTTGAAGAGGATTTATTACGAAGGGACTTCACGATGAACGCGATGGCGTTCCATGATGGGCGAGTGGTCGATTTATTCGGTGGCCAACATGATTTAGAGGAACGAATCATCCGAACAGTCGGCAGTCCGTTTGAACGGTTCGGAGAGGACGCGCTTCGCATCATGCGCGCGCTTCGCTTCATGTCACAGCTCGACTTCACCTTACATGACGAGTTGCGGGAAGCGGCGAGCGGGCTCGGTCATAAGCTCGAACAGATTGCGATGGAGCGTATCGCAATCGAATTCGAGAAACTGTTGACGGGACCTGCGTATAAGAAAGCACTAGGTGAGATGGTCGAGCTCGGCATTCATCGTCATTTACCAAACGTGACGACCGAACTGATGCAGCGTGTCCAAGAGGACAATCGGACCCCTGTGAACGCGGTCAGCGGGTGGGCACTCTTTCTCTATCATGCACAGGATGACGGCTGGCTATCGCCATGGAAACGGTCGAACGCCATCAAACGGGAGGCACGCACACTTGCACAGCTCTGTGAGACAGGGCTTGACCGGATGACGATTTATGCGACGGATGAACAGACGCTCTCCACTTATTTCCGAATGAACGGGGAGAGAGACCGAAGCCGTGAACTGAAACAGTCGCTCCCGATGACGTCACGGAAAGAGTTAAAGTTTAACGGCCGGGACGCCTTAGCGCTCGGGGCACGAGGGGAAGCGATCAAGCATCTGTTAGCCGACCTCGAACGACGCGTCATCTTAAACGAGTTACCGAACCATGAGACAGTATTGAAAGAGGAGGCGAAACGATGGCTTCAACGCGCGGGCGTGTTCTGACGCTATTACAAGATGGTGAAGTATGGAGTGGCCAAGAGTTGGCCCGTCAATTAAATATTTCACGTACCGCTATTTGGAAACATATCGAAACGCTTAAGCAAGACGGTTATGCGATTCATACGATCCCAAGAAAAGGATACCAATTGCTTGAGCAAAGTGACCGATTCGATGAACCGGCGTTTGCGTCATATCGGAAGGGACGGTTCGGTCAAATCGTCCATGCGTTTGACCAAATCGACACGACACAACGAATCGCCCATGAGCTGGCGCAACAACACGTGCCAGAGGGGACGCTCGTCATGAGCGAGGAACAGACGGCAGGGCGCGGACAACTCGGTCGAAATTGGTACAATCCGAAGCACGTCAATATCGCGGCAAGTGTGATTTTAAGGCCGGAGTTGCCCATTCGCGACGCATCAAAGCTTACCTTGATGGCGGCGAGTGCGTTTGCGAAAGCGTTGAATGCACGTGACCTTGACGTGACCATCAAATGGCCAAACGATTTACTGCTAAATGGCAAGAAAATCGGAGGCGTTCTGACAGAAATGCAAACGGAAGGTGACCGCATCCAAGCCGTCATTTTAGGGTTTGGAATGAATGTCAACGGCGATGACATTCCGACGGAGTTGGCGCACCGGGCGACCTCCCTGTATTTAGAGACCGGGACGCGGTATCATCGCAGTGAGTTATTGGCAGAACTGTTGGCAGAACTCGAGACCGAATACGATCGGTTCCTTGACGTGGGATTTGCGCCCGTTCGCTTGAACTGGATGAAACATGCCGCCTATTTAAATGAGTCGGTCACCTTGAGTGGGTCCCGGACGTCGCGAACAGGTGTCATGCGTGGCATCTCGGACGAGGGGGCGTTGCTACTCGAAGTGGATGGAACGGTCGAACCGGTCTATTCTGCTGAGATTGCAGTGTGGAATGATTGATGAAAGCGAGACCATCGACTATACTTAATGTGTCGGACGCTATCAATTTTTGAAGTGTACCGCGCTTGCAGACTGTCACATTCAGTTGTCTGCCTTGATCATTATGACAGGGACAGAAGGACACTAACTCATGAAAACCATGAATTTGTTTTTCGTGCGCCTTCTTGCCATCTGTGTAAGAGGGCGTTTATTCTTTCCTGTCTCCACGTTTAGGAGGAGAAACAGATGCACACGATGACTACATTGTTAAAAAAGATGAACGAGCAGGAAAAGCTCGTCATGTTGACGGCGTATGATTATCCGTCAGCCAAACTTGCCGAATCGGCAGGGGTCGATTTGATTTTAGTAGGTGATTCACTCGGAATGGTCGTCCTTGGTTATGATTCGACGATTCCAGTGACGATGGAGGACATGCTTCATCATTCGAAAGCCGTACGCCGAGGAGCACAACATACGTTCGTTGTGGTGGATATGCCGTTTGCGTCATATCACGGAGACTTCGATCGAACGTTACAGGCAGCATCGCTCTTATTCCAAGAAGGTCGTGCGGACGCCATTAAACTAGAAGGGGCCGGTGAAGTGCTTCAGACGATTGAGCGTTTGACACAAGTCGGCATGCCATGTGTCGCCCATTTAGGGTTGACCCCTCAATCGGTTGGCGTCCTAGAAGGATATAAAGTACAAGGGAAATCCCTTGAGGCTGCCGAGACACTCCTTCAAGACAGCTTGGCTGCGGAGCGTGCTGGCGCGAAGATGCTCGTCCTTGAGTGTGTCCCTCATCAATTGGCAAAACGGATCGCAGAAGAGCTGACGATTCCGGTCATCGGAATCGGTGCAGGTGCAGATGTCGACGGCCAAGTGCTCGTCTATCATGACGTATTGAAATATGGGGTGGACCGTCTCCCTAAATTTGTCCAAGCGTATGCAGACGTGAATGAAGTGGCGACGGATGCCATCCGCTCTTATGTCGAAGAGACGAAGAACGGTCACTTCCCACAAGAACGTCATACGTTCACAATGGATGAGTCGTTGCTCGACTCGTTGTATGGAGGAAAATGATGAGAATTGTATCGACCGTCGAAGAATTACGCAGTGCTTTACCAACGAATCAAACGATTGGGTTCGTGCCGACGATGGGATATTTGCATGAAGGACATATGAGCCTCGTTGAAAACGCGCGACGGGAAAATGACGTCGTCGTCATGAGTATTTTTGTCAATCCGACACAGTTCGGACCGAATGAAGATCTCGACCGTTATCCCCGCGACTTTGAACGGGATGAGAAGTTGGCACGTGAAGCGGGAGTCGATGTACTGTTCTATCCGACGACGGAGACGATGTATCCCCTTGATATGGCGCGAGTGACCGTTCGTCACGGGGCGGACGTATTATGTGGGGCGAGTCGTCCCGGCCATTTTGATGGTGTGTTGACAATCGTCTCGAAATTATTTAACCTTGTTCAACCGACACGCGCTTATTTCGGTCTAAAGGATGCCCAACAAGTGGCATTGATTGAAGGATATGTCCGAGATTATTTCGTACCGGTAGAGATTCGACGCTGCCCGATTATTCGTGAGGAGACAGGACTAGCCAAATCTTCTCGAAACGTCTACTTGTCAGATGTCGAAACGGTAGAGGCGAGTCGGATCTTCAGCGCATTGACGATGGCGCGAGAGGCACTCGATGCAGGTCAACAAGTTGATGAAGTAAAACGACAGCTGACTGAACGTTTGAACGAGATTCCGAACAGTCAAATCGATTACGTCGAGCTTGTCGATTACCCGACGCTCGGTGCCGTCTCGAGCGACTCGACTGAACTCTTGTTAGCGGTGGCCATTCAGTTTGAACGGGCCCGATTGATTGATAATGTGATTTGGAAGAAGGGATGAATCCAATGATTCGTACATTTATGCACGCAAAGCTTCATAAAGCAACAGTGACAGAAGCAAACTTACACTACGTCGGTTCGATTACAATCGATGAGGATTTGATGGATGCGGTCGGCATCATGGAGAATGAACATGTACACATTACGAACAACCATAATGGTGCTCGCATCGAGACGTATGTCATCAAAGGGGAACGTGGGTCAGGCGTGATTTGTTTGAACGGTGCGGCAGCACGTCATTTCCAGGTCGGTGATGTGGTCATCATCATGGCGTACGGTCAAATGACAGCGGAAGAGGCGAAAACGCATCGTCCAAAAGTAGCCGTGTTGAACGAACAAAATGAGGTCGATCAACTTCTTTACGAAGAGATTGCTCATACAATTTTGTGAAGGATTCGGGGGTGTCGACAGAGGCATCCCCGTTTTTTCGTTATTCGTTCTATGGTAAGATGAGACAGACAGAAAGCACGAGCGTGCCAAAGATGGGATGGATGTTATGGACACGTATGTGATTGTGGATTTAGAGACAACGGGTCATTCCGTTAAGTCCGGAGATGAATTGATTGAGTTTGCGGCGGTCGTCGTACAAGAGGGCGAAGTGATTGAACGCTACAGCACCTTGATTCGACCGAGTCGACCAATCCCACCTTTTATTACGCAATTGACAACGATTAGTGACGAAGATGTAAGTGACGCACCTACATTTGAAGATGTGATTCCCGACATTTGGAAAATGCTGGATGGACGGGTATTTGTCGCGCATAACGTCGCATTTGATTTAACTTTTCTAAACGAGAGTCTTGAACAAGCGGGTTACCTTGCGTTTCAAGGGAGAGCTATTGATACAGTCGAATTGGCCCGTATCCTGTATCCGACTTTAGAGAGCCATGCGTTAGAAGCGCTATCGGATACGTTTGACCTCGTACATACAGACGCACATCGGGCACTCAGTGATGCAGAGGCGACGGCAGAGCTCTTCATCCGGATGCTCGACCGTTTGCGCGATTTACCGATGGTGACGCTGAAACGACTTCGAGAGTTATCAGAATCATGGACGAGTCATATCGAACCGTTACTCGATGAGATCATCCTTGAGGTTGGGATTCGTCCAGACGACGAAACCCGTTTTGATATCCACCGCAAAATTGCGTTACGACGACCGGTAGATGCGTTCGTCCCGGCGACAGAACGTGAACCGTTCGAGCCGTTCCTTTTGCGGACGATTGAAGAGACGCTCCCTTCACTGTTTGATCAGTTTGAACCGAGACAGAGTCAATTCGAAATGATGCGTCACGTCTATAAAGCGTTAGACGATGAGGAAACATTGTTAGTCGAGGCGGGTACGGGAACGGGTAAGACGCTTGCGTACTTGATTCCGAGTGCCCACCATGCCCTCGAGACGAAACGCCCGGTCGTCATTAGTACGCATACCATTCAATTGCAAGAACAGTTGTTAAATCGAGACTTGCCTGTTATTCGTCAGATTTTTCCTGAGATTGAATTCACGTTGTTGAAAGGAAGACGCAATTATATCGATTTACGCAAGTTCGAGATGGTGCTCGACGAATCGAATGATGGTCTTTTGGCATCGATGTGTAAAGCGATGGTGCTCGTCTGGCTCACTGAGACCGAGACCGGGGACTTAGAGGAACTTTCATTTCCGGGCTCAGCGACACAAGGACCCGCTTCGTTCAAGCGTTTGATTCAAGCAGATGCTTCAAGTGATTTTGGACGGTTCGATCCGTGGTATAGCCGTGACTTTTTCACGAAAGCCGTGTTGCGCTCGAAAGAAGCGGACCTGATTGTGACCAATCATGCCTTACTGTTCTCGGACTTACAGCATCAGGCAGGCATTTTACCGACGGACACGCCTCTCGTATTAGATGAGGCCCATCAAGTCGAAGAAGTGGCCTCTCATCATTTCGGTGTGACATTTGATGCGATTCAATTTGACCGTCTCTTCAAATGGTTCGGCTACGGAGCGGATGGCAAATTCCATTCTCGCATTATCCAGCTAGCCGATTTGACATCTGTAACCGAAGAGGCAGAGGCATTCAGTCAACAGATCGATTCGGCCCTTGCTCGGGTCGAGGAAGAACTCGAAGATCTTCTGACGTCTCTTCAATCGTTAGGTAAGAAAAAAGAGCCTCGACAAACGGTTCGTTTCGAGCGGGAAGGCGCAACGTTTAGACCAATTCGAGAAGTGGCCAATCGACTCGAGGACAAACTACGGACGTTGCGGACGTCACTCCGACA
Source organism: Exiguobacterium sp. s181 (assembly GCF_018617125.1). GTDB lineage: Bacteria > Bacillota > Bacilli > Exiguobacteriales > Exiguobacteriaceae > Exiguobacterium > Exiguobacterium profundum. The sequence goes on from NZ_JACSJM010000002.1 coordinate 617,886, forward strand.
TCTTCATCGCCTGCTCGATGAACGTAAAGAACATATGACGTTCAAACAGCGCGCCCTTCTCGGTGATTTAAAAACGTTGATTGGAGACGTGCGCGAACTCGAGAGTGTCATCTATGAGACGATGCTGACGCGTGACGATGATGCGGTCAGCTGGGTCGAACTGAATTTAGGAAATCGGAAATTAACCTCGGTGTACACCCAACCGGTCGAAATCGGACCGCTGTTGCATGAACGTCTGTTTAAGAAGCGACCGACAATCTTAACATCAGCGACGATGACGGTCTCAGGGAAGTTCAGCTTTATGGAACGACGCCTCGGATTAGAAGGAGAACCGGTCCGAAGAGTCGTCTTACCGTCGCCATTCAACTTCAAAGAACAGGCCAAACTGTTTGTACCGTCGGACTTCCCGTTGATCAATGAAGTACCGCTCCCTCAGTTCGTCGATCAGACGGCCCAGTCGATTGTCCAAATCGCGAACGTGACGAAAGGAAGGATGCTCGTCTTGTTCACATCAAACGAATTGCTTCGACTCACTTATGAACAAGTCAAAGACCATCTTGACCCGTCTTATACACTTCTCGCACAAGGTGTGAGCGGCGGCTCGCGTAGCCGCTTGACGAAACAGTTCAAACGGATGGAACAGTCGATTCTCTTTGGAACAGCTAGTTTTTGGGAAGGTGTCGATATTCCGGGGGAGGCGTTGACATGCCTTGTCATTGTACGACTTCCCTTCGCACCGCCCGACCAGCCGATCACGCAAGCTCGTTCTGAGAAAATTGAAGCGATGGGGAAATCACCGTTCTTTGAGTTATCCCTGCCCCAAGCGGTCATTCGCTTCAAACAAGGTGTCGGTCGATTGATTCGATCGAAAGGGGATTATGGTGCCGTCTTCGTATTCGACCGGCGTGTGGAGACGACACGTTACGGCAAACAGTTCATCAACAGCTTGCCTAAAGTTGACCGGATTGAAGGAACGCTTGAAACGTCGTTATCCGAGTTAGAGTTGTTCTTAGACGAGAAGGAAAAGTCTGTGGCACGAAATGACAGATAACGCTAGGCATCACGATATTATCGTTTTATAATGATACGTATAGTGTTTTTGGAGGAGGAGTCAATATGAACTCGAATATTGAGACGCTGGCGAGCGTGCGCATCGAACCGACTGCGGACGTCTACAAAATTGTCGACTTATTGAATCGGACCTTAAAGAGTCAGGATTTAATGTTCGGTTTGTCACTTGAGAAGAAAGTGAACGATCCGAAGAAGGAAGAGATGGTCTTCACCATCTATCGTACAGAATGACCAGAAAGGCAAAATGGATCGTCTCATTACTGGCGGCACTGATTGGTGTCGTCCTTGTCTTTAGCGTGATGTATCGATTCACCATCGGTCATACAGAGAATCAAAAAGAAAAGCTCGTCGAAACGGCGATGGCACGATTGGCTGAAGAATCTCCAGACGCGAGAGTGGGTCAGGGAGAACTGTTCAATGGGACAGATGCGTATGTCGTCTTCCCAGAAGTAGACGGGGAGTCCATTTGGTTTGTCCCATTGGATAAAAAGCTGGAGATCGAGCAACGAGAAATCGGTGAAGTGGACGCTACTGACGTCTGTTCGAAGTCGGTTGAGGAGACAGGCGGACAACTGGTCAGCTGTAAGGTTGGTTTTGACGAACGGGCACTCATCGAAGTGGTCACGAAAGCGGATGCGTCTTATACGTATTCGTACTATACGCTTCAGGCCGGAGAATTTATTCGACGGGTCCAATTGACCGATCAAATGTAATGAATTAGAGGGGGATTATGATGAAACATCTATTAGCGAAACGTGTAAAACAACTCACACCATCGACTACCTTAGCGATTACAGCTAAGGCGAAGGCACTGAAAGCTTCAGGCAAAGATGTCATTGGTCTCGGCGCGGGTGAACCTGATTTCAACACACCAGAACGAATCATCGATGCTGCTTGTCAAGCCGCTCGAGATGGAGACACAAAATACACGCCATCTGGCGGGACAGTCGCGTTGAAAGATGCCATCATTGAAAAGACGAAACGCGATAGTGGATTGTCGTTCGAACGCAACGAGGTGATGGTGGCTTCAGGTGCGAAACATGCCCTTTACGCTTTGTTCCAAGCTATTCTAGATGAAGGGGACGAAGTGATTGTCCCAGCCCCATACTGGGTCAGTTATCCGGAACAAATCAAATTGGCGGACGGGGAACCTGTCTTGGTCGACACGAATGAAGAGACGTCATTTAAATTGACGCCAACGCAACTCGAAAGTGCGATCACTGCTCGTACGAAGGCCGTCATCTTGAACAGCCCATCCAATCCGACGGGGATGATTTATACGAAAGAAGAGCTACAGGCACTCGCCGATGTCGTTCTTCGCCACAATCTTCTCGTCGTCAGCGATGAGATTTACGAAAAGTTGATTTACGGTGATGCGTCGTTCGTATCGATTGCGACCCTTCCGAATATGCGTGAACGCACCATCATTATCAATGGTGTCTCGAAATCTCACGCGATGACAGGTTGGCGAATCGGATATGCCGTTGGGGACGCAAGAATCATCGGGGCGATGACGAACTTGGCCTCACACTCGACATCCAACCCGACATCTGTCGCACAAGCGGCTGCGGTAGAGGCATACAATGGACCACAAGAAGATGTGGAAATGATGCGTCAATCTTTCGAGGAACGACTTGAAATCGTCTACGACCGTCTCGTCAAAATTCCTGGCATCACGTGTTTGAAGCCGCAAGGTGCATTTTACTTATATGCCAACGCGAAGGTCGCGGCCACAGAGAGTGGCTATGACACTGTCGATGCTTGGTGTGAAGCTGTTCTTGAAGAAGCAAATGTGGCACTCGTGCCTGGTTCTGGCTTCGGACAAGACGATTACGTACGATTATCCTATGCAACTGAATTAAAACGCGTATTAGAAGCGCTCGATCGAGTGGAAGACTTCGTTACGAAGCGCGCTCGATAAGCGAAAGGATGGAAATGAACATGACAACTATTTCGATTAACCAATTTAAAGACTATGAAGGCCAATCTGTCCGTGTAGGCGCGTGGATTGCCAACAAACGTTCAAGTGGAAAGATTGCTTTCCTTCAATTACGTGACGGTAGCGGTTTTGCTCAAGCGGTCGTTGTAAAAGCTGATGTAGCGGAAGAGTTATTTACACTTGCAAAAGGGATTACGCAAGAAACGTCGGTTTGGGTCACCGGGAATGTCAAATCTGATGGCGGACGTACACCACTCGGATTTGAATTGGAAGTGACAGATTTAGAAGTGATTGCGGAATCGGTTGATTATCCAATCACACCGAAAGAACACGGAACGGAATTCTTGATGGACAACCGTCACTTATGGCTCCGTTCACGTCGCCAACACGCGATTATGAAAGTTCGTAACGAAATCATCCGTGCGACATATGAATTCTTCAACAAAGAAGGATTCGTCAAAATCGATCCGCCAATCCTTACGAGCAGTGCACCGGAAGGGACGACAGAATTGTTCGAGACAGACTATTTCGGTCAGTCGGCCTACCTTTCTCAGACGGGGCAATTGTACATGGAAGCCGCTGCGATGGCCCTCGGAAAAGTATTCTCATTCGGTCCAACGTTCCGTGCGGAGAAATCAAAAACACGTCGTCACTTGATTGAGTTCTGGATGATCGAGCCGGAGATGGCATTTGTCGATCATGACATGAACCTCGAGATTCAAGAGCAGTACGTCTCATACATTGCACAGTCGGCACTTGCGAACTGTAAAAATGAATTGGAACTTCTCGGACGTGACCTTGAGAAATTGGCACAAGTACAAGCGCCGTTCCCACGCGTTCGTTACGAGGATGCCATCAAGTTCTTGAAGGCAGAAGGATTCGACGACATCGAATACGGTGATGATTTCGGTGCACCGCACGAGACGGCGATTGCCAACGCACATGATCAGCCGGTATTCATCACGCACTGGCCAAAAGAAATCAAACCGTTCTATATGAAAGTAGACCCTGAGAATCCAGAACTCGTTCTGTGTGCGGACTTGATTGCTCCAGAAGGATATGGTGAAATCATCGGGGGATCTCAACGTGAGGACGACTACGATCGTCTAAAAGAAGAAATCATCAAAGAAGGTCTCGACGAAACGGATGCGTATGATTGGTACCTTGAACTTCGTCAATACGGTTCGGTCCCACACTCTGGTTTCGGACTTGGCCTCGAGCGTACAGTCGCATGGATCAGTGGAATCGAGCACATCCGTGAAGCGATTCCGTTCCCACGTTTATTAAACCGAATTCACCCTTAACGATTAATCGGGGAAGACGTCATGTCCTCCCCGATTGATGTGTCTTAGAAAGGAAGTGCGACATGGATGCACATCAATTGATTCAATTATTCGAACAAAGTCCGGTCGTCATTCCACGAAAGCTGTTCACCGATGCGAGACGCCTCGACTTGTCACCCGTCGAGTTCAGTCTGATCGTTCATCTTCTTGAAATGACTGGGGAGGGCATCGTCATGCCGCTCCCGAGCGAGTTAGGGAAACGTTTGAATGTTTCGGAGAATGAGGCGCGATCAGTACTCCTCGGTCTATTGCAAAAAGAGTTGATCGCCATTGACGCTTCAAGTGATGGTGAGCGATATAGCCTATTGCCACTTTTCGAAGCGTTACAAGGGGAAGAGAAAGTTGTGCCCCAGCAGACACTGAATGAGAATATCATTCATACGTTTGAGCGGGAATTCGGAACGATCACCCCGTTCGAGATTGAACAAATCGTCGGCTGGATGACGGAAGATGGCTTTAGCGAGGAACTCATCATGGCCGCGCTTCGGGAAGCGAAACTTCGAAACGTGCGAAACTTTAAATACATGGACAAAATCCTGCGTGTTTGGCAAGATCATCATGTCGAATCGCTCGAGGATGTCGTGGAATATCAACGGAGGAATAAGTGATGTTGACGAGAGCACAATTACAGGAAGTGTCAGATACGATGAAGCAGATGTTCCCGGATGCTCATTGCGAGTTGACGCATCAAAATCCATTCGAATTGGTGGTCGCCGTCGCGCTTTCCGCACAAGCGACGGACGCACTCGTCAACAAGGTGACACCGGGTTTGTTTGAAGCGTTTCCGACTGTCGAGGCGATGGCAGCGGCTGACGTGTCTGAAATTGAGGCATTGATTAAACGGATTGGTCTGTACCGTAACAAAGCGAAGAATGTAAAAGCACTCTCAGAAAAAATTGTGAACGAGCATGGTGGAATTGTCCCTTCTGACCGAGCATCGTTGGAGGCGCTCCCTGGAGTCGGTCGTAAGACAGCCAATGTCGTTCTCTCTGTTGCATTCCATGAACCGGCGTTTGCGGTTGACACGCATGTGGAACGAGTATCCAAACGTCTCGGTATTTGTCGCTGGAAAGACAATGTCCGCCAAGTCGAGGACACATTAATGAAAAAGTTTCCGCGCGAGGAATGGTCACAACTTCATCATCAATTCATCTTCTTCGGACGATATCATTGTAAGGCACAACGTCCGGGCTGTGCGGCATGCCCACTGTTGCATATGTGCCGAGAAGGAAAGAAACGAATGAAGTCACAGCAAGTCACCACATAAAAACGCATCGACACGCAATGTGTCGATGCGTCAGACTGTAGACAAAGTATAGGTCTAATGTCTTCTATATGCCCAACCCGGACACGGCTCGCTTTCCTAGGGGCAAGCAGGGAGCCGCATCGCGACTGCGTCACTGCTGGGTCTCCCTTTGCTTGCTATTCCCTCAGGAGTCTCGCCTGCCCGTTCTTGGTCACCTTTTGTCCTTCATCCCATATAATGGTGTGAGAAGAACACACAGGAGCGGATCTGATGATCAACAAGTCGACACAATCCATCCTTCACGGTCTGACGAACGGAACGGATGTTGAACGGCGGGCCGAGGCGGATGATCGCGGGATTGATGACGGGCGGGCTCGGCGTTTACCTTCCCTTTCCCCTGATACATCGATTCGAAGTAAGTATCGAGCTTTTTCTTCGGTCGTCGAGGCCTTGGAAGAAGACAAACGGCCGCCAGATGACGACCGTTTGCGTTGCTCGCCCGACGGCGCCCCGACTCCGACAGGAAAGCAATCCGACGGAGACCCAACAGCGACTTGAGTCGCGATGCGGCTCCGGGATTGCCTGAGGAAAGTTTGGCGCCGGACAGGCGAGCGATAAGATTCATGTTAGTCAACAAGCTGACGCATCGACACGAAAGGTGTCGATGCGTTTTTGCTTAATGATTCCAAGGATGGTCGCTCCATTCGCGACGTTTTTTCGTGATCGGCACTTTTTTGAAGCCCCAGTTTCGGAAATCTTGGTCCGGACTTTCTTTACGGATGTAAATTTTGTCCTTAATGGCTTTAAAGATTCGGTTCTCGTCCCCATAATGGACGAACCGTGGTTTCACTTCAATCACGCCACGACGAACGCGAGAAAGTGGCAGACAGACAAGGTCCGCGATTTCTAACCCAGATTGATACATCGTGTTCTGCTTCTCAGAGAAGATGAAGCCTTTGATTTTTTGACGGCTCTTTTCAACGTCTAAATGAACGGTACCTGAGTTGAAAATATCAAAGAATGCTTTTTGAATCAGTAAGTTCTGATAATCGTCTCGGGATTCCAGGACGACACGGGCACTTACTGCCTCTGTTTCTTCTAAAAACGCATAGAATGACTTCATCAGGTGAGCGAATGCGACGACATACGGATCTTTGGGCGTCGAATAAAAGTCATGAAGCTTCTGTTTATCGACCTCGACACTGACGATTGTACAGTCGATTCCTCGCAAAAATTCAGGGAGTTTATCCCAAAAGTCGCGCAACATATCAATCGTGATCCCATCTTCTTTTCCGTAAGGATGTTCCGCTTTTAAAATTTCTTTTAAATGAAGTGGGATATGCTCCGTTTTGAACACATCTCGTTTGAACGCCTGAAGACGTCGTTTCAATTCACACGGTAGTCCAGTTTCGTCTGCATCGATTGAATACTTATATTCCATCAGCACGCCCGTCAAGTTAAATTGCGTGTTCCCCTTCGGCGTACCTGTCTCGTCGACGAACATGACATACTTCTTTCCACTTTCCATCCAATCCCTCCAAAACGGATTAACAGTAACGTCTTTAAGCATCCTATTTTATTTCCAAATGGTGATTTGGTCAATCTATTGCACAGGTATTGCACATTTTTTTCGAGAATGACATCAATTAGGTTTATCGGTGTGTCATCTTGGATAAACACTAAGGGTGCTATTATCATAGAAAAACAATCGGGATATACATAACGAGAGCTTTTCAATTTGGATACACAATCGCTTACATACTAGTTTAACATACGGGAGTTTGGTACGATATGTGTTGCGGTAAATCCACACAAGTGTCGACCGACAGAAGTCGACAATCAGACCTGAGACGGAAGGAACGAGTGGACCGACCTGTTAATATGTATGTATGGGGTGACGACATTGTTCCATTATCCAAACGGTAAAAAGGCAAACGTGACAAAGACAACAAAGGGGGAAGGAATTTCGAAGCAATCATCGAATTCTCAAACCTATGCGAATCGCGGAATGAACTTGGAGACGCTATTAAATGAAACGAATGAATTTTATCGGATTCATCAACGAGCCGTCATCCACAAAAAACCAACCCCTCTCCAAATCGTCAAAGTCGACTACCCGAAGCGAAGTGCCGCCAAAGTAACGGAAGCCTATTTCAAACAGGCATCTACGACCGATTACAACGGTGTTTATCGTGGCAGATACATTGACTTTGAAGCGAAAGAAACGAATAATAAGACGTCGTTTCCACTCGGCAATTTTCATGACCACCAAATCGCCCACATGCGTGAGTGTGAACGTCATGGAGGGATTTGTTTTGTCATCATCCGCTTTAGTCGCTATAATACGCAATATGTATTGACCACCGAGCAACTTGTTCGGTGGTGGGAACAACGATTAACGGGGCGAAAATCGATTCCGCTCAGCTTTATCGAAAAGGAAGCGATTGAAGTTCCGACGAGAGCCTTACCGTCGATTGATTATTTGACGGTGCTCGATCAATGGCTCGATTGAATAGAAGGAGTGAACCATGAATGGAGCGAAGTAGGGTCGCACGTCGACAAGATTCGACGACGAATAAACGCAAAAAAACTGGGAAACAACCAAAGACGAAAAGTAAGAAACCGATGTGGAAACGCATCTTTTTATTAGGCTTCATGTTATTTATTGCTGCGGTAATCGCATTCGGCGCCTATACGGTATATGCCATTGCGACGGCACCAGAGCTAGATGAAGAAAAGCTTGTCGATACGTACCCGATTCAGTTGATTTCGGCTGAAGGAGAACCGCTCGAAGGGGCAGGTCAGATTCGCGAGTATGTCTCAATCGACGACATTTCTGAAGTGATGCAACAAGCGGTCGTGTCAATCGAAGACCGTCGTTTCTATGAGCATAATGGGATTGACTTACGTCGAATCGGCGGAGCCGTCGTTGCCAACTTGACAGACGGTTTCGGTGCGGAAGGTGGATCGACCATCACGCAACAATTGGTCAAGCAGTCATTCCTTTCGACAGATAAGAAGTTGAAACGTAAGCTGCAAGAACAATGGCTCGCACTCAAACTCGAGCGTGAGTATACGAAAGAACAGATTTTAGAGATGTACTTGAACAAAAACTATTACGGTAGTGGTGGATATGGTGTGCAAACTGCATCGAAACGTTACTTCAACAAGCCGGTCTCTGAGGTCAATTATCAAGAGGCCGCGATTCTTGCCGGTCTCCCACAACGTCCAAGTGCCTATGATCCAATCAATGGTGATCAGGAGTTGACCCGCTACCGTCAAGAGCAAGTCCTCTCTGCGATGAAACGTGACGGACATATTTCTGAGGAACAGTACAATGAGGCACTTGATGTCGCCATTGCTGACGTCATCTCACCTGGTGAAGAGACGGAAGAAGAAGCGTTCACACGTGCGATTTATTCACGAGTCCAAGCCGAGCTTGAAGAAGATTACGGTCTAGAACAGTCAGACATTTATGGAACAGGTTTAAAAGTCTATACGTCTATCAACAAAGAGTTGCATACAAAATTCAATAGTGACATTAAATCGGATAACGTGAACATTCCAGGCGGAAGCTTCCCGGCCGACGAACTCCGCATGGGTGCAACGGTATTGAATACGAAGACTGGTGAAATTGTCGCGATCATCGATAGTCAACAGGCAAAACAAGGTGACAAATCGTATCGTGATTATTCGAATGAAAAACGTCAAATCGGTTCGACGGCCAAACCGATCTTTGATTACGGTCCAGGAATCGAGAACGGACAATGGTCGACAGGGAAGATCTTACTCGATGCACCGCTCGAGGGGTCCTATAAACCAAACAACTATTATCAAGAATATCGTGGTCAAAACACGATGCGGTATTTCTTAACGATTTCAGGGAACACACCTGCTGTTCGAGCTTTCCAAGAAGTTCGTGATGAATTTGGTCAAGGGGCCATCGAGTCCTTTGCAAAAAACCTCGGCGTTGAACCGATGTACGCCGGAGAGGAAGTATTAGAAGCGAACGCCCTCGGTGCCGCTGAAGCGAGCACGACTCAAATGGCAGCGGCATATGCTGCCTTTGGGACGAATGGAATGTATACAAAACCGCATTTGATTCAAAAAATTGAATTCAATGACGGTTCAAGCATCAATTCGCCAATCAAAGCGAAGCAGGCAATGGAAGACTATACGGCATACATGTTGACGGACATGCTTCGTGATGTCGTGAGCGGTGCGAACGGGACGTATGAACCCGGTGCCTTCCCTTGGGACGTGGCAGGTAAGACGGGAACGACCAACGATGAGCAAGACAAGTGGTTTACTGGATATACGACGGACTACTCGATTTCCGTTTGGACGGGTAAAGTGAGCGGTGCTAGTGAGACTGCCAATAAGCCGAACTACGCCCAATACTATTTCGAGTACATGATGCAACAAGTGACGAATGCGACGGGACAACCGGATCGATTCCAACGTCCGGACTCAGTCTTGTCACTTGGCAATGAACTCTATGTAAAAGGGACAAAACCAAAAGATCTTCAACCTGAGAAGTTGGTTGCTCCGACTGGGGCAAGTGTCAACTATGACGAAGAAGCCCAAACTGGTTCTGTCTCATGGTCATACGATTTCGATGGTGCGCAAGCAGATGGCTATACGGATGTCACGTTCACAGTGACACAGAAGTCAGCTGACGGAAGTGAGCAAGTCGTCGGAACGACCGGGGAGACGAGTGTAAATATTGCAAACTTGGCCGAAGGAGACACAACGTTTACCATTGTCGCGAATGCAACGAATCCGTTGACGGGTGAGCAGCAATCGGCACCGGCGCAAGCGAGCTACTCAATCGAACCGAAAGAAGAGCCAAAGGAAGAAGAGGAAAACCCTTCTGACGAGGAAAATTCCGAAGATGAACCATCAGACGAAAATAACGGGAACGGGAATGAAAACGGAAATGGTAACGGAGACGGAAACGGAGAAGATACCACCGGCGAACAAACTCCTGATGAACCGGCAACAGATGAAGGTTCTGGCGAAGGAACAGACGAACCAACTGACGGAGATGATTCAGGAACTCCGTTAGAGGGACAATCCAATGGTGAATCGTCTGACACGAATCGTGGAAATGGCAATTCAAACAATGGGAATAACTAAGGAAAGCAGGGCGACATTGTTCGCCCTGTTTTTCGTTTGACTTTGCTATAATGAAAAGAAAGGGAACAGGATGGTGACACATGGTTCAACTCTCTTTAAAACGCAAGATGAAAGTACTACTTGTCATAGATCGACTGCAAGACGATGATTTCGGCGTGCCTCTCGGTGGACATCTCGGGTTAAAGCTTTCACATGTGCTCTTAAAAGAGTCGATACCGTTTGGGCGTCTCATCCAGGACCAAACCGTCGCCGAAGCGATCGGACATGCTTACTTGAAACGAATCGGAGTCGAGACCATGTTCACGGGCGAAGAATCCTATTATCCGGAACTTCTTCGTGGCAACCGTCAACTCAGCTCAACAAACGAAGATTATTATAAAACGGTGCAACGCTACGTCAAACATCTTTTAGCGGTTCATTCAAAATGTACGAAACTACATACCATCGTCTTGTTCGGACGGTCGACGCAACGTCTGTTTTCAGATGCGCTCATCCGCCTCGAAGAAGAGAATGAGCATGTCGCTGCTACATTTAACGAGATGGCCATCTTTCAGATGCCCGCCGTATCGAGAGTGGTACGAGATGAACGGATTCATCAAATCCGACAAGTCGTAGCGGATCTTGCCCCTTCGAATGCGTAATGAAAGAAGGTGACTGGATGCGAAAATCTCGCTCTGTCGAAGAAATGATCAAACAACTAAAAGACGATCCAGGTTTTTCAAACCACGTACGTCATTGGCACACGGTCGACGCTCGTCCGGCACAATATGCCCCAATTCCAGAACAAGTGCCTGAACAATTGGCGAATGTACTTAAGAATCGCGGAATCGAGCAGCTGTACACGCATCAAGCCGAGGCTGTGAAACAAACGGCGGCTGGTCATTCGACGGTCATCGTGACACCGACGGCTTCAGGAAAAACGCTTTGTTACAACTTGCCCGTCCTATCGAAGATGATTGAAAAACCTACAGCCCGTGCGCTTTATCTTTACCCGACAAAAGCACTCGCGCAAGATCAAAACAGTGACTTGATGGAGATGGTCGAAGCCCTTGAAGGGAATTTACGATGCTTCACGTATGATGGAGACACTTCACCTGCGGCACGAACAAAAGTCCGCGATGCGGGGAATATCGTCATCACGAATCCGGATATGCTACATTCCGGGATCTTACCTCATCATACGAAATGGATTCGTCTTTTTGAGAACTTAGAATATATCGTCGTCGACGAACTCCATACGTATCGTGGCGTATTTGGAAGTCATGTGGCGAACGTGTTTCGACGCTTGAAGCGAATCTGTGCCTATTATGGCAGTCATCCGAAATGGATCATGACCTCAGCGACCATCGCTAACCCGCTTGAACTTGCCGAGCTATTGACGGAAGAAGAAGTCGTTTTAATCGATCGGAACGGGGCGCCTCAAGGGAAGAAACATCTTGTGTTCTACAACCCGCCTGTCGTCAACGAAGCACTCGGAATTCGTCGAAGCGCGACGCTCGAGACGAAACGAATCGCCTCGAGGCTCGTGGAAGCGAACATTCAAACGATTGTATTTGCGCGGTCGCGCGTACGTGTCGAGGTGCTATTGACCTATTTGCAGGAATTGACACGTCGGGAGCTAGGACCAAAGTCTATTGTCGGTTACCGTGGCGGTTATCTTCCATCTGAACGTAGAGAAATCGAACGGCGGTTACGGAACGGGGAAATCAAGGCGGTCGTCTCGACAAACGCGTTGGAGCTCGGTGTCGATATCGGCCAACTGCAAGCGTGTGTCTTAAATGGGTATCCTGGAACGGTCGCTTCGTTATGGCAGCAGGCTGGTCGGGCCGGACGGCGCCATTCAGAATCACTCGTTATATTTGTCGCATCTTCGTCATCACTCGACCAACTCGTCGTCGAACAGCCGGACATGATTTTAGAACGTTCACCGGAAGCGGCCCGGCTTGACCCGAATAACTTGATTATTTTAGTGGACCATATGAAATGCGCCGCATTCGAGTTGCCTTTTCAAAAAGGAGAGCGATTCGGAACGGTCGATACGGAAGATATATTAGAGTTTTTGACGGATGCTCACGTCTTGCATGAACGGGCTGATAGATATTATTGGATGACGGATTCATTTCCGGCTCATGACATCTCGCTTCGGACGAGTGATCAAGAAAATGTCGTCATCGTCGATCAGACGGCAAAACATCAAGTCATCGGTGAAATGGACACGTTCAGTGCCATGACGTTGTTACATGATGAAGCGATATACTTACATGGAGCCGAGCAATATCAGGTCGAAAAACTCGATTTTGAGGAGAAAAAAGCGTATGTTCGCCGAGTTGACGTCGACTACTACACAGATGCGAATTTAGCCGTTGAACTGAAGGTGCTTGAAGAGAATAAGACAGATGGAGCGAAGACGTTTGGTGAGGTATCGGTCATCGCGATGGCCACTTTGTTCAAGAAAATGAATATAAGCACAAACACACGAGCAAAATCGCGGGTTTGTGCTTATATTTGTGTCAGTTATGCACTTTTGAGCGTGGAGAGTTATACGGATCGGGTTCGAACGCGACGCGAACTTCTAACGGCGCATTGTTCGGAAGGTGTCCGTGCAGCATGACGTGGTCGTCGTAGACCGTGCCGGTCGGGAAGAGTTGGCCGATCATGTTCATCTGTTCCTCTTTCGTCAAGAGCACGTCGAATCGCTCGGCGACGGCCAGGTACTGGATGACCATGTCGTAGTTGAACATGTTCGATTTGACGAGTTCCCGTTTCGTCGTCAACTGTTTGATGCGACGCACGTGGACCTTCAGTTCGCTTTCGAGCATCCCTTTCTGTTTCTCCAGTTCTTCCTTCGACCAGATCCCATCGAGATAGAGCGGGAGGAGACGATCGATCTTCGCCTGTGTCGTGTTCTTCAGGTCGTTCGCGTTCTTCAGGTCATTCTCCATCTGCTGGAGGTCCTTCGCGTCGTAATCTAGCTGGATGTATTTCTTCGCGGCGTCCTCGCTCGTCAGGATGCTCTTGATGGCCGCCACCAGGTTCGCCTCGACTCGCACCGTGTTCACCGATACATAACAGTCCTTCTGGCTCTCACGACGGCTGTGCTTGATGTAGAAGTGCAAGGCGTACTTCCGATCACCTGACATGTGGATCGTCAGCTTCCGGCCGCATTTCGCGCACGTGAGGTGCGTACGTCGGAGAAGTTGCGGGAACTCCTCTTTACGTCGGCGGAACTTGCTGGCCCGTTTCTCTTGAATGCGTTCGTATTCTTCCGGAGTCCGGAGTGGCGGGTAGATGTCGTCGACGGTAATCGTCTCGCCGTTCGAGAACTTCTTTTCCATGATGCCGTGGTATGCTTTATTCTTTAATTTTTGGCGCACATGAACATCAGACCATTCTTTCCCGTTCGGCGTCTTTCCAATCTTGCGCAACTCCTGGGCGATCTGCCAGTCACTATATCCCTTGTTCATGTAGAGATCATCGATAAATGGGATGATCCATGACCAGTCCTTATTGATGCTGTAGGTCCCCGTGTTCTTATCGTAATGGTATTCCATCGGCGGCTTTCCCCAGCCCTTACCCTCACGTGTTCTTTGTCGCTTTCCTCGCATCATCCGTCGTACGACGGATCGCTTCTCGCGTTTCGCGATCAGGTTCTTGATGTCGGATATGAATTCCTCGTCCTCGTTCGTCAGGTCTGTGATGTTTCCAGGCTCGGCGATCTTCACACCGTTCTCTCGTAGTGTCGACTTCAGGAATTCCCAGCTGATGGTGTCGAGGCGGCTTAGACGGTCCTGGTCGATACAGAGCACGACGTCTACGCGTCCTTCCTCCACACAATCCATCAAGGCGTTCAAGCCGATCTTGTCCAATTTACCGCCACTATCGACGTCCTTGAATTGCTCGATGATTTCCCAGCCCTGGGCATTCGCATATTTCGTCAGTTCTTCGGTTTGTGCTTTCAAGCTGTATTTATTCTCCTGGAGTTTTGTGGAGACTCGAATATAGATGGCCGTACGCATATTTACACACCTCTTGTATAAAATTTCTTGTTACATAATTGTTAAAGGCTAATTACGTCTTTTAATTCCCAACGATGACCAGATATGCTATGATAAGTTTATCGAAATTAGAACAGGTGTTCGCATTTATGTTCGTATTTTTAATTATAAAATATAAATAGCTGTTTATTATTGGAAGACTAGGGGGCGTTACCGATTAACATCTTGATCCAGCACACAGAAGACGTGCAAAACACCAAAGACGAGCCTATTTCACTTGAAACCCATGTTCCTGATTTTAATGCGCTGATGGAATGGCTGAAACGGCGCACCATCAAAAAATTAAATGAGTAGTTTATTTGTCTTTATCACGAAGTGTTCGCTGGAACTTGATGTACTTGATCGCTTCCTCGACTTCTTCCGGGGTGACTTCCTGGCCATCAACTTCCCAGGGGATATTTTTTAAAATATTCTCGTCAAACACTGTCTTACTTTTCTTTTCGCGGTCATATGGGATGTAGACCGTTTTCGATTCGTTAATGAATTTATCAAAATAAGATGTGCTAGGCTTTATGCCGTGAGCAGTATAATTTCTTGCATCAATCAATTCCTGGACTGGAACATCGAATACGATGGCCATTTTCATCATCGTGTCGACGTCAGGTAGCTTTTTATTCGATTCGTAATTCGATATTGATGACTGATCCAGTTCTAAATCCTCGGCTAACTCTTTCTGGGTTAGCTTTTTCTCTTTCCGTAATTGCTTCAATAGATCGCCGAACTTCAACATTTTTCAACTTCCCTTCATATCCATATTGTTCATAAACTATATTACTATAAGTCATGATTTGACGAAAAAAATAAAAAGATTTCGAAATAGGGTTGACGATATGACCCTAAGTCATATATGATGAGGTCAATCACATGACTTTAGGTCATATAAAGCGGGGTGGCACATGAGTCAGATCGTACCTAACCAGCGGCTAGTGTCCTTGCGGAAGGCTGCCCAGCTAACGCAGGAACAGCTAGCCCTCAAAATTGGCGTTACTCAAAGCATGATCGCACACATTGAATCCGGCACGAAAGATCCTGGTAAGGACAACAAGTTAAAGTTAGCCGCATTCTTTGGGGTCACAGTCGAGTATCTTTTTTATGAAGTTTATTATGACGTTAAGTCATAATAAATTTTTGCTCTCGAATATGACTTAAAGTAATAATTACTTGAAAGGGGGTGGAACCTTGCTGATTGACCCCGAGACAATCAAGAAGAATGCGTACCTACCAGAAAAGCTTAGTGCGCTTTCAAAAGTAAAACCTGCTGCGGCTATCGAACTGCTGCAACAGTGGGGCGATGGAAAAAAGCCCGTTAAAGAATTATGGGATGAAACGATCTTACAGCTGGAGACCGACCAAAGTACACCAGCGTAAGAAACTTGCTTACGAAACTATCTTAGCACTTGGTGATAAAGAAGTAAAGAAGTAAAGAAAAAATTATTTCTCTATGATGGGAGAATTTTATGACACATAAGACGGTGCTATACGCTAGTCGCATTTTAAGTGGCCACGAGGTGAAGAGCCTAACCGAGAAAGTCCAGTCCTTGCTACAAGAGGGGCGTGAGGTAGAAGCGAACATCTTGATGCTACGGCATGCGAGTCAGAATAGAGTTACCAGAAACGAGGTGCAAACATGCCTACCATTACGCAAGTTAGGCTAGAAGGGTTCCAGTCCCATGTGAAGAGTCATTTCCACCTGGGGCAAGGTTTAAACGTCGTGACCGGTCCTTCAGACGCCGGGAAGACCTCGATCATCCGAGCGATTCGCTGGGTGGCGTTCAACGAGCCACAAGGGGAAGCCTTCGTAAACGAGAAAGTCGGCGAGGCAATCGTCACACTTTCACTCGATAGCGGGGCGATCATCACGAAGCGCCGACGTAAGGGGAAGACATCTTATCTGCTTCAACTCTCGCCAGACGACGAGGGGAGCCTGTACGAAAAGTCCGAAGTTCCGGACGAAGTCAAAAACTTGCTTCAAATCGACAAGCAACGATTCGGGGATTTCGAAACGGCCCTGAACTTCGCCTTCCAGCTGGATGCCCCGTTCTTGATTAGCGAGACGGCAAGCGCTGGAGCGAAAATATTAGGAAAACTCGCTGGGACGGAGTGTATCGACCTAGCGATTAAAGGCATTTCCAAAGACACGTACGCCGCACGCCAGGAGCGTCTGAACGCAGAGAAGGACGTCGAACGGATCTCTGGTTCGATGCTCGCCTTCCTCGGAGTCGACGACCAAAAGAACGCGGTCGACATGGCCGAGATTGTTTTGGAGCAAGTGACAGCGTCGGTCGAACGGTTAGATCGATTTAAAGATTATACACGTCTCTTCGAAGGAGCCGCAGATCGGCTGGACGTCGTGACAAAGCGTCTGGACACGCTGAAGGACGTTCCTTTACTCGAAGGTATGCTTCAAACGGCTATCGACGGCCAGATTCGTCACGAACGTCTCCTGCTTACCTCGGGTGACTATCTTCGACTGACGGACCGAATCGAATCAATCGAACGAGACTTGTATCGATACAAGGACGTCACAGAGGCGTCAGAAATCGTCGGCAGTGTCCAGAAGGGTCTGGCTAGGCTCGAACGTCTACGGACGCTAGAGGAGGCTATGAGGCAACAGCAACAGGTCTTAAAACTGACGGACCATGTATTCGAACGAACGCAACATCTTCAGGAGGCGACGAACGCCATCCTCGAAATCGACGAAGACTTACGTCGCTACCTCTCGATTCGTGTCCTCTCTACGGAGCACATCCTAGTCGAGGGACGGCAGAAGTCAGCGACGGAACGACTCGAACGGTTCGCGGGTCTGGCAGAAAAGGGTGCGGGCACCATCAAACGCATCGATGTCGACTTCAAACAGCTGGAGTTCTATCGGGAACTTCACCGTGACTATGAAATCCGTAAGAGCACGGTCGAGATTCATAGACGTAACATCGAAGCCGCCGAGCAAGCAATCGTGGCGGCGGTAGAAAATGAGAAGGCCACCTGGCAGGAAGCGGGCGGCATCTGCCCACTCTGCGGGCAGCTACATGAAAGGGGAAGCCACGAATGAAAAACAGGTATGAAACGCTACACGAGAACGGACGGAAATACGTCGTATTGACGATCGTCTCACGCGTGGACGGCGAGTTCCAGGCAAAGATGGACTACGACATGTTCTATGAGAAGGACGTCGCAGGCGTCGAATCTTGGACCGTATACAAGGACAAGCAGGGACGGAAGTTCGCGAGAGCGGACAAGCACAACAAGCAAGTGCTCTTACACAAGCGACTTTTCAACATCCCACGCGGTAGCCACCTGGTCTTCAAGAACGGCGACCCGATGGACTGCCGAAGCGAGAACTTACAGCTGGTAGATCATGAAGGCAACATCACCGAAATGTACACGCCGGAGCCAGAGCCGACGGTCGAACCTGAATTGAAAGGCGTCACTTTTCACAAGGCGTCTGAACGCTGGAACAGTCGTCCTTACTGGCAAGGTGTTCGATACAGCCTCGGCTACTTCCAAACCAAAGAGGCAGCGGAAGAGGAAACCCGAATCTTCCTACACGAAGGACCGGACAGCCCACGGCTTAAACGAAACCAAAAGAACAAGCAAGGAGCGCCTTAATCATCGAGGACGTTCCGACCAGAACCATCGTCAACCAAAACTTAAAGCCGGAAGGGGCACTTACTCATGAGTAACTTGAAAGATCGTTTAGAGCAGGCGAAAACAAACGTCCGTAGCGCAGAAAACGCAAAAACCATCGCAGAAACGCAAAAGGCTTCAGCGGAACAACAGTTGGAAGAAGTCATCGCGAAGATGAAAGAAGAGGGTGTCACGCCGGAAACGATTAACGAGGAAATCGTGAAGCTGGAGAGCAAAATCACGGAAGACCTCGGAAAAGTGGAACGCTTAATCCCGCAGGACATTTAAGGGGGCGGGCACATGTACCAATTGATGAAAGTGAAAGCCGACTTACGGCAGGCCGCACAGAAAGTCACCGCAAAACTCGCACAACGCGATCTGCTCGTCTCACAGATGAACGAGGCAGACAAGCGGAAGAAGGTCGCCGAGGAGCAACTGGCAAAATACGACCTCGTCCAGATCCTTCTCCAGCATACGAGTGACTTCGCAAGACGTCAGGCAAAGCGACGCATCGAAGACATCGTCACGAGCGCACTGTCAGTCGTGTTCGGAAAAGATTATATCTTCCGGGTCGAAATCGAAATCAAAGGGAACCAACCCGTCGCGGAATACTACCTGGAGTCGGAAGGGGTCGTCACACAATTGAAGCCGCCGGATTACGACCGAGGTGGAGGCGTCGCCGACGTAGTCAGCCTTGCATTGAAGCTGGCCGTCGCGGAACTCTCCGGCGTTCGCGGAACGCTCTTCCTCGACGAGGTCGGGAAGCACGTCAGTCTCGAGTTCGCACCAAATGTCGCCTACTTCCTGAAGGAGTATAGCGAAAAGTTCGGCCGGCAGATCGTGCTGATTACGCACAACGAGCACCTGGCAGAAATCGGTGACGTCAGCATCGGCGTCACACAAAAAGCAGGACAGTCGCGCGTAGCGATCGTCTGATAGGAGGGAACGACATGTGCATCATCTGTGCAGTCAAAGCAATCATGAAAGTCGAACCGGGCAAGGAATTGAAGCGTGAATCAATCGGAAAGATTGACCCGACATTAGTTGTCGCACTCGACCGGGCAAAAACAGAATTACAGGTGCTTCAGCAGAACAGCAGCATGGACGCATGGCTCTTCAGAGAAAAGGGCATGACCGAGCAACAAATCAAGCAGGCACTGATAGACGCTTACGAAATCCGTTACGAAGAAGCTACGGAGTCAGTGAAAAAAGCCCAGGACGCAATTTTGAAGGCTGTAGGTATTAAACCGGACGCATGGGAGAAAGATGACATGCAATTCGAGATTAATAAAGCCGACTTAAATGTCTATAAAAGTTACTACGTCGACATCGTCGAAGCGCAGTCGTGAGGGGGTAGGACATGAAATTCATCTACCTGGGAGACATTCATATTCGAGGTAAGAACCCCCGAAACCGCACCGACGATTACAAAGAGTCGCTGAAGGCAAAACTTCGTGAGATTTTCAAGCTTGCGGAATACAACAAAGCGACCGCCATCATCTGTGCCGGTGACATCTTCGACCGTCCAGAGGTTACGAACAGCGTGCTTCTGGAGTTCGCGGAAGTGTTCAAAGAGAACAAGATCCCGTTCTATACGACGGCGGGGAATCACGATGTCTACAGCTACAATCTCGATACCTACTGGAGAACGTCGCTTCATATCCTGGAACTGATCGTCCCGAACTTCACCGTCATCAACGATTCGAAGAAGAACCTGTTACTGAACGAGGCGACAGGCGGTGTGGCCATCAGCTTCCAGCCATACACACATGAAATCGACCGTGACGGGTTCGGCTACAGCCCAGGGGACCCGGCGAAGGGATACTTCAAAATCCACGTCGCCCACGGCATGCTGCTCGACCACGACCCGAAAGTCTTCGACCGTTACACGTACGTCGGTACGGTCCAGACGGAAGCCGACCTGGTTCTCTCGGGTCACGACCATCTGGGGTTCGGCATTTACGAGCGGGCTGACGGCAAGGTCTTCATGAACTGCGGGGCCATCTGCCGACTCTCGGCAAGCGAGGCAGAAGTGAATCGGAAAGTGCAGGTAGCGGTCATCACGGTGGAAAACGGACAGCTTCAACCGATTGAATTGGTCGACCTTCGAAGCGCGCGACCTGGGAACGAAATCCTCGACCGAAGCCAGATCGAGGCAGAGACGAAACGACAGTATGCGATGGAAGAGTTCGCGGCCTTGATTCAGACCGACGACGGGAGCACGACGGCCGTCGACCTCGAAGCCATCATTCAAAACATCGCGGAGAAGGAAGGCTATGCACCGGAAGTCGTCCAGATGGCACTCGATAAGATTCAAGAGAAGAAGGAGGAAATCCACGCATGATTCGTATCGTAGACGACAAGACGAATGAAGTGAAAGCCGAGATGCTAGCGATGCGGCGCAGTATCGACCTCGCAATCAAGAACATCAAAAAGCGCCGTCATGTCACGACACTCACAACAGACGAACGTCAGAAGGTCGAACGGCTGGAGCGGAAAAAGGAATTCTTCAAAGTTTCGAACCATCTACCGGTCAGACTCGGGTCGATCGTCATCGATTACAA
The DNA here is from genome assembly GCF_018617125.1 of Exiguobacterium sp. s181. Taxonomy (GTDB): domain Bacteria; phylum Bacillota; class Bacilli; order Exiguobacteriales; family Exiguobacteriaceae; genus Exiguobacterium; species Exiguobacterium profundum. The sequence continues at coordinate 638,867 of NZ_JACSJM010000002.1, forward strand.
GACGCTAACCGCATTCCTGAAGAAAGTGAATGGCTTTAACGTCACGATTCAGCAGGACGACAAAGGCTTGACGGTCATCTATAAGCGGTACGGGCATCCTGGTGGGGAACTTCGACTGCTTGATATGACAGAGCGGTACGAATTCCTGAAGGAGTTACCGACCATCGAGATCGACACGCTGGAAGAAGTGACGGCGTGAAGACATGGCTATGTGGTAACTGTGGCCACGAGCACGTTGCAAGCGATTCACTCACAGAACTCGGATTCACCCAGTACGACAAAGACACGACGAAGATTGCCTGCGCCGGGTGCGGCACTTACACCATCCAGCGAGTCCACACCTACGACGATGCCGGATACCCGGTCGCAGGGCACTTCCTAATCGTGAAATCACATATACGGAAGGGGCAAGTCAAATGTCAGAGCAAAACGAGCAGTACGACTTCGGGTCGGAAAATGTACCCGCAGTAAAAGAGGAACGCAAATCGGAAGCCATCACGGTCTATCGTCCACAGTTCGACGTGGAACGTCTGAAGCCGGGAACGGCAATCAAAGTCAAGGCGGGACACGGATCATGGGGGTACAAGCACACAGTGAATGCCATCATCACGGACGTCAGCCCGTTGAATCTTGGGTTCGTGTACGTCGGGGCGGCGCTTGATAAATACAACCATCGTGACAGCGAGGTTTCGGAACGTCGCCATGATGTCGGTATCCACGAAGTCGACAGTCTCGAAGTTCGAATCGAAATCATCCAGGAGGTAAACGCATGAGCACATTACAAGTCGGATCGTACTCGCACATCATCAAACCCGAGAACGTCGAATCGGTGAATACGATGGTCGACGCGGCGTTATCGGATCTCGTCGCAATCGAAAAAGAAGTAGGGGAAGCTTACGGGAACCGTGCGGAACTCGTAAAGGCAGCTAAACAGCTGGAGGGTGAAATCAAGCTTCTCGAAGCTGGCGCCTTCATGAAAATCGGCGTCGACAACACGGTCGAAATCGACGGAAGCAAGGTAAAGCTTGCGAACTCTGAAATGCGTGACATGTATCGCCGTTACGTCTCACGGGAACCCCGGTCCCAATTGACGGGCATCGAGGCGGACCTGGCGCAAGTCGAATGCCAGATCGCCCTCATGAAAGACCGATGGGACATCCTGAAGCAATCGACGAACTTAATCGAGGCGCGTGCCTGGGCACAGGGCAACCTGCTTAAATTCCTTAGTTCGAAAGGGTAAGCCATGAACGGGAAACAAAAAGAGCGTCGTCAGAGGGGGGAGGACTTCCAGCTGGAGATCATGAAAAGCTGGAGGCTTGTCCCGAATGTCTGGACGATGGTCATCAAGGACGGGGGAGGAGGAGCGAGACCTGCCGACCGAATCATTTTGACGGAGCCGATCAACATCCTGGCCGAGTTGAAACGAACGAAGAGTCGACGTTTCGAACTCTCCTACCTCCGACCGAACCAGATTCAAGGGTTAATTGATTTCGATAAGGTCATCGAGCGCAACGTCGGGCTGGTCTTCATCAGCTTCCACGACCCAGACGAAGGTCTTGATAAGGCTTACGCCTTCCGGCTCGCAGAAGCGCTTCTATACATGCGAGAGAAGGGGACGCTTTACATCACCCTGGACGAATTAGAATCGAACCGCATCGTCTGCGCCGAACTTCCGAGAAACGAGAGCGCGACGAATACTTACGACCTGAAAGGAGTGATTGAATGCTTCAAATCTTCATAACACACAACATTCGCATTCGAGGGGCATCGACACCGATTCGGGCCGCCATCACGCGAGCATTGACCGTCGATAACCCGGCATATAAAAAAGCAAAGCGTATCGGGAAGAGGGCGTGGGGCATCCCCCCGAAACTCGAACTCTTCATCCACGACCAGGGCGATCTGGTCGCACCCAGGGGCTTCGAGAATCAACTGAACGGGATTCTGACCCTGGGCGGCATCGACCCGAAGAAAGTCACGAGCCGTCGGCAGACCGCAGGCAAGGGCGTGGATTTCGGATGGAACAACGACTGGAAGCTCCGTTCTTACCAGGAACCGTTCATCGAGGCCGTCACCAAACAGAACGGCGTCGGGATTGCACCAGCAGGGAGCGGAAAGACCATCATGGGACTCCGTTACATCAGCGAAAAAGGACGGGCGGCCATCTGGCTGACCCATACGACCGACCTGATGTACCAGACGGCCGCAAAAGCCGAGAAGCTACTTCCGAACGTCGGAAAGATTGGATTTTTCGGGGACGGGAGCCACGAATGGGGCGACGGCAACTTAATCATGGCCACGGTCCAAACGCTTCAGCGAAACGGGCACTTGATCGATGCGCTGAACGAGTTCATTGGAACGGTCGTCATCGACGAGGCGCACCACTTCCCGGCGGTCCAGTTCGTCGACACGGCTGGAAGATTCAAAGCGGAAAACATGCTGGGGGTCACGGCCACACCGGAACGAAAGGACGGGCTAGAATGCTACATGTACAACGGCATCGGTCCACAACTGCACCGGGTCGAACGTGACGATCTTTACGACAGCGGGGAACTAGTCAAGCCGAAAGTCGAATTCGTCTACACGGAATTCAACTTCGACAGCGCGAGTGACCGAAATGAAATCGACAGCGTCGAGGCAGGTGGTGACGATATGGATTACTCGGCTGTCCTCCAGCGTTTGATTCAGGACCCAACACGCCTCACACTCGTCGCGCAGAGCATCCTGGATGCGTCTGAAGGTCAATACTCCATCGTGATTGCCGAGAGCGTACGATACAGCTTCCAGCTTCGTGACAAGGTCGCCCATCTCGCGGCGTTAGCCGGAAAGCCGATGCCACGAATGGCGGTGGTACACGGTGGAATCAGTCGCTACAAATGGGTGACAAAGCGTCCGGTCGGGGTGGAGATCATCGAGGAGCGGACCGGAAAGACCGGAACGAAATACAAGGTCGAGAACTACACGCAGGACGAGATGCAGAACTGGCAAGTCTCTGCCGGCCAGCGTAAAGAGATCATGGCAGCGTGTGACCGCAAAGAAATCGACATCCTATTCGCGACGCAACTCGCCCGAGAAGGATTAGACATGCCTCACTTGACGGTCGGGCACATGGTCATGCCGAAACGAGGCGATGACGCGAAGAAGGGGAACGGTGGAAGCGTCGAGCAGGAGATCGGGCGCATCCAACGGAAAGACCCGACGAACCCCGACAAGCAGGCGACATGGTACGACTACGTCGATTACAACGTCGGGGTGTTCCGACAGCAGTACAACAGCCGACGTAAGGTGTACAAACGGCTGGGAATCGCGGTACCGAACAAGCCACGCACGGAGCGCCAGGAAATCGAAAGCTTCATGACGAGCGGCAAGATGTTCGATTTACCAGACCTGCCCTATTGAAAGGAGTGATGCGACGGATTACTCGTCACATGTGTTTCGAAATTCATTGAATAAACTAATTTAAAACAAAGGGAGCCATGTTCACATGACACAGAAAAACGAAAACGCAACTGAAGTAGTAGAAAAAAATGAAGGTGAAGTCGTAGAGAAAAACGAGGTCGTGACACAGGAGAAGGCACAGGCGCCTGCGGTCGTCGCGACAGGGAGCACGTACATCTCGGCCATCCTCGAAGAAACGAAGCGTAACTTCGTCGAAATCAACGCAGGGCTGGACCTCGACTTCGTCCGTATGGGCGACTGGCTCACGATCGACTCGAAAGGGAACTTCGGCGAGAAGGATGACGATTCGGTCAAGTTCGGTGACTCGATTGACGTCGTCGTCGGTTACGGGGAACAGCGCTACAGCCTCTGGGGTCATGAAGGAACTCCGGAAGAAGGCCAGTTGATTGTCGCGGACCCGGATCGTGACCAGGCGCTCGCGGCACTCGGCGAATACCTCGCACAGAACCCGGAAGCGGCGGAACGCTACTCGGAAGAAGACGTTAAGCTTCGCTACATGGCATACGTCGTACCGGTCGCAACACTCGCACCTGGAGAGTTCCCGCAGATCTACCTCATGTCGTTCAGCCAGACAGACAGCTTCGGCTGGGGACGTTTCGCGATGAACTGCTACCAGGGCAAGTACAAGAAAATGAATGTCCCGGCACGTACAGCGGCAAACGCAGTCGTCGTTCGCTTGACGACAGCAGAACGTAAGCAAGAATCACGCAAGTGGATCGGAATCGACTTCACGCCAGTCGGAGTATTCAACCCGGCAGACTACGGTCTCGACCCGAACGAATTCGTATCGAACTAATCAAGACAGCAAAGGGGACGTCAACATGGCTAAAGGTAAAGAAAAAACTCATAAAATCGAGGACTTTATCTACGTCGACGCCTGGTATAACAATCAAGACGGAAAAGGGATTCCGTGGAAGCGCATCAAGGTGGATGAAGTCAAGGAGTTCCAGAACGAGGAAGCGATGAACTTCAACTGCTTCACCACCGTACAGCGATTTAATTCCCCAGAACGAAAGAAGGGGGCGGAGTTGTTTACTGCCCCCCTCTATTTCGATTTGGACCACGAGAAGGACCCGGCAGTCAGCCAGGCAGACGCAGTAAAGTTAATCGATTTTCTTACAGAAGAATTAGACATCGCAGAGAGCGACATCTGGGTATATTTTTCGGGATCGAAAGGATTCCACATCTTGGTCAATTCCCAGGCGATCGGGATCGAGCCACGCGAGGATCTGCATAAGATCTTCAAACACATTTCAGGATATTTAGTGCATCGTCTGGAACTGGAGAGCCTGGACCTCGTCGTCTATACGGCGAAACGGATGCTACGTCTTCCGAACACCGTCCACCAAAAAACGCGACGCTATAAGATCGAACTGAACGTCGGGGAATTGAAGACGATGTCACTCGATGAAATTAAGAACCTTGCCGGACAGCCACGTAAGCCAGACGAACTGAAGTACACGAACCAGGTCAGACGTGAATCAGTCAGTCTGCGTCCTAATGCGAACACCTTCTACAAAAACAAGATGGACGAGTACCTTGAAGCAGCGGCAACATCGAAGAAGAAATACGACACCGAGGAATTCAACTTCAAGAAAGGCAAGCCACCTGCTTGCGTCGAGGATATCCTGAACGGGGGCTGGAAGAAAGACGGCGACCGAAACCAGGCGACCGTACAGCTTTCCTGCTATTTCAAGGATGCAGGTCATACGAAAGAGGAGACGCTGGAAATCCTCGAAGAGTGGGTGCTGAAGCATACGAGTTCGAAATCTGGGTACGAAAAGAGCCAGCGTGTGGCCAACACACGAAGCGTCGTCGATTCGGTCTACGCTGACGATAACCAGTATCGGTTCGGCTGTGCCTTCATCCGATCGCTTCACGGCGAAAAGACTCCAGGTGAAAAAGATTACGACCGGGTCGCATGTGCCGGGTCTTTATGCCACGCATTGAAGAAGCAAGACATGAAAGAAGAAGACATCGAACTGCTGCCACTCTCGCAGACCGGGAACGCGGACTACGCAGAGAAGTCGGTCCGGACACGGGTCATGGTGGCCGGGAAGAAAGCCACTCCGTACATCGTACCGAAGACCATCGAATACGAGTGCTGGGGACGTGAGAACTGTAAGAAGACAAGTTGCCCACTCTTCGACATCCCGAGCCACACGCTGTACAAAGAACTCGGCGTACACGACCGGGAACTGATCCAGATGACGGGCATCGGAGACGACAACATCAAAGGCATTTTGAAGACGATGTCAGGCATCCCGAACTGCGCGAAATATAACACGGAAGTCGTCGAGCAGACGAACGTCGACGAATTGCTCGTCATCCCGATGGCGGAAGACGACAAGGAGGCGGACCTTCTCGACAGTAGCAACGAAGGGAAATACGTCCTACGTCGGGTCTACTCGATCGGTGACGTCAAGATCAATGAGAACAAGCACTACGAACTGACCGGAACGGTCTATCCCCATCCGAAGAACCAGGAGGGGACGATTTTAATCAACGCGGCCAAACCACTCCAGGACGTCGTCGAAAGCTTCCGTTACACGGAGGACGTCAAGGAAAGCCTCGGCATCTTCCAGCCTGCGGACTACAGCCCGGCTTCGATTGAAGAGAAGCTCGCGGCGATCTGCAACGACTTGACATACAATATCACGAAAATCGTCGAACGTGACGACATCCTGCTGGGGGTCCTCATGGTCTATCATTCGGTCCTTCGCTTTCGGGTTCCGTGGGCGAACGAGCCGATTCGAGGATGGGCAGAGATGAAGATCGTCGGGGACACCGGAACCGGTAAATCTGAATTGATCCGAAACATCATGCAGTACGCTGGTCTAGGCGAGCGAGTGAACGCCGAATCGACGAGTCGTACGGGTCTCACATATAAGATGGAGCAGTCTGGGGCGAATGGTGCCTGGTACATCGTCTGGGGCGCATGGCCGCTTGCAGACAAGGGCATGATCTGGATCGATGAAGACACCGGCATCTCGAAAGACGACTACGGTGAAATGACGCTCGCACGGTCAGACGGAAAGCTGGAGGTCAAACGGGCCGTCACAGCTGAAACACCTTGCCGGGTCCGGGCCATCCTTTCCGGAAACGTTCCAAAAGGGAAACGCCTCGCGGACTACGCCCAGGGCGTCGAGTCATTAAAAGAAATCTTCAACAACGAAGACATACGTCGATTCGATTTCGCGGCATTCATGCGAAGCAACGACGTAGCGGAAGAAGTGTATAACCAGGAAATCGGAACGTTCCCGTCGTTCATCGACAAGGACGCACTGAAAAATAACATCCTGTTCGCCTGGTCACGAAAACCGGAAGACGTCATCTTCACGGACGAGACGACACAGAGCATCCTGAACGTCGCGACAGCCTTATCGAAGCTTTACGGGAAAGCGACCGACATCCCACTCGTCTCACCTTCCGACCAGCGAAACAAGATTGCACGTCTAGCGGTCGCACTGGCATCCCTTACCCACTCGGTGGACGAGTCGGGCGAACGGATCGTCGTCCTTCCGGGTCACGTGGAGTTCATCCACGAATACCTGAAGGCACTCTATAACAGCCCAGGGGCCGGCTTGAATTACTACGCTCGCCTGGCGTTGAAAGAGGAAGACATGACGCAGGACCGATACGAGCGGTTCACCGCAGACCTGAAGAAGGTCGACACGTTGAAGACAACCCACAAGTTCTACGATTTCATCAAACTGTTCGCCCAGCAGAAATATCTTCGTCTCGGAGACATCGAGGCGATGCTATCCATCGAGAAGGACGAAGCGAAGAACATCGTCAACCAGCTGGTGCGCATGCGAATGATTCAAAATACGTCGGGTGGTTTCCGGAAGACGCCACGCTTTAACGCCTACATCCAGTTCGCGATGCAACTGGGCGTCTTCGACAACATCGACGACGAATACGACTACTAAGAAGGAGAGACGTTCATATGTACCTGTATGACCCGATGACGAACCAAACACGAAAGACTACAGCCAAAGAAATGAGCGAGATGACAGGGCAAGATAATGGGTCGATCCGTTCATTCGCATCGAGACAGAAAAAACTGAAACGAATCGGCGTGTATCTTTCGACGGCCGAGCCTACGATCAAGCAACGTCGTGAATGGTATTCGAATGAAATCATCAAAGATGAAGCCTGGGTCGAGGTACAGGGGTCGGACGGTCAGTTCCTGATTTCGAACTACGGTCGCGTCCAGCGGGTCTACAAGCACACGATGAAGTTCATCCTACCTTTCCAATATCAAGACAAAGGATTCCTTCAGGTCAAAGTGCGATTGAACGGTAGATACAAAGAGTATAAAGTCGCCCACCTGGTAGCCATGCACTACCTGGGTCCGATACCGGAAGGCGCAGGCGTCTTCCACAAGAACGGAATCCGGATGGATAACTTCGTAGGAAATCTGGAATATATCGACAAACAGACGCTTGGGAAACGGACCGGCTATAAAGCAAAGAGCCGGGCAGTCACTCTATATGAACCCGAGACGAAGGCATTCATCAACGAGTATCGTTCAGTACGAGAGGCGGCACGGAATAACCCAGTGTCCTATCAAGCGATCTACGACCACTTGAATGGGTTGACGCCTTCGGCGGCTGGGATGATGTTCATGTTTAGCGATGACTATGAAGCAGAATTCGGTATGGCATATGACTTGCCATCTTCATCATAAAAGGGAGGAATTGCCCGCATGGAAAACGATTATTATCTGACACCGGAACACTATGAAACTGCCGCAACAAACGGGATTTCAGAACAAGCCTTGTACCGACGCGTCTATCACGAACGGATGCCAATCAAGCGGGCAATTACGCAGCCCCTACAAAAGAAGTCGCCACCCCTTTGGCCGATTTGGAAAGAGGTAGCGGAAGCGAACGGCGTCAAGCAGGCCACATTCACCTATCGAGTGCGCAAGCTGAAGATGGACCCGGAAGAAGCAGCCACGATGAAAACGGCGACGCGTCAAGAACTCGCACAGCGAATGAACGAAAACAAGGCACGTGTCTTGACCGACGAACAGATCGAGACGGCCAGACGTAACGGCATCAACTACCGATGTTTTCATAAAAGAGTACAAGAGGGTATGCCCATCGAAGAGGCGATGACGAAGCCCACCATGACGAAAGCCGAGACTGCCGCATATGCCCGGTCCAAACGAAAGCACGACTGTTACGTGAGACGGAGCATCAGCGCGTTCTGGGGAGAGAAGAAAAGCAAGACTATCGTTTAAGCATCATGTGTTTCTAATTTAAATAAATAAGGAGTGGAATGAATCATGAAACTCGGAGGATTATTCGGGAACGCGGGCGTCAAGGCGCCCCTCGCCCGAGCACCTAAACCGACAACGCAGCCAGGGGGGACGAGTCACCTGGAGGCGGTTTTATCTACTGCGCCACCAAAGCCCGGCGAGTTCCGAATCGATTGGGGCAAACCGGCACCGCAAGCCGTGAAAGACTACGAGGTCATCCTGACGCTGGAGGAACTGGAGCAATACCTGAAACGGTGCCAGGAAACAGGCTTCGCATCATTCGACTGGGAGACAGCACCGAGCGAGGAGGCGCGAGCGTACTACGTACCACGGATCGACACGCTGACAAGCCGAATCGAAGAACTCGAAGCGGGCATACTCCAGCTGGAGGGGAAATCGGACGCCACGGTGACAGACAAGGGCGTGCTGAAGTCATTGAAAGCGGAACTAAGCGTCAAGAAGGGGGAACGTAAGGAACTCGAAGAAACCTTCTCGAAAACCCCATTCGACCCGCACCAGGCGGACATCTGCACCGTTTCAATCTCGGCGAAGGCTCACGAATCGCGCGTCATCCCGATCAGTCACAAGGTCGGGAAAAATATCGCCCCTGAACTTTCGCGGGACGAGGCTCGTGAAGCGGTGCTTGACCTGATGGACCGTTACGTTTTCACGCACGAACCGACATTGAAGATTGCCGTCAACCTCGCATTCGAAACGAAGTTCGCGGCTCGATACAAGCGCTATATTCTCGGACGCGTAGCCGACCCGTTGATGATGTGGGTCCGGAGCATGCAGATCGCGGCTCCGGGTCGATTGAACAGCCTAAGCAAACCGCACACCGGGTGGGGCCTGAAGACGGCCACGAAAAAGACATTCGGCGTCACGATGCAAGACTTCAGTCAGTTGCTTCAGAAGAAGGGCGTCCAGTTCTTCGACGAGATCGATGCCAGCACGAAAGAAGGATTCATCTACTCGGCAGAGGATGCGGATTACGGGCTTCAGCACTATCACTACTGGAAGACGATCATCGAGCAGATTCCAGGGTACGACAAATGGCTGCACGACATCGAAATGCCGTTCATGCGCGTCATCGGAATTATGGAGTTCTGGGGGATGCCGTGGAATACCGATACGGCGAACGCTCGGTACGAAGAAGCGCTTCAAGCACAGGAGAACGCATCGGAAGAAATCAAACGCATCATCTTCGAAGCGACAGGCGAGGAAGTCGCACCAGGCAAGACGGGCAAGACAGGAAGCGTCAAGCGGGCCCTCTTCAACAAAATGAAACTACCGATACCAAAGCTTAGTGATAAGACGGGGAACGCGTCGCTCGACGAGGAGGCACTGATCGACATGCGGTTCATGCTCGAGAACAAGCTGGAGTCGATTGACGAAGAGAAGTATCTGGGCATTCCACTTCCGGAAGGATGGGAGGACATCGAGCCGGATGCGAACTACGGAGAACCTGGATTCAACGGGGACATTTCGAAACAAGAACGTGGCGCCATTCGAATCAAGAAACGCGACTTTCATCCGTTCAAGGACGCAGGAATCGCATTGATCGAGCAGATGATGAAAATCCAAAAATACACGACGCTGATTTCCAGCCATATCGTCGGGCGTCAAAAATACTTGAACCCGTTCACGGACCGCATCCACGCAGGATACAGTTCGTTCACCGATACGGGCCGCCTGAACAGTTTCAAACCGAACGGCCAGAACGTCCCTCGTCCCGATAACGATGACTTCAAGATTCGAAGTTTCTTCGCACCGAAGCCAGGCAAGATTCTCTTCTTTATTGACTTTAGCGGGTTCGAACTCCGACTGATCGCCTGGAAATCAAACGACGAAGTCATGATCGAACTCTTCAATACGAACGGCGACATGCACCGACGTACAGCGTCTGCATTGACCGGGAAACCGGAAAGCGACATCACGAAGATCGAGCGGACGAACGCGAAGGCGGGTAACTTCGGCATCGCTTACGGCGGGACGGAGTACGCGCTTCAGAAGACCTTCAAGACGGATTACGGGGTGCGGAAGACGCTCGACGAGTGTGCGGCCATCGTCAACGCAGTCAAGACGGCTTACCCTCGAATCCCACAGATGCAACGTCAGGCCATCCTCGACGCGCGGGAAAACGGCTATGCCGAAACGATTTACGGTTACAAGCGATTGCTTCGGGACATCAACGGCACGAATTCAAAGCTACGTGGTTCAGACGAGCGACGTGCAGGGAACACCCCGATTCAAGGTTCCGCAGCGGACATCATGAAGGACTGTCAGAACAAAGTGTACGACCGCATCGGGGAAGACACGTTCAAGCAACGACAGGGCGAAACCGACGTACTCTTCACGCATGGCAGCATCGACATGATCGCCCAGATCCACGATGAAATGATTTTCGAAATGGATGACGACCCGGCTCTTGTAGAGAAAGCCGGCGCATGGATCAAGGCAATCATGGAGCGGCCCCCGTTACCTGACTTCCCGGTACCGGTTATCGCAGAAGCCTCGGTCGGCAAGGACTGGGGCACCAAAATGGACCTGGAGGAATGGGTCAACGCACAGGAGGAAGTCGCACGATGAACACGAAGTCAAGGGTCCCGATTCACACGAAGACGACTGCAAGCGAACGAAGCTACAAGAGGGAGGGGTGGCCCGTCGGGGTCATCTCTCGGCAACCGGTGGATGACTCGAGCGGATTCAACCATCTGACGATCATCTGGAGCGTGAACAAGATGCGCAAGGATTATTCCGAGACAGCGCGACAGCATCGACGTAAGGGGAACCTCTCCAGGTATTCGCAGTCGCTGTTCGATAGTTGCTTCAAGAATTGGTAAGGAGGTGCAGAGATGGCAGACATTCGCGACAAAGTTATGGAGAAATTGAACACCGAATGGGACAAGTTATCCCGTCAGCAACGCCGACGTATGAAACAGCAGAATCAAAAACACGAAGCCCGGACGACATTCACCCGTCAGGAATTACGGGAGGCGAACGCGGCGTCGTATGAACTTGGAAAACAGATTGCGTTAAAAGCCGCGGCGAAGGCATTGAAGCTGGGCGACGTTCGACTTGCTAGGGTCACAGAAGAACTTGCACGTCAGGAGTATGAAAACCTAGTCAAACCGATTGAAATCATCGACGGCGTCAATCTGAAAGAGAAATTCGAGGCAAGGGGGACAAAGAATTCATGAGTGTCAAACAACAATTATTGAACATTGTACAGACGAAAGACCCGCAACGTCCTGACGACTGGAAGCAGTTCATGGCAGAGGCGTGCATGATCTTCCGACAAAAGAGCACGGACTACGAAGACCGATTCATCAAAGCCCTCATGACGATGGACGCACATACCTTGTGGGCATGGGAAGTCGATAAGAAGCTGGACCGCATCCGGACATGGCTGAAGCGCGGCGAACTCCAGGTGAAGACAGAGGGCATCCGGAACTCGGTCGACGATCTGTTCATCTATACGGTCCAATACGTCGCCTGGAACGACACGAAAGAGGACGAGCGACCGAAGTTCCTCGACCGGGTCCAACACAATCGCTCGGGCTTCCTCTACTGGCATGCCGATACATTCAAGCCGAAATACTGGGTCGACTTACTAGAAGAAGATGGCCGCATCCATAAAGACGAGAAACTGCTGAAGCTGATTCTTCGCCAGTACATGGGTGACACCATCCGAACGGACGAGTGGCAGAGCGCCATCCGGACAATGCTGAAGGAAATCTGACGTCATGAAGAAACGGGTCGCATTGATTGCCATTTTACTCATAGGAGGATGTATATATGGGCAAAAAGCAACAGAGCAAGCGACGCCGGAACCCACACAACCAGAGACCACAACACGATTGGATGAAGGCGGTACGTCGGCAGGCGAAGTATCAGTCGCTCTACGACAAGGAGTATGCCGAAACATTACAGGAAGCGAGGGCGCCGCGAAGGGTCATGAAAGAGAACCGCAGTCAGCAAGCAGAGATCGATCGTCTACATACGACACTGATCGAACTGAACGAGGAGAACCGAGAGCATATAACCGAAAAGATGGTCCTGCGACTAGAGATCTCGCAGATGGAAATACGGAACGGGAATCTGAAGCAACAGCTGGAGGTGCAACACTGGAAGATGCTACAGCTGGAGGACCAACTGAAGAAAGCGAAATTCCGCAAGAACATCGACAAAGTGAAGGGACCACTGATCGGGTGGGCACTCGGGACAGCGGGGGTGCTGACGGGGTGGTTCTTGATCCAGCTGGGTCATTCACTATAACCGCATACACAGCGGGCTATGAATCTACACAGAAACAACCAGGCGAACCGGGATACGGAATCACGGCGACCGGGACTTATGTTCAGGAGGGGCGCACGATTGCCGCCGACTGGAACGTCCTACCGCCGGGCACCGTGGTCCGAATCGAAGGGCTACCAGGGAACTACGTCGTCGAAGATCGCGGGGGTGCCGTAAACGGACAGCATATCGATTTATATGTGGCTGACCTAGACCGTGCGCAAGCGTGGGGTCGACAGACGCGTCACGTCACTATCGTCACTGTCCAATGAGGAGGCAAACCATGATGAACGCACGACGCCAGGAAGAAAAGTACGACGAGTTGCTTCGCTGTAAGAGTTGCTGGGTGCTGCACGAGGAAGCGGAAACGTTTCAGACACTCCTTCAGGTGAAGGGCATCCAGTTCAAGACCTGCACGGAGCACGACTATCTAACCAAATTCACAAGGGAGGCTTTCAAATGAACGAAAAACAATTCGACGTCACCATCCAGAAAAGCGGGCAGGCTTTCCAGCTGTCCCTTCCTGGGCACACCATCGATGAGGCATACACCCATGCTGTGGATCTGGCCACAGGAAAGACGAACATCACACAGCCCGACCAGATTCTCGACTTCGGGACCGCACCGTACGACTTCATCAAAGTCACAGAGAAGACAATCGAACCACAAGTCGCGCCGCCCGCCCCCCAGGTGGGGGAAGCGAACGGCACCGTCCTCTTTCCCTTCATTCAGAACATCGAATACCTGGGTCAGAAGATGGAGATCAAAGGGGTCCGCACCATCCACAAGGATGTTGGGTACGTCGTTTTATACGAAGCGGCCGGTTCCCCGATTCAGACCGTGTTCTCTCGCAAGTCGCAGGACGAATTGACGTACTACGTCGGTGAATCGTTCGGCTACTCGAACCACGTGTCCCTCGTTCCGGAAGGCGACCTGTCCGACGTGAACGATGCCATCGAATACATCGAAGACTACGTCGCGGAAGTCATCGAGATCGAGAAGAAAAAACGCGAAGACCGCAACAAGACGGCGACCGCATACGTCGGCTTCACGAAAGGAGAATGATGGATGGGATTTCTTTTCGAGAGCCAGGAGCAGTTGAATGAATCGCTCGCCATCTGGCAAAAAGAGTTACGACTTCAGGACTGGGAAATCGAGGCGGCGGTCAAGCCGTCGTACAAGATGTTCACGGTAGGCTCGCAAGCATCCATCGAGTGGTCGTTAAACGAAAAGACGGCCATGATCCACTTGCTCGACCCGGAGGAATACCCGGCTGGTCTTGTCCGGGAGCAGGACCACGAGGTCAGCCTGGTGCATGAACTGATCCACCTGCACTATGCACCGTTCGAGGACACGGCGAACCAATCGCTCGAGCATTCGATGATGGAACTAAGCATCGACGTACTAAGTAACACGCTGGTCCGGCTTCGTCGTCAGGGGGTGGCCGTTCATGAGTAAGTACGGCGCCCAGAGCGCGTTCGACACGCTGTCCATCGCATACGTCGATGAAGTCAGGAAGTACGTCGGTAGTCAGGACATGACCAAAGCCGAACGAGATCACGCCATCTTCATGGCGGCCGACGTAGTAAAGCAGTTACGCAAGGAGCATGATCGCCACCTCGAAAACATGCGCGGGATGACAATCGACCATAATACCCGCAAAGCGATGAAAAACGACATCACTACGTCGGTTCGAGGTGAATGATATGGAGACACGCAGCACGTTCGAATATGTGAGGGACCACGAAATCACGAAGACGTTCATCCAGGACACGAAAAAGATGCTACATGGTTTCGTTATCGAGCGCATGCCAGAACCACATTCGATTTCGATGTCCAATCCTCTCCGTGTCAATATGCGGCTTCATTACAGAGCAGGAATCAAGGCGAACAAGGGACTGAAGACATGGCTCGAAGTAAACGGCTGGAAGGTCGGGCGTCGGGAGACAACGGACGAGGATGGGAGGACATGCTACATCTTCGAGGCATACCGGGCCATCCACATCCCGATTGATAAAAAGGAGGAACCGACGTATGGCGGACAATAACCCGAAGTACACGCCCATCGAGTGGGAGATGATGGCCGACCAGCAGATCGAGACGACACTGGCCATCATAAAAATTCAAGCCGCGAATGCGAAACTGATGAAAGCGAAGTTCGAGGCATTGAAAGCGGAAGGCTTCACGGAACAACAGGCGCTCGAAATCGTCAAGACGCGCCCACTTATGGAATAGGAGGCGCCGACGTATGAACCACAAACAACTGAACAACTACTTGAAACTTACGAACTCGGCGATTATACACCAGGACGAACTGGCAGCGCTTCGCGAGGGGATGACAATCGAACAAAAGCGACGCCTGATTCGTTATGCGATTAGCCACATCGAGGCGGAAATCAAATACCTGAAGGAGCGCCGGAACAAAACGGCAGACCCTGGTGTGAAATCGTTCATCGAGGACAAAATCACGGAACTAGAAAGCGAACTGCTGGAGTGTGAAGAACTGAAAAAATCGCATGAAAATAAAAGCGGATTAAGGTAAGGAGGAGCGGAAAGCATGGGAAATTTAAAAATTGAAGATTTGAGAATCATCAATACAGAGGTATTAAATAAAGTCGTTCTTGCACGGATATTGAAGGACGGGTCTCTCAGCATGAATCTTAAAGAAGTAACTGACGAAGTGCTGGCAGCGACACTGACCCATATCCACATGCTTCAAAAACGTGGCGAGGCTTTCGGTGTGTCATTCCCCACACATGACGGCGACTTGCTCTTGACGGTCGTGCCTCTGGAGAAGCGGGACGTCGTAAAGATTGCCGCAGGAAAATATGAATTGTCTGAAGAGGATGACCCGGAAGACCGCCAGATCAAGCATGATCTAAACCGTGCGTATGAAGTGGTATCGGATCAGCTGGAAGACATTAAGAGCCGGGAACTAGAGAAATCGCACCTCGATAACTTTATCGATTACCTCGTCGATCAGATGAACGGGGACCGTGTAGCACTCGAAGAAGCATTCATGGAGGATGGTGAAGCGTAATGAGGAAGCGACGTAGATTACTTTCAAGACACGATATTCGTCACATCTACTGGCTGGCAAAGAACGCGGCCAAACAATTGTTGCTGGGGAATGTCGGGGAAGCGAAAGAGGCAATTTATTTCATACGCGTGCATTTGAAATACGATTCGGAAATTAAAAAAGACGTCTTCGGCATGAGAGTATATCGCATGAATGAATGCGATTGTGTTTGTGCCAAATCTGAAGAAGAAGCAAAGGATTTTTATATGGATGCGGTCGGTTTTACAAGTGAAGAGGTCGAGAGCGATTTCCTCGGTGAGGTCAGTTTACAAGAAGGCGTGTATGACCTGAACGATGAAGGGGGACTAGACTGGATTACATTCGAAGAACTGGTGACGCGAAACAGGATTGCAAACCCCTACATCATCAGTTCGACAGACTATTAATCAAAGGGAGCGGTTCACATGGGATTCACACGAGACCTGATCTACCGGATCAAGACGACGATTGCATCGTGGTTCGGCATTCAACAAACAGAAGCAGCGGCTACGTCGTTCGCCGAGGTAGAAGAGAAGACGAAAGAACTGAAGGTGCGAATGGATCTACTCGCCGATCAAGAATGGTGTATCGATGCGCTGACTCACGACTACATGATGGCGGCCGAGCGCCTGCGCCAGACGGAGGTCGCCTATAACGTGGCCAGGGCGACGGTCGCAAAACGGAAACTCGAGAAGCGTCTTGTAAAAGAGCAGGCAGACGTGACGCGTCTCCGGTACGAACTTCGAAAGTTGACGGACAAGACGAAAGTCGACATTCAGGAGGCGAACGACTTGGCTTCCTGGCTGGAGAATGTGCAATTCGGGAAGCGAGGCCCGAGGCGCTGGGTTCGAAAAGCCTCCAGCTGGTTAAACCGTTAATATATAAAATTCGTTTTTTTAGAGGGGGGTCTACTTAAAAGATTCCAGTAGAAAGTAATTTAAAAAATAACCCCCCTAAAGAAATGAAAGACTTATATATTATTATTAATAACTATAAAACTAATTATATTTATTATTATTATATATAGTATTTACTATTTAATTATTAGTATTACTAATAGGAGGTTTGCTCTTGGGGCAACGGATTGAGGGCTTTATCACGAAGAAGGCAATCCTTCACTGGCTGGAGAATTATAGCAGTTTGCGAGCGGGCGACCGGCCCGTCGAAGAAGTGATCGGGAGCGGTGGCGGACCGAAGTCTCCGGATGGCATCACGAACAGCACGCTGAACCAGATCATGCTCGACCAGGCAATCGAGAACCTGCCACCGTTGACACGTGCGATCTGTAAGGCACGCTGGGTGTATCAGTTCCCGAGACGGAAGACGATGAAGACGCTGATGATTTCCGAGGGCGTCTATAACCAGCATCGTCGTGCAGCTGTAGACTTGATTTATCGGGACTTGAACGGCGAGATGGTCAATTATAGTAATCTGCTGGACAAGATTTCCGGAAAGACTTGACAAAACCTACTCACAAACCTATCATTATTGGTAGAGTGATATTTCTATGTAAACATAGAAACGGTTTTATATAACACACATAATTTTAGGGTCAGGAAAAATGCGCTTATCGCCATTTCCTGGCCCTTTTTGGCGGAATAATGCCCATGATATAGCGAAATTCGCCGCACGAAGGGAGGGAATGCGACATGACGGAAGAGAACAAACTAAAGCCGGATGACTTGCCGGAGGGATTCGATCCATACGACATCAACCTGAAGAAACAGCTGCACGAACGGGCCGATGCGAAGAACCTGGTCGGGATTCGAGGCAAGTCGGTCGTCCTTCTGTGTGGCGCGAAGAAGAAAAAGAATCGAGGCGACGGCGTCTGCCGATCGATCGCCGGGACCGGGACGCAACATCCGGGATTCGGACGCTGTAAGTTCTGCGGTGGGAACAACACTGGCCCTCGCAGTCCAGAGGCGAAAGCGCGCGTCTCGCAGAACGCTCGTAAACATGGCTTCTACTCGAAGGTCTTGACCGCAGAGGAGCGTGACACATACGAAGAACTTCTCGTGGACCGGAAAGTCGGTCTCGAAGACGAGATATTCCTGCTGAAGGCGAAGATTCTGTCTTACCTCGGCGAATATAACCGCAGACGTCTCGCTGGCCGAAAGGCGACGCTCGAATACGTGAAGGAAGGCGAATCCATCAACTACTTCCACGCTGGGACAATCGAGGACCCTGTCTTGACTCGGGCGCTCGAGACGCTTCGCCGGATGGTTGACAGCTTCGCGAAACTCACGGGTCAGGATTCAGGTAACTTGATCGATGACATCAACAAGGAACTGCGCCAGGCATCGCAGAAAGAGGCGAATACGTCCTGGGAGACTCCAGCGCAGGACCGTGGAGCGGTTCAATAGTGACGCTTTTCATCATGCGTTTACTGTGGTTCATGCTAATTAAATTTTTTTCATGCGTATGGGTTTCTAATTTCAATAAACGAAATATGAATTGACGTACGTCGAGAGGGGGAAATCGGATGGATGCTACAGCTGAAAAAATCATATATCGCGAAGACGTCGATCCGATCAGCGGGGCACCGACGATCACCGCAGTCCCCCAGTTCGTCAAGAACGCGCTCGACGGCGTCCCGTACAACACGATCCAGTCGCTCGATGAACTCTTCAAGCGGGAGAAACTGCGCGAGATGTGGCGCATCCTGCGAAAGAATGACGCCTTCGATTACCAGCTGGAGGTCTGTGACGCGATTATCCGCAGCTGTTTGCTCGGTCTCGGCTGGCAGTTCGTCATCATGCAGACCCGGCAGAGCGGAAAGAACGAAGAGTCATCCTTCATCGAGCAGTACCTGCTTCTCTACGGCTGGTACTACAACGTGCGCATATCGGGCGTCAAGTTCGCGCCGGTACACAAGCCACAGGTTCAGGCATCGATGGACCGACTCGAAGGGGCCGACACGCCGGACAGTGGTGGGATGGCTGGTTCCATCCTCACGAAGCACGCATTCCGCAAGTCGGACGGCTACAAGTTCCATATGGGCACGCCCCGTGACTCGAACAAGTGGGCCTTCCTCTCGATCAACCCGAGTGCGAACGTCGCGTCGCAGACGGCGTTCACGTTACTCGAGGGAGACGAGGCGCAGGACATCGACACGAACAAGTGGGAGCGAGACGCGCAGCCGATGGGGTCGTTCAATAACGCGACCACCGTATTCTGGGGCGTCGCCTGGACGAAGGAAAGCCATATCTACAAAGCGATGAACCAATCGCTCGAGATGGAAAAACGGCTGGAGAAGGAACTGGGGTACCGCCCGAAACTCGTCTTCAAGATTGACGCCCATCGCGTCATCGCCTCGGGGAACGACAATTACCGGAAGGCTTTCGAGAACCAGGTGGCGCGTCTCGGTGTGAATCACATCGCCATTCAGACGCAATACTTGCTGAACTTCGTCGACAGCATCGGTCGCTTCTTCGACGCCGAGCAGGTCGCACGGATCTACGCGACTTCCGAGACGACGCGAATCGGGCCAAAGAGTGACGAGGTCTATGTATTCGCCATCGACGTGGCCGGACAGGAAGAGGACGTCACCACCCTGAACGACGAGACAATCGGGAAGGAAAAGCGAGACAGTACGTCGATGCACATCGGACGGCTGGACCGAGACGGGACGATCATGCCCGTCTGCTGGTATCACTGGACAGGCGAAGCCCATTCAAAGGTACGCGACCAAATCACGGCGATCATCAAACATTGGAACACGATCGGCGGGACATGCGATGCGACCGGAATCGGGGAACCCCTCGCCCACTACCTGAAGGAGACCTTCCCGAACCAGGAAGTCGAGGCGTACAAGTTCAAGGCGCAGGGCGATGAAAACAAATCGAAACTCGGCTATCTCGCTTATAGCTACGTCGCGAACGACCGAATCAAGATTCCCCGACAGCCTACAGCTGACAAGGAGCAATCCGAACTGTGGCTGGAACTGAAGTGGCAGATCGAGAACCTGGTCCGTGTCGCGAAGAAGCAACAGACCATCAACTTCCACGTACCACAGAACGCGAAGCCACGATTCGCCGGCCATGTCCCGCATGACGATATGGTCATCAGCCTCTTCTTGCTGATGCGGGCGGCGTGGATCATCAAGAACCCAGAAGGTCGCAGAGCGGAAGCCTTCGACCGGGACGGCGTATAACGAGAGGAGGCAGACACATGGCAGTAATGAACAAGATTCCCCCTACCCTCGCAGAACTAGGGGCGACGAATGCGGCCAGTTGGGTGGCAGAGCATAACGACTGGCTGGGGAAGGTCGTCGAACAGCATAATCTCTTCATCAAGGAATATGAGGTCGACAAATACCAGGCGGCATACGACGGGTTCCTTCAGTCCATCGATGAACGCGACAAGAGCCGGGGCGACGACATCAACCACAAGCTACAGACCAGCCTCGCCCCGATCATCATCGACTCGGTCGTCGACTACATGATGGGCAAACCGATCACGTGGACCGTTGAAGCGGACCCGAAAGCAGAGGACGCCCCGAAAGAATTGGTCGAGGCGTTCCGAAACGACATCCTCCAGCTATTACGCTCGGGGGATGCACAGCGTGTCCTGGCCGAGCAACTTCGCCAGGGGTCCATCGCGTACTATAGCGGCGTGATCTGCTGGATTGACGAAGCTGGAGACATCGATTTCGAGGAGTTCCCTGTACAGGAGATGGTCCCGGTGTACGATACCCGTGGCAAACTTCGGATGGTGCTTCGCATCTTCGCGGTCGAGGCGGACGATGGCAGCGGTGAAATCACGAAGGTCGAGATGTACGATTCGAAGTACGTCACCTACCTGGTCAGCCAATCGGCTGGTGGGTTCGAACTCGACGCAGAGGAGCAAGAGACGGGCAACCCGGTCGAGCACTACGCAGGGCGCATCCCGGTCAGCTTCTTCACGAACGGGACCCCTGCGAAGTACGCGGACCGCAAGAAGCGGCTCGGCACCTCGGACCTTGCTACCGTCTTCTCGCTGATCGAGGAGCTAGCGGGCACGGTATCGGACAAGGCGAACACCGTCGACCGATTGCTGGACCAGTTCCTAGTCTTCACGAACGTCACGACGACAGAAGACGAAGTTGTCAAGATGCGGAAGGCGCGGGCCATCGTCCTGAAGAGCAAAGAATCCAGCGCCCAGTTCCTCGCACCGTCACAAGAGGACACGGCGGTCGAGAACCATATGGACCGCATCGAGGAACTGACCCACCAGATCAGTGGCACGCCGAAGATTAACGACCTATCCGGGGCGACGGCCACAGAAATCAAGATGAAATACGCACCTCTGGACATCAAGGCAGGCAAGAAGGACCTCTACTTCTCGCAAGCGATTCGAAGCTTCATCCTGAACCTGACGGACCTCTTGAATGCGAAGCGGATCAAGGAGAAAAGCGAATCAGCCGACGTATATGGCATCTTGACGGGAGAAGCGACTTCGAGCGTCCCCCTTTACCGGGCGGAATGGCTACAGTTCACGATCCAGCGGAACCTACCGCAGAACTTCGCAGAGATTGCCCAGATTGTCGCCCAGTTGGTCGGCATCGTCCCGGATTCATACCTGTACGAATTGCTCTGGTTCATCGATGACCCAGTGGCAGCACTCGCAGAGATGAAGAAACAGAAGGACGCCGATAGCAAACGCCAGGCGAATGCCAGCATGAGTGCGATGGGCTACGGTGAAGAGTTCGGGAGCACGGGCGCCGACGATTCGGATGACGAGGAAGAGACAGCTGGAGGACCGGGCGCAGAATAAAGGGATCAGATAGGAGGGTTGAATCATGGCAAAGACACCGCCACCACGCAAGATAGACGAGAAAGTCCTGGCACGTATGCAGAAGGACCTCGACGGGTTCATCGTCAAACACCAGGAAATCCTAGACAAGCGGGCGGTGAAGTACGCAAACGAGATTCAGCCCTTCTGGGACGACGTGGCCATCCGTATCGAGAACGAGATTCGGGCCATCTACAGCCAGGTTCAAGATGCGAACGGCGTACCGATCATGAAGCAACCGGTCGAGAAAGCGAAGTTCCGGAACATGCAACGTCAGATGGAACGCCTCCAGAAGCTTCAGGATTTCCTCGTGGAGCGAATGGGGGCACCGGAGCAAGACGAAAAGATGAAGCGGAACCTCGCCTACAGCTTTGCCGAAGGATATTACTATCACGGATACGCGATCGAACAATCGGCGAAAGTCGCCATGACCCTTCCCGTCCTGACACAGGGCGTGGTGATGGGCGTGCTTGCGAACCCCTGGCTTCCTGACGGGGCGACGTATAGCGACCGATTGCGTGCGAACACGGTCTACCTGGCTGGGAAGATGCGGGAAGCGGTTCAGGAGGGTGTAGGAAAGGGCTGGGGAATCAACCGGCTCGCTCGTCGCATCAAGGACATCGCTGGCGAGGGATTTTATAACTCGGTTCGACTGGCCCGTACCGAAATGACCCGAGCGGCGGCGCAAGGGGCGAACCACACCTACATGCAGAACGCCGACATCATGGACGGGAAGCGATGGAACGCCGTCCTGGATGCTCGGACCGCCCCGAAAGACGCGCAGAACGACGGCAAGGTGTTCGCACTCGATTACGACACGCCTGAAAAGAAAGGCGAACCGGGTCGACGTATCCCGAACCACCCGAACTGCCGGTGCAAGTGGTCCCCGGTCCTCTCGGCTTTGGGTATTTCGACACGCGAGCGGATTGCACGTGGAGAGGGCGACACGAAATCGAAATTCGGGGAACGGACTTACACCCCGGCTCGGGATTACGAGACGTATGCCAAAGAGCGCGGGCTTCCTGATCTGAATGATGCTGTACGAAACGAAGACCCACGCCGATATTTACGGCGAGGGGAAACGTTAGCCGACGTACCGAAAAACTTCTTCGACCCGTTCGCGGTCGCGAGCGGTGCGGTAGTCGGAACGGCCGTTACTATTCAGGAGGCGGCGCAGATCGCCATCATCGACAACGCCTTCACGCCAGCGAAGACCGTCAAGGAGGCCAATGCCTGGGCGGAACAGAATCTGACCGTGAAACAAGTCGATTACAAGGGATTCGATGTAGAACTGGCGAATGAAGTGAACAAACAGCTGTACGCCCTCCAGCAGTTATATCCGGAAGTCCAGGACGTGAACTTCGTCGGGACCGCCCAGCGGCGGAATACCCTGCTATACGAGAAGCAGGTCCGGGACTTCGAAGAGAGAAACAAGGAACTGCTGGCCGACATGCCCCTTCAGCTGAAGGAGAGCCTTATCAAGAAGTACGTCAAAAAGAAAAAAGTGTCGGGCAACACCTACGCCCAGGCTACGAACAAGACGTGGGGAGAACTCGCTGGGATTTCATTTAACGAAAAGTGGGCAAAGGATTATAATGGATTCAAAGAATCGCTAAAGAGCGACGTAGCGAGCGGGTTCCATCCTATCGGAGCCGATAACCCAGCTTCCGTACTGATCCACGAGTTCGGTCACAGCATCGATTACTTCCTCGACAAAATCGGATTACGAGACAAGTACCTCGGTCCTGTGGTCAAGGAGGCGCTAGCAGACGAGAAGCTTGCTGAAGAATTAAGCCGATACGCGACGAAGAACGATCGCGAAGTCGTGGCCGAGGCATTCGCCGAATACCGACTGAACCCGAACCCCCGCAAGTGGGCAAGGAAGGTCGGGGAGGCCATCGAGAACGCACTAGAAGAATACCGAGAGGGGCGATGACATGATAGGACGACAACCGAATTTCTTGAACAGCCCCTATTTCGTAGGGGAACCAGGCAACTGGCACCTGAAACCCGGAGCACCCGCCGACGTCGTTCAGGAGTTCAATGACTTCATGACGGACGACGAATCAGGGGACCTGGAAGACACACCAACAATCGACGAGAAAGAGCTGCTAAACTAGCGGCTCTTTTTTTGTTGCACGCCCTACCATACCAGGGGCTTCTAATACCTGGAATGGCTTGAACGGACCCCTCGCACCGTAACGCGAGGCACATTCCGGCGACCCTGCCGCCATAGAATACGCAGGGCAGCACAGCCGCAGGGCTTTAAGCTGCAAAAGGAGACGCGACGATGAACAAACACATCAAACGGCTACAGACGAAACTTCAGGCAGGCAAAATCACAGCAGACGAGTATATGGAGCAGTTGGCCGAGTTGCTGGAAGACGAACTGGTCACGAAAGAAGAGCACGACGACGCGAAAGATTTCGAAGTCGAAGATCCGAACGACAAACCAATCTATTCACAATCGGATTTCGACCGTTCGATCGTCGCGAAGGCTCGCCAGATGGTCAAGAAGGCACTTACTTCGAAAGGCGTGGATCTCGAAAAGGTCGACAAAAAAGACCTACTCGATCACTTCGCTGAAATGGCTCTTCAGGGCCAGAAGAAAGGGAATCTCTCGGTCGATGAACAGGAACTGGCCGCGCTTCAGGTGAAAGCGAAGTCCGCGGACGTCCTTCAGCCGAAAATCCAACAGCTTACGATCGAGAACGCTGTGCTGAAAGCCGCCGGGAAATACAACCCGGTCAACCCGAAGCAAGTCGTACGGGCGCTAGATGACTATTCGGACCTACTCGAATACGACGAGGACGACGTACTCGTAGGGAAGTCAGTCGAGACGGCGCTGGCGAAGTTAGCCAAAGCGGAGCCGAACCTTTTCCAATCTGCCGAGGACAATGCCACGCCACCACCAGGGGACGACAACCCCCCAGCTGGAGGATTGAAGGGCAAAGCGCCAGGAGGCAGTACACCGCCACCAGGAGGCAAGAAGAAAGACGACGACCTGAAGGCGCAAGCATTAGAGATGCTAGGCATCAAAAAAGACCAATAAGGAGGCTTTACCATGTCAAACAACGACGTAACAATCCGCCGCAAGTCGGCAGAAGCCGCACGTGAGATTAAATCGAGCGCGCACTATCAATACGTGAACACCGGGATTACGCTCGACGGTTCGAAGTTCGCAAAAGGTGAACTCGTCTTAGAAGGCACGTGCCTCGTCAAAGACAAAGTGACCGGGCTTTACGAGAAATACCAGGACGCAGCGGGCGCATTCCCAGCTGGGAAAACGAACCCGGTCATCCTCGACGAATCGATTAAGTTCGAACTCGACGATGCGGGGAACAACCCGAACGTGACGGCCGGCCAGGTGCTCGTCCACGGCTCGGTCCACACCGGCATGTTGATCGGTGCAACAGACGCTTTCAAGGCAGAACTTCGCGGCTACATCCGTTTCGTCTAAGAGACGGACCGTAGACCGACACACATTCCATAAGGGGGCTTTACGCTATGTCAGGATTAGCACAATACAGCGACTTTTTCAAAAACCCAGTATTAACCGAAGCAATCAAGGAAGTACCTGTGAACCCGTCGTATATCGGGGAGCGGTTCCTTCCGGCCGTCGACACGTACGACATCGACTTCAACGAGACGGTGATCGAGCGTCAGGCGGACATGGCCAACATCGTCGACTCTGGCGCCGAGTTGCCACTTACTGACCGTGATCCACTTCGTACGGTTTCTGGTTCGATCACGGACATCGGGCAGTCGTACATCGTCACGAAGAAAGAAATCGCGGGTTTGCTCGACAAGGGCAACCAGGCGAAACGTACGCTCGTCGAAAAGCAATTGCTCGGCAAGGTGGCCACGGTCAAAAAGAACATCGATGCTCGAATCGAGTGGATGCGCTGGCAGGCACTCGGTAACGGGGTCTTCGCTTACGACAAGGACGGCATCAAGTTAGGCGTCGACTTTGGCGTCCCAGCAGAGAACAAGGTCACGGCGGCGACACGCTGGAACGATGCGAACGCGACGATCCTCATCGACTACGAAAAATGGGTTCAGGACTACGTCGACTTGAACGGCCGCACGCCTGACGTCTTCGTCACGTCCATCAAGGCCGTCCGTACCGTCATGAACGATGCGACTGTACGAAAGGCGATCACGGGATCAGCAGACCGTTTGATTACGCTCGCGGAATTAAACGACTTCTTGCGCGGACGTCAGCTTCCGGCATTCGAGGCGTTCGATACGTCGGTCGTCTACCGTGACGTGAACAACGGCGGAGTACGTGCCTCACAGCGCTTGCTTCATGAAAACAAGGGTATCTTCTTGGTCGGCGGTGGCGAAATCGGCGAACAGTTGATGGGTCCAACGGTCGAGAACGACATGAACCCTGGTATCTTCGCCCGTACGTTCACACAAGAACGTCCGAAGCGCGAGATCGTGGAAGTCGTCGCGGCGTCATTCCCGAAAATCTTGATGCCGGAACTTATCAAACAAGCGACAATTCTCGCATAATCCAGGGGGCGTTCTGCCCCCTATTTTAATTTCCGAAGGGAGAACCAAACGATGAAACTTAAACTAATCGAGCAAGTTACCTTTAACGGCGCCCACGTCGAGGCAGGGGCAGAAATCGAACTTTCAGAAATCAGCGGACAGGCATTGATTGCGGAAGGCAAGGCGGAAGCTTTGGAACCGGAAGCACCGAAAACGCCGGACGATCCTCCAGCTGGGGAGAAAGCGGCACTCGACAAGAAGTACACGAGCAAGATTCCGGAATTGAAAGAGCATGCGAAGGCAGCGGACGTCGAGTTCAAGCATGACGCGACGAAAGCCGAAATCATCGACGCAATCATCGAAGCTGGGAAGGCGGCCGACGTACTCGGCATGTAAGGGGGCATCACGATGCTATTACCGGAGAACGAACTTGCAATCTACGTTCCGGAGTCTGCACGGATGACAGAGGAAAACCGTCTGAAATTCTTGCAACGCGCGAACGCCTATGCGCTCGGCATTATCGGCGGTATACCGACGTATACAATCGAGAAGCCGGACGGACCGGTCAAGACGGCAGTCGGAATGGCGTTTGAAATCCTCACAGAGGGTCAGGACGCCCAGACGAACCCGGTGAACGGAAACGTCACAGAGGCGGCGCCGACCGGATGGTATGTCCGCAGGGCAGAGCGGGCACTGGACGTCGTCGACAAGATGCTGGAGCCTTATGCCGATGAATTCCGACGCGGTAATAGCGCCGTGAACGAAAACGGCATGCAGTTCTTCTGATGGCGAAAAACCGCCACATCACGATCTCGGGGCTGGAGGACTGGCAAAAGGGTCTGGCCAACATGGGGGGACCTGCCTGGCTAAAAACCCAGGACCGCATCCTTCGTACCGCAGGATTGCGAATGCAGGAGTATCTGGACGATCTGACGCCTGCCCAGTCGGGTCGACTGAAGCAATCAATGTCCTCCGGGAATCCGGACAACGTGTTCGAACTGAAAGTCGGGCCGAACGCGTACGTCGTCACCGGGACGGCGGTCGAATATGCCCAGCACGTAAACGATGGCTTCCAGCAACAAAAAGGGCGCTTCGTTCCCGGCGAATGGCGTAACGGGGTCTTTCATTACATCCCCGGCCATAACGGTGGCATGGTGCTCACGGGAGCGGTCATCCCAGGTGCTCGAATGTTCGATAAAGCGATGGACTACATCGAATCGGACATGGCGGACATCATGGACTTCGAATTCAGACGGATGTACAGAGAACTATTCGGATAGAGGGGAGGCTTCACGATGGGTTACAAGCAAGAACTCGACGCGCTCGGGCGGTGGGTCTACCAGACGGCGGGACTCACGTCCTACCGATTGGATAGTTCACCCCCACAACTGGCGCGACCCGTCATCCTGTGGGAGTCTCCTAACAGCGTGAAAGGTCAGAACCTCGGGAACTACGCGTACCTGAAGCGACGGTCCCAGTTTGGGAAACTTTACGTGAACAGCGTCGACCAGTTGGCCGAGGTCATGGACAAGCTGGAGCAACGCCTGGCTGACCTGCACGATTACTTGATCGTCTACGAAAGTGACCAGGCAGACGCCCTTCCAATCGGGAGGATGATTCGGGTACAGTTCGAGGTCGGTACGTCGACGACGCTCGATATACCAATCACGGTACGCTACGACGTCATCCAGGAACGGGAACGACCAATCGAACCACCGCCGGCCACAACCGTCACCACGGCCAGCGAATACGGAGGAGGAACCACAGATGACAACTCGATCTAAAGAGAAGCAGAGGACCGTCACCGACTACCATCGGGACGAACTAATCGCGGCGGCTCGAGACGTATTCGGAGTGGAACCTGAAATCGTCGCGGGAGCACTCCACGACAAAACCAGGGCAACGAAGCAGGAAACCGAGCAAGCGATTCAAGACTTCTTGACGAAGTCGAAAGAAGAGAAAGGGGCGAATGATTAATGAGTGGATCATATCAATTCGGACAGTCAAAAGATTTGTCGGGTGTATACTCGGAAATCGCAACAGCGATCGACGCGGTGGCTTCTGGCGCACGCGGCATCGTCACTTACCCGTTCACGGCGGCCTGGGGTCCGGTGAACGAACTGCAAGACGTATACAACCAGGCAGACTTCGCCAGCGTCTACGCGGCAAAAGAAGAGGGCTTTACGGCAAAGAAAGTGCATGACCTTGCGTTTCCCGGCTTGCCTTCTTTGGTACTCGGCTACCGACTGGCTTCGGCAACGGCAGCGGCGGCCACAATCGTCCTCACGGACGGCTGGGAACTTGAAACGAAGTACCCGACCGAATTACCGTTCGTCGCAAAAGTGACCGACGCTTTGACCGGTGGCAAGGCTATCGAAGTCACATTGAACGGTGCCCAGGTTATGAAGGTGTCCGGTACGACTCCTGACGCCCTCGCTACGGCCATCAATGCTTCGGACTACCTACGGGTCAAGACGAAGGGCGCGGCGTTACCAGAGAACGTAGCAGGTGTATCAGCAACCGGAGGAAACAACGGGGAAAACGTGACGGCTCTGGAGTACGCCGCCTACCGTGAAGTCATCGAGGCAGATGGTCGAGCCAAAGCGATCGCGCTCGACAGCTATGCAGACCCGGCAGAAGTCGCCGCAACGGTCGCCTGGTTGAAACGCGTCCGTGAGGAAGGGCTATACATCAGCTTCGTGAACGGCGGACCCCTTGCATGGGACGCGGACCTCGATGCGGCGAACACGGTGTCGAAGGATTACAACTATCGAGCGATCGTGAACGTCGGAAACGGTGTCGATGGCTATGCGGCTGGAGACATGGCCATCTTTATCGCGGCTCGTGTGGCATCGGTCGCTTTGAACCGTCAATTGACGGACGAAGTCGTCCCGTTCCGACAGGTCAACAAGAAATTGACCCAGTCGAAACGCATCACGGCGAAGCGAGCGGGTACGTTGATCTTCGTACAGAAGGGCGACGTCGTCGAAATCGACGAGGCGGTCAACACGTTCACGGTCGTCACGGACCCCGAGAAGCAACGTAGCGAGTTCGGGAAGATTCGTGTATCCAACACAATCGACCAGGTGCTCACAGATACGGAAGCCTTCGGGGAGCAATACAAGAAGAACCGAAGCAACACAGAAAACGCCCGTGAAACGTACGCGGCGCTTATCGAACAGGATTACTTCGGTAGCCTAATCGGGCAGGACGTTCTCCAGCCAGGAGCGACGTACCGACCGGATGCGGATTACCACGGCACCGACGCCGCATACAAGGCGAAAGCCGACGAAGCGTTCTTCACGGCCGCCTTTAAGGTCGTCGATGGCATGGAGAAGGTCTATCAGAAGATGAACGTCAGCTTCTAATCATGAAAGGGGGAACACCGAATGTCTGAACCAATTAACGGCCTATTCGGGAAGTTGTTTGATGAAGCTGGGGAACAGGTCCAGCTTACGCAGGAATTCGAATCAAATTTGGAGTACGAGAAGGAAAGCTATACCGTACCTGGCAAGTTCTTAAAATCGCACAAGGTACTGAACGGGGAAGGCTCGGGGTCGTTCACGATCTTGAAAGCCGACAGCCGTCTCCAGCGTAAAATCGCGGAAAACCCGTTCGCGAAATACAACTACATCGGACGCTTGAAAGAGCCTGGTCCGGGTGGAGAAGAGGCAATCCTTTACACGGGTGTCAGCTTCGACGGGACGGCACTCTTGACGTACAACGTGGAGGAAATGGTAGAAGCGGACTTCGACTTCACATTCGATGATTACCGTTATATCAGTTCTATGGCATAAGGGACGCTTCGGCGTCCTTCTCTTATTACTATCACACATAACCTGGAAGGGGTTTTCATTCATGGCAAACAAATCACAATTCGTATCTTTAGAGGACGTACTCGGTAAAAACGCGGAGGAACTTACGGCGGTGACGCTCGGCGAGATCGACGCGAAGAAACTCGGCGGAAAGCTTCCAGTCGCATCGTTCGACAACAAAGAATTCTCGCAGATCAAGAAAGACTGCACCACATACGTCAAGTCGGGCAAGAATGGGCGCATGCTTCCTGAAATCGATGAAGACAAGTTGATGATCGAAGTCATCGTCGCGGCCGTCCATAACGATACACGAAGCGACTTCACATTCCGTAACCCGCAATTACTTGAAAAGCTAGGCGTCATTTCGGCGGCTGAAGCGGCGGGCATCCTACTTTCTCCGGGTGAAATCCAACGCGGTGCGATGGAAGTTCAGGAGATCAGCGGATTCAACACGGGTGCTGAAGAGGAGCGCGCTGAAGAAGTAAAAAACTCCTAACCTCGAACGGGGAGGCCCAGCTTCTCGCCTACATCTGGAACGAGCAAGGTCGGTTCCCGAATGAAGTGCTGGATTTACCCCCGTTCGAAAGGGAGTTCGTCTATCAGGCGACACAACTCAAAATCGAAGCCGAAACAAAGGCTGCTAAAAAAGGCAAGAAAGGCAAGAAGGGAGGCAAGTAAATGGCACGGACATTTACGATGGGCGCTCGCATCAACCTGCATTCGAATAACTTCACCGGAGGCATGGCAGACGCGATCCGGGCTACAAACCAATTCGCGAACAAGATGTCGGAGACCGACAATACAATGGGTCGGTACTATGACAGTCATGGGCGACTGCGTGAAGCAAACGGTCGATACGCGAAATCCACCCGGGATGCAACATTGGCCGGGAACACCTTCAGCTCGATGATGCGCGGCGCTCGAGTGGGAGCCTTAGCCCTTGCCACTGGAATCGGTACAGTCACAGCCGCAGCGGGCACGATGGCTGCCGAAATGGACGCCGCCGAAGGAAGGTTCCAGGCGATGACCGGAATGTCAGCTGAAGCGTCGGCGGACATGACCGAACTCGCGAAAGAAGTCTACGCAAACGGCTGGGGACCTTCCATCACGCAAGCCGCATCCGACATGGCCAACCTCCAGCAGGTGATCGGGGACATGACCGACGAAGGCGCGAAGTCCTTCCTGACGTCGGGCTACATCCTCGAAGACGCGTTTCAAGTTCCTGTACAGGAGTCGGCGAAAGTCGTCAAGACGATGGTACAGAACTTCGACGGATTAAGTTCGACGGACGCCTTCGACATCATCACGACCGGGTTCCAAAAGGGTGGGAACTACTCGGAGGACATGCTGGACACCATCAACGAGTACAGCATGCAGTTCGCTGGTCTCGGGATGTCGGCCGATCAGATGATGGCTTCCCTTATCGCGGGAAGTCAAGAAGGTGCCTTCATGCTTGATAAAGTCGGGGACTCGGCGAAAGAGGCCTTTATCCGGCTTCAAGACGGGTCGAAGACATCGACCGAAGGATTCCAGATGATTGGTCTTGATGCGAATCAAATGGCCGCAAACATCGCGGCTGGAGGAGACAAAGCGAACAGCGCTTTCCAGGCCACGTTACTCGGTCTTGCGAACATGAAGGACCCACTGAAACGAGAAGCGGCCGGGGTCGCGTTATTCGGGACCCAGTGGGAGGACATGGGGGATAAAGTCGTCCTGGCGATGGCAAAAGGCCAGCAAGGACTCGGCGACATTTCGGGAGCCACCGAACAAGCAGGCGAGGCACTAACCAACAATCTAGGCAGTAAAGTCTTACAGATGAAAAATAGTTTCATGGTCGGACTGGCTGACATCGGGGCACCGATCGTCGACAGCCTGAAGGTGGCGGCGGACTGGGCAATCGCAAACATGCCCCAAATCCTCGGCGTCATCGGCAAAGCAGGAACGGTCATCGGGTCGATGCTCGGTCCGGCATTCGGGGTCCTGAAGTCGTTTGTCGGCTTCCTGATCTCGGCGTCCCCGTATATCCTCGGGGTCGGTGCGGCACTCTTCACACTCGGTGCATACTTCAAAATCATGCAGGCACGAATCCAAATCGTGTTCTGGGTAATGCGGGCGTTCTTCGCCATACTATCTGTGAACCCGATCACGCTAATCGCTATCGGTATCGGGCTACTGATCGGCTACCTGATTAAGCTGGCTGGAGGATGGGGTGCGGTCAAACAAAAGATCGTCGAATTCCTTCCGACGCTACGTCTAATCGGGACCACAATCCTTACAGCTGTGATGCCAATCATTAAGCAATTCGGCAGTATTTTTATGTCGGTCGTAAGCGGAATAAAAGCCTACGTGCTTCCGACACTAAATGCAATGATTTTCGGAATCGTCGCTGGGTTCCAGCAACTGGTCGGATTCGTACGCAAACACTGGACTCTTATTTCTACGGTCATTCTCGTGGCCTGGGGTCTCATAAAAGCGTATGTGATGACGAACCTAGCCATCGTGAAAACGCTGGTCGTCGGTGGATTTAAGTTGATAGGTGCTGTAATTTCTAATACATGGAAAATGGTGCAAAACGTAATCAAAATCGGATGGGCGCTAATTACTGGCCTATTCGAGACTGGACTAAAATTATTGCAAGGTGATTGGTCCGGCGCCTGGGACACGATGCTCGGAATGCTCGATACGGTCTGGCAAAATGTCGGCGAATTTTTCGGCAATCTGAAGAATCTCTTCTTCGATTCTGGAAAAGCGATCATCGAAACTTTGGTCGACGGCATCAAGTCGGTCGCTTCGGCACCGGTCGAGGCGATCAGCGGTGTGCTTGATAGCGTACGTGAATACTTGCCGTTCTCCGATGCGAAAACGGGTCCTCTTAGCCAGCTGACGCATAACGGTAGCAAGATCGTCACGACGATGGCTGAAGGTATCCGAAGCCAGCGTTATGCGCTAGCAGACGAGATGGACGGGGTGCTCATGCGTACCCCTGGAGGAAGCAATATTCCAGTAGGTACGGCGAGTCCTGCGGGACAAGCCGGTATCGGCGGTTCAGGCACAAAGAACGTCGTCATCCAGCGTCTATTCGATACGCTTCAAATCAACGGAGCGGACGGACAGGATTCGAAGGAACTGGCGAAAGAAGTCATCGCACAACTCGTCGAATTACTCGGCGGGGCGAGCGAAATCGAGGCAGCGGGATTGGGGGACTTGTTGGATGGTTAAACGACAGAAGTTTGAAATCACACTGAAGAATAATCGGACGGGCAGGTCTTTACTGATCCCCGTCCTGCCGACTGACGGGCAACTCTCCTACATGCCTGGTAAGACACAGGCAGAGAGCATCAATATCGTGAATCTAGGAAAAGTCGACATCCCGTCGGGCCATGATCTGGACGGCGTGGAGTTCTCGGCCTTCTTCCCGGCGCGATACGACGCAGGTTACTGTACGACGTCGAAACTGCTGAAGCCTCTCGAGTACGACAAACTGATTCAGGACTGGAAGAAACGCCGGGACCCGATTCAGTTCATCGTCCCAGCGGCGAAAATCAACCGACGTATGTACATCAGTGATTACCGGCCACGGTATGGCATCGGTGCGGAAGGCGACGTATACTACGCGCTTTCCCTTGTCGAGTATAGGGACATCAAACCGGTGAAGGTAAAAATCGACACGAAAACCCTGAAGAAGAAAGGAAGCCGGTCACGTCCGAAGCTTCCGAAGAAACCAAAGCCGGAATACTACGTCGTCAAAAAAGGCGACTGGCTGATTAAGATTGCGAAGCGGCACGGTATCAAGGACTGGCGCAGAGACCTCTACCTGCCGAACAAGAAACCGAAAGGCCCTCTCGGTCCGAATCCCGACCTAATCTATCCGGGGCAGAAGCTTAAACTGCCATGATCGACTTACGAGCGAACGGCTACCACCTCGGGAACTTATTGGCTGCGCCTCCGAAACTCGACGACGCGATCGATGGCATCTGTGTCACGATGACCATCACGCTGAAGGGTTATAAGTTAGCGACTGGGGAGCTGGTCGAATTGTTCTTTAAAGGTCGACGCGTCTTTTATGGACATGTACGTCGGCGGAAGTTCGGAGCGGACGGGATGGCGGACTACACGCTTTATGATCCCCTGTTCCTCCTGAAGAACGAGGATGACTATTACTTCAAGAACCAGACCCTGACGCAGGCGTACACGCGACTGCTGAAGGAGGCTGGAATCCCGGTCGGCAAGATTGCGAACACGAAAGTCGTCCTTCCCCAGCTGTGGTATCGTGCCACGGACGGAAGCAAGTGTTTGACGGACATGATCGCCCGGCAAAAACGCCTGAACAATAAAATTTACTACCCACGGTTCAATCCTGAAACAGCGTCGGCCGACCTGGTCGAACTCGTCATCCCGAACGAACTCTGGGCGTTCCAGGTGGGCGTGAACCTTACGTCGGCGACGTACGAGGAGGATGCGACGGCCGTCGCCTCTACGGTGAAACTCGTCAACCGGGAGACCGGGAAATCGGTCGTCAAGGTCAATGCGGCGAGTGAAAAGAAATACGGGAAGCTTCAAAAGCTTATCGAGGTCGACAAGGAAGCGGCGAACCAGATGGAAAGCATGGCCACGTCGGAACTCGCAAAAGTCTCACGGGTAGGTTTCACGGCATCGGCTGAAGGGATCAACCCCGGCACGATGCCGATTTTTCGTTCAGCAGACCTTGTCTACGTCGAAGAGAAATATACGGGCTTGCTCGGGGGCTATCACATCCGGAACGTGAGCCAGGCTTTCGTGGACGACGAACTGATTCAGGTCGGCGTGGACATTCAGAAGACCGCCTTCGTCCCTGACATCCAGGTGACGGACGCGACAAGCGATCCAGACAAGAAGGAAAGCAAGCCGATCGAACTCGACAGCAAGTTGAAAGGCGTCAACTACACGAGCGGCTGGAAAGCGACAGCCTACGCCCCGGCGCTCGGTGGCATCAATGGCAGCGGAACGGGTCTTACCGCAAGTAGCACGAAAGTCGTCGAGGGACGCACCATCGCGGTCGACCCCGACGTCATCCCTCTCGGTTCCGTCGTGGCCGTATATGTCTCTGGCGCGAAAGAATACAGCGGGATCTATCTCGCAGAGGACACGGGCGGTGCCATCAAAGGCAAGAAAATCGACGTCGCGGTCGTCGCCTCCAAAGCGATGGCGTTCGGCGTGAAGACGGTACAAGTAGCCGTCCTGCAAAAAGGGAAAGGGCGTGCCGATGCTCGTGACAAGGCAAGCAAGTGGTCGAGCATCGAAGATACCTGGACGAAGAAACTACAACGCCTGGCAGATGAAGCGGCAGACAAGCCATCCGGCGCTTCAAAATCCACACGTGAGAACGTCGTCGACATCGCCCGAAG
The DNA here is from genome assembly GCF_018617125.1 of Exiguobacterium sp. s181. Classification (GTDB taxonomy): domain Bacteria; phylum Bacillota; class Bacilli; order Exiguobacteriales; family Exiguobacteriaceae; genus Exiguobacterium; species Exiguobacterium profundum. Next base: position 674,417 of record NZ_JACSJM010000002.1, read on the forward strand.
CTTCAAGGGCAAACTGTCCTACAGCTGGGGAGGCAAGACGATCACGAACGGCAAGGGCGACTGTAGCGGATTCACGGCGTACTGCTACAAGAAGGTCGGCGTGAACCTGGGGCACGGCACGATGACCCAAATCACGCGAGGAACGCCTGTCAGCAAAGAGCAGGCACAACCTGGTGATGTCGTGTTCTTCAAGGGCACGATTCCGGAACGCGGACCGAACGGCGTCAGCCACGTCGGTATCGTCACCGGGAATGGGAAATGCGTATCACTCGCATCGACAGGAGGCTGTCACGAACACAGTTACGTCTCGGGTTACTGGGGCAGTCATTTCCTCCAAATTCGGCGGGTACTCTAAGAAAGGGGGCGACGTATGCCTAGACCAGATAAAAGCCAGGAACTCCTTCGGCTATTACTGAAGGGACAACGACAACCGAACGGACTCATGATCGTCAAAGCAGACACGGCCGAAAGCCTGGTATTCGAGGGAAGCGCCGTCCCCCTCGACCTGGAGTTGTTCGAGATACCGAAGTCGCTACAACCGATTCAACCAGGGAAACGGTATTTCACGATGCCGATCCTGACGACAGACAATAGCCAGCGCTGGGGAATCCTCCAGCTTTTGGATTGAGGGGGTGCTAGCTTTGGCAGACATCACTGAACAAAAGACGCCCCTCTTCGATCTCGAAGCAGGGGAATTTGTCATGGACGCCCGGAACCGGGTCGTTTGCGTCACAGGAGGCGAAGGCGTCCTGATGATTGCGATGAAGGCACTGAAGACGGTACGCGGTATCTTCTTGATCTACGCGGACCTCGAGGACGAGGAACTGGACCACGTGTATGGGAGCGACGTCGAACTTATCATGCAGGAGGACCTGACAGAGGAGGCGCGTTTAAGCGAGATGGAGCGAGCGATTTCCGAATCACTGATCTACGACCCGTGGGTCACGGACGTCACGAATCTCGTGCTGAAGCGTCGTGGCGGCCCTGGTCAATACGGAGAAGACGCCGACCATCTTGCACCGGACGAAGTCGAAATCTCGATGACCATCAAAACGATTTTCGACCAGGACGTGCAACTAGAAGGGGTGATTATAGAGTATGTCTAACCTAGATTTCGAATTTAACAGCCGATTCGAGGAAGACGAAAGCATCATCAAAGAACGCATGCTGGAAAGCGATTCGCTGAAGGATTACCGCAGAGAGCCAGGCGACTTCGTGTACGACGTCGTCGCACCACTGGCACCTGAAATCCAACAGCACCAGGCGAACATGGACGAGATTCTACGTCAGTCCTTCACACTGTTCGCGGAAGGCATTTACCTGGAGTACAAGGTAGCGGAAGTCGGGCTTCAAAAGACGATGGCACAGCAAGCAATCGGACAGCTTCAGGTGACAGCGAGCCAGGGCGTCATCATCCCAGCTGGTCAGAAGCTGACGACCATCGTTCTCGACAACGATAACAACCCCATCACGGCCACGGTCGAGGGCGCGGAAGTCGTATTCAGTTCGGCCGGCACGTTAGCGGTCGACATTAAGACCGACGGAGCCGGTGACATCATGAACCTTGCGCCGGGTACAAGCTGGATCTTCAGCCCGCCGATTGCCGGGGTTCAGAAAATCGAACAGCTGGAGCGCTTAAAAGGCGGTACGGACGAAGAGGACGATGAGGTCCTTCGAGCACGCTGGGCAGAGAAACGCCAGAAGCCGGTCCGTAGCGGGAACAAGCAAAACTACGTCGCCTGGGCGCTCGAAGTCACGGGCGTCGGAAAGGCGAAGGTCATCCCCTTGTGGAATGGTCGCAACACGGTGAAGGTCATCATCGCCGATACAGAAGGGCAACCGGCCATCGATGCCCTTGTCGAAGCGGTCCAGGACTACATCGATCCGTCGCAGGACGGAATGGGCGAAGGTGTGGCGCCTATCGGGGCTATCGTGACGGTTTCAAGCGTCCGAGACCTTCCCGTCAACATCACGGCCACGGTCAGCCTGAACCCAGGGAGCACATTGGAAGAGGCGACGGCAGCACTCCGAATCGATGCAGACGCATACCTCGACCAATTAGGCACACAAGTTATGGACAGCACCGTCACATCGCCCGTCGTCATCGTCTACAACAAAGTGGCCGCATTACTCGCGATGAACAACCACATCGCAGACTATGCAGACCTTCAGGTGAATTCGGGTACGGCGAACATCACCCTGGAGCCTGACGAAATCCCGACGAGCGGGATGCTGACCCTCACATGATTGAGAGCGTAACCGAACGGCTGGAGAGTGTACTGGAGACCGTACCCGATTATTATCACGAATCCAGCGTCTATCAAAATCTAATTCTGACGTACCTCACAGAATCCCAGGCGTCAGACGAGGCAAGGCAAGACCTACAAAACCAGCTGTACGTGCAGACGGCCACGTGGGGACTCGACTACTGGGAACACGATTACGCGCTGACATCCTCACCGGGTGACACGTACGAACTACGTCGGTCGCGTATCCTTTCGAAGATGGCGGGACTCGGGACCTTCACGAAAGCCGAAGCACTCCGACTGGCGAACGTCTACAGCATCCCGAAAGATGCGCGGTTCTACAGCATCTTAAACGAAGGGGCGTTCAAGACCCGTCACAACATCGACCACCTGGTCGATTACGAGGGCATGATCGAAGCGTTCGAAGAGATGAAGCCCGCACACCTCGAGCACTTGGTCGGGCTATTGATTCGACAGGCGAGCGGTCCGACGATGTCCACAGGACAAAAGATGCGTCTCGGTTATTCCGAAAACTATAATTTCACATACCGCACGTTGATGAAACTTAAAGTCCGTGCGACCGTCGTTATCCCGAGCAAGTACCAGGCAGACCCACCGGACAGCCTCGCATTGGATGGCTCGTTCCGGATGGACGGTTACGCCGTCATGGACGCGAACGCGCCAGACGGGAAACTGCACTACATTCACAACAGCGATCAGCTGACAATCCGGGAGTACCAGGACGGACAGCTGATAAGCACGGATCAAGTCTAAAGGAGGCTACAGAATGGCGAGTGTAAAAACGAACAAGGGCCGTGAAAAGATGGCCAAAGCACACAACGGGACCGCCGCACTACCTGCAATCGTGACGATGGTATTCGGTACCGGAGGCGTGGACGGGGCAGGGAATCCTCGCGGGTTGACCGGCTCGGAAACTTCATTATTCACGCAAGTAATCCAGAAGACCGGGGCACAGGTGACGAAGACATTTCCTAACCCTTACACGGCGCGATACACCTGCACGCTCGATGCGGACGTCGATAGCCTAATCGGGCGCAACATCAACGAAGCGGGCTTGGTCGACGCGGCTGGAGACCTGATCGCAATCAAGACATTCACGAATAAAGGGATGGAAGCCCGCACGATCATCGAATTCGATTACGACGCGGAATTTTAAGGAGGGATGGACGTGCCGATTGATGTAACGAAACTTACGCCATTGACCGGGTCACGGAATGACGTCATCCGGAAAACGATTGACGGGTATATGGAGACGACACCGAACCATGCGGATTACTTTAACCGTACGCTCCAGCAGTTGATTGACAACGACGTGACACTGGAAGGCGATACGCTTCAGGCAATCAAAGACTTGCGGATCAATCAACTGAACCTTGCGCTCGAACTCGAAACCATTAAAGGTTCTAACGCATCCGGCGTCAGTTCGAATATCTTCGTTGAAAGCTTCACGAACACGAATGACGTCATCAGCTTGAACGGTGCTTTAAAATTTGATGAAACGAATGACAAAATCTACCTGGCATAGAGAAAGGAGGTTAAGATATGCCCTTAACTTTTCTTCGAGATAATTGGAATGCAAACACTACTAGTATTGCCATTACCACGATTCAGCCTAAGGAAGTTTTAGTGATTGTCCGACAGACTTTTGGTTCGTCTGGTTGGAACCCCAGCTGTAACGTCACCTTTGGTGAGAATACCCAAGCGGCATCAAAAGTTGCAGACCGTTGGTTTTCTGCGACTAATTTAACTATTGCTGTATTTATTTACGTTGCTGAAGTGCCAGGTACCTACAGTATCAGCATGATAAACGGGGGCACAAATACAAACTCGAACCACATTATGGCTTTCTCGGGTGCTCTTGTTGCAACAGAAGTCTCTTATGTGGATGCTCAAGGATATACTGTAACATTACCTACTATAAACAGAGCAGTGAACCCTGACGATTATGTTCTTGTACTATCTGAACAAATCTCTAGTAGTTCAGTATCGACTATAACGGGCCTTCCTTTCACAGTTCTAGAGTCGCGACCAGGATACAATAATGCAATTTCTTACTCTGCTGTAGGAGCAAATGCACCGACTGCGGCATCGCTATCTGGGATTAGCGCGAGTAGTGGTAACTCCCATGCTGAAACCTTACTACTTTTAAAGTCTAACGCATCACCTAACGCCCCTAGCAATCTATCACCGGTAGGTACGTCGGTAGCCCCTGCTAGTATCCCAACACTAACCCCGTCAATCAGCTGGTCGTTCACAGACCCGGATGCGGGGAACAGTCAATCCGCATATCAAGTTATCGTCAAGGAAGGTGCGACCGTCGTTCACGACACAGGGAAAATCGCCAGCGGCAGCACGAGCGTCGTAATTCCAGCTGGGAAACTCGCGCCGGATAAGACATATAACTACACAGTCCAAACATGGGACAACTACGATGCGGTCAGTCCCGTATCGACCCTACAGTATTTCAAAACAACGAAAGCGCCTGTCCCGACACAGACTGCCCCCCTCGGTACAGTAAGCACGCCGGGTGGCGCTAGTTTAACGCCTACGTTGACGTGGGATTATTTCGACGCAGATGCCCATGCACAGAAGAGTTTCCAGATTCGAATCAAGAACACGGGTGGGACAGTCGTCCATGACTCGGGTGTGATAACATCGGCCAACAAATCGTATACCGTCCCAGCGAATGTTCTAACAGCTGGAACGACGTACTACTGGGAACTCCAGGTGACGGATAGCACGGATATGCAGAGCGGGTTCCTAGGTTCGCAGTATTTCATCACGAACTACCCGCCTCCTGCATTGATCCCTGTGCGCCCGGTTCACACCGTGCGGACTATTACAAAACCTATCTTCGAAGCTACCATCGGAAACGACGTCGAAAACGATGACCAGCATTTCGTGATTCAGGTGGCAGAAGACGAAGCGTTTACGATGAATGTACAGGAGCGAAGCACGAAAACCGCCGTAACCGGATGGGAAATTAAAACCGCGAGCGGGAACTACGTCGCGATGCTAGCATCAGGTGCACCATCGACGTATGAAGGCGGGAGCGTGAAATACAAGTGGCAGACGGATCTAATCGAAGGCAAGACCTACTACTGGAGAATGGCAGCCATTGACGGGGCGACCAACACGCGCGGCCCCTATCATGATATTCGTAGCATTCGTGTAGGGAACGTGCTTGAGTTCCGGGCGAAAGACCCAGTCACTACGTCGGCACCTGCGGAACGAATCGTCTTGACGGTTCAAAGCACGATTGCAAACGATGGGACCGTACCTGCGAGCCTAAAAGTCGAAGTATCGAACAATGCGCTGGACGCTTCTCCTACATGGGAAGACGTGACTTCGAAAGTGAATACCGGGAACTACCACAACTTCACGAATAAAGCCAAAACAGCCGCGAACTGGGCCGTCAGCTACCGTGTGACGATCGAAGCGAACGACTCGCTCGGTCCGATTGAAGTGCAGGGGCTGGGCATCAGCTTTGACTAAGGAGGCCCAAAGATGAAAGCAATCAAAGAGACCGATTTACTTCAGGACCGGGACGAGAAGCAACGCATCCCACTCCTGGAGGCACAGCTGAAGGCGGCCCAGGACTTGAACCTGACGCTGATGGAAGTGACGGCCACACTCTACGAAGAGAAGGTCCAGATGCAGGAGAATCAACTGATGGTCATGGGAGCCGTCGCCGACGTATTCGAGATGGTGCTGTCCATGACAGAAGGGGGTAATTAAGATGAACGCGATGATTCCGATCTACGCCGAACTGGTGAAAGCCGGCCGACGTAAATTGACCGACGTACCCGAGCACCTTCGGGACGCCGTACAAACCGAAATGGAGAAATCACATGAAGACGCTTCTAGTTAAACTAGGGGCGTTTTTTCTTTTGAAAGGAGGTGTTAATATGGTCGATATTTACGTCGCTTTAATCATCCACGGACGACGCACGTTCGCAAGCGTCCCGGCAAGTCTCCAGCCAGCTGTAAAGGCGGAACTCGCGGCACTCGGGCTTGGAGAGAACGGACAACCACTTCCAGTAGAAGAACCTGAAGAGCCTACTGGCTTTTAATCCATCAGCACAAACACAGCAAGGACCCCGAGCCGATCGGGGTCTACACTTTTGTAAGGGAGGCGCAGCTGATGGAAGGGACGGTCAACATGGCGACTCTACACACGGAACTGCAAACACTGAAATCAGAGAACCAGGAACTGAAACGACGGGTCGGAAAACTCGAAGAGAGCGATGAACGACACGAGGAAGATATTCGAAATCTGTACGCGCATCAAGCGGCGACGAAAGCATACGTCGAACAGATCCTATCAAAGATCGATGGGCTAGAGACGAAACTATTCAACGCCTTGACCACGTCACAGAGAAACAGCGTCGAGGAACGAAACGGCTGGATGGAGTATACGAAATACGTGATCGGCGCGACGATCGGTGTCGTGGTGCTCTATCTGTTCCAACAACAAGGAGGAAAATAAGATGGCAAAACTCTACTACGACGAACGGAACCGACGTACGTTAGCAGAACTCGCACCGAACACGAAAGCGGCAGCCATGAAGTGGTACGCGTTCTGTGAGAAGCATGGCATCGAGATCCTGATCTATAATGCGATGCGGACAGAAGCCGAGCAACGTGCGAACGTTGAAAAAGGCGTGAGTGGAACAATGAAGTCGTACCACCTCGTCGGACAAGCAATCGACTTCGTACCTGCGAACAAGGACGGGAAAGTCAACTGGGGATGGTACGAACGGGACGACATTCAAATGGCCGTCAAAGAGGCGAAACGTCTCGGTTTCACATGGGGCGGGGACTGGTGGAACTTCATTGATAAACCCCATCTTCAATACGATAAGATCGCATATGGCCAGGACAAGAAACTCGCCACGGCGCCTACTACGTCGGTACCAAAACCGGCACCGAAACCGAGTACGTCGGTAAGTGGTACGTCGGTATACGTCGTTAAAAAAGGGGATACCCTCGGAGCGATTGCGTCGAAGTACAAGACGACCGTCGCGAAGCTTCAGGCGGCCAACGAGATCAAGAACGCGAACACCATCTACGTCGGTCAGAAAATCAAGGTACCCGCATCGACGTACACCGTAAAACGTGGCGACACGCTCGGGGAAATCGCTTCACGTGCCGGCGTGACGGTCGCGAATCTTCAGGCGCTGAACGGAATCAAGGACGCGAACAAAATCCGTGTCGGCCAGAAATTGAAACTACAGTAAGGGAGCGGTTCGGATGGAACAAAACGAGCAGCAAGAAGTAATCGAGACCCAGCCACAGAAAACGACGTTCAAAGAACGCATCAAAGACCCGGTCATCCTAGCTGGAGCGACGGGTCTCATGTATCAGGGTTATCAGTACCTGGCCAGACAGCACGGACTTCCGGAAATCCAGCTAGGCGACTTTCAAACCCTGGTCGACGTATTAAGCTTCAGCTTTCTCGGCGTCAGTGTATACCATCTGAAGAAGTGATCGATCCCCTGGCCCAAAGGCTGGGGGCTTTTTTCTAATAGACTCCAGCACAAAAGAGTGAAAGACCTATACTAATTAGTAATCTATGATTACTAATAAATACTATTACTACTATATATAATAAATAATAAGTATGTATTTATATAATATATAAGTATTGATGTTTTTTAGGGGGGTTCTTTTTTATTTTTGATTGCTGGAAGATTTTCTAGTTAGACCCCTCCTTCGAAAAACGAATTTTATATATTATTCTTGCTTTCTTTACTTCTTTACTTCTTTACCTAATTATGATATGGTACTTATGGGAAGGAGCTAGATGCGATGACCGAAAACGCGAAGCCCGGCAGACCGAAAACGGTAGCGGGAAAACTCACGAACTTTAACACGAAGCTACAAGAAGACCACAAGCGGACACTGGAAGCCCTGGTCAAAGTTGGCCCTTTCTCTAGTAATCGAGATATGATCGAACAGTGGACCGAGGCATACTTAAAAGACAATCCGGATGTGGCTGAAAAAGTAGCGGGCTACAAACAATTCATGCAAGATTAATACCATGAGGAGGTCGTTTCCATGCCATACACACGTGATGGGCTGGAAGTGAAGCTGAAAGGCGAGTACGAAGCATTCTACTGCGATGACTTTATCGAGGAAGACGGGGACGGCTATTTCGATGTCCAGGAATTGAACGTCTCGTTCAGTCCGAACGTCATCAAGCTATCACGGCCAGGCGATTTTCGTCTGATGGTGGATGGTGAGTCGAAAGACTTCCGGGGAACACTGATCGAAGAGTTCCACGTTTCGAAATTAGACTATGACGAGGTCAAGGATCAATATGACACGTTACGAGATTTCGAGGGCTGTGGTCGGGATGTTGGCATCTTGAATGCGAAACAGAACACAGACTATGAAGAAGACGACATTATGGACATGGCAAAAAACTTCGTCGCAAAGATGAATGAATTGGTCGATCATTATGGGATGAAGAAGGTCGTCGAATTGTATAAACTGGATGAAGCCGACGAAGACCTGTGATTCACGGGTCTTTTTTGTTACCGTCATTTCGTCTACAATGAAGATGTTACTGACAATGCGGTATCATTCCGTGCGTCTATAGGTACATTCATTAAAATAAAATTTGGGACGCATGAGAACATCGGGTCGGGCCCGATTCATCTACCGGAGCGAGAGCTGCATACGACAGCGACATGGTTCACGTTGGATGAGCGATTCGCCTACTCGGAGGCGGACCTCGAAGATCAACTTGAAGCGGTCAGTGATTTGATGAGACGGCTTGCACCACTCTATCTCATGTGTGACACGCTTGATTTATTCACAACGATTCAGATGAAGTCGACACATACGAGTAAGCCGACCGTCTATCTGTATGACCGCTATCCTGGAGGAATCGGGCTCAGCGAGGCGCTCTTTAAAGATGCAGACATGGTGCTTGAAGCGGCAGAACGGACGGTATCCGACTGTCCGTGTGAAAGCGGATGTCCCCGTTGTGTCGGCATGGTTGGATACGGTGACTTCAAGCAGCAAGTCATTCGCCAGTTGCAAGGATTGAAAGGAACGATATGAAAGCTAAACTATCTAGATTAATCAAAACGAACGAACCTGCCCCAAAAGCTAGTGTTGCGACCCCTGACGAAGTGGAGCAACAAAAGTGGAAGGATCATGGGGGCGAGATTTTAACGTTTGAGGGGGAATGGTGCGTCCGGATCCGGAAGACATATCCCCTTGATGAGGTGTATCACGACTTCGAGTTTGGAGAAGCAGGACAGATGATGGCTCGAACCGAGCATCCGTTTTTCGCCGTCGACTTAGACCCCGACCAAGTCCTGTTCATGGATACGGAGACGACCGGTTTACGTGGGTCTGGAACGTCGATTTTTTTAATCGGGTTTGCACGGATTCGTGCGGAACAACTTGAAATGATTCAATACGTGTTACCTCATCCGGCGTTTGAAACCGCCTTTTACTATCATTTCTTGCAAGACATCGGAGATGAGGTACGATTCGTCACCTATAACGGGAAGTCATTTGATTGGCCTCAAATCAAGACGAGACACACGTTCGTCAAATCACGGGTGAAACAATTACCTTCAGTGGGTCATGTCGATTTACTTCACGCTGCAAGACGATTGTTAAAACCGAGGCTAGAATCAGTATCATTAAAAGCGGTCGAAGCATACTTTGGTCATGAACGAAGGGATGACCTTCCTGGCTTCTTGGCACCGATGCACTATTTTCAATACGTCAAAGAGCGGAATCCAGAAATATTGCTGCCGGTCCTTGAGCACCATCATGCGGACTGTTTAAGCCTCGTCTCGTTGTATACGCGTCTCAGTCAGCTTGTCACGACCCCGGTAACTGATTTCGGAGAGGAACGTGCCCACTGGCTACATGACCTTGGCGAACAAGATCAAGCGCTGAGGGAGTTTGAGCAACTCCCGAGTCCATCGAAGCGTGCCATCATGCGGCAAGCGATGTTATTAAAACGAGCTGGACGATTCGAGGAGGCCATTCCGCTGTTTGAATCGATTCATACGATTGAAGGGTATGTCGAACTTGCCAAATATGCAGAGCATAAACAAAAGGACGTGGCTTTAGCGATGGATTACACGGAGCGAGCGTTAGAGATTCTTGATCAAAAGCGGACGGTGTTACGTCAAACGATGCAACGCGAGAAAGATGCGTTAGAACATCGCCGTGCTCGCCTAGAAAGGAAGCGAACATGAAAGTAGTAGCCGTCACAGGATATCGTCCTCATGAACTCGGTATCTTCAAAGCGGATCATCCGGGTATTAAAATCATTCAAGAAGCTTACCGGAAAAAGATACTTGAAGTCATCGAATTAGGTGCTGAATGGTTCATATTTAGTGGAACGAATGGTTGTGAATTGTGGGCCGGACAAGTATTGTTAGAGTTAAGAGAAACATATCCGATTAAAATCGCCGTATTTCCGCCGTTCTTAAACATGGATGAGCGCTATAAACCATTCGAACAAGAACTATTTGTGCAACTGCAACTCGAGGCAGACTTTTTTGAGCCGCTGACACAGCGTCCATACGAAGACCCGAGTCAGCTACGGGCAAAAACAGCGTTCTTTTTAGATAAAGCAGAAGGATTGATCACCTTGTATGACGAAGAAACGGAAGGAAGTCCCCGGTTTCTAGTCGATGGGGCTCGGCGAAAGCCGAACATGGAAGTTTTCTTGATCACACAAGAAGACTTACGAGTCATTGAAGAAGAAAAACAATGGGAACAACAATGGGAGTGATATGATGCAAACGGAATTAACAGCAGAAGCGATTTATAAACAAGAATTCAAGACCGCGTTACGTGGTTATTCACAAGAAGAAGTCGATCAATTTTTAGATGTCGTCATTCGCGATTATGAAAAAATGGCGAAAGAAATCGAGCGTCTTCAAAAAGAAAACGACTCGTTGCGACGGGAACCTGCGCCTGTATCGGAACCGGCTAAACCAGCACAGCCGGTTGCTTCAAATTATGACATGTTACGCCGAATTTCAAATCTTGAAAAAGCGGTCTTTGGAAAGCAAGTCGGTCCAAGCGAATAACGAATAGGGGGGTGGAGTCCATGTTGCAAGTGTTAACGGCCACGGAGAAACAACCAGTCAAACAACAGACAAAAAAGCTGTTTCGTGTGAAAGAAGAAGTGATGAAAGCACCAACCTGCTATACAGATCGTCTCGTCGAAAACATCAGACAAACATGCCGATTTGATTGGATGATGATTGAACAAGTCAAATTAGGGGATGATCTCGTTCATTACGTGCTCGTCGGACCTAAAGGCGTATTCTTGATTCAATTAAATCGAACTCCAGCCCCCGTCCATATGACGAACCGTGAATGTCGAACCGAGACCTCGATGGGGTGGAAACAGGTTTATCCTCATCCTGTCACGGAATTAGAACGGATGACCAAACAGGTGCGGTCACGATTAAAAAAAGAGTGTAATCAAGCAATTCCCGTCTATTCGTTTTTAATTTTCCCGGAAACGGAACGATTGAAGTTAGAACGAATTAAGGCGAATTGTGGAGATTCATTCGCTCTAGTGGATCAAGTGATCAATAAAAAGAACCTTGAGACGTTGACAGAGCCGCTCGTCAAACAAATCGCTTATTATTGTTCTGAGCGACAAGTACATAAATAAGATGAAGGCCGAATGATTGTATTCGGCCTTCATCTTATTTTAAAAGTTCTCTTGCTTTTGCCGCATCATCTCGGTGAACGAACAGTGCAACGCGATCGTCCAAGTTTTTTGCGAGCGGCTTTAATAGTTTACCGGTCGGTAGTCCTTGTTCCACACGACAGGTGATGCCCTGCTCGGTCAAATAATGATAATCACCTAAAAGTTCTTCACCTTGTTTCCCGAATGCTTCACCGAAACGAACCCACTTTAAGTTGCGAATTGTCCGAATCGAGACCAAAATGACAAACAAAATGGCGAGTACGATGATCAATAATGTTTCCAATGCCTTCAACCCCTTCTTTACACAAGTTTAATGGTGTGGCGAGTTGAAAGCAATATGGAGCGAACGGTATACTGAAATGGAAAAGAGGGGATGAAATGAAAAAACCGATTCAATCGAGACGAGAGGCGATCTCACTCCTAGAAAATCAGCAAGTACTCTATATTCGAATTCATAACGGACAAACGGGTATGATCAAATCGACAGAGGAAGGTATCATCGTGGCCATTCCAAATGAAGAGACAGATCAAATCGATTTCCGAAAATTAGAAGATATCGAGGCGTTTGAAGTGTTTTACGATTTGACGCTCTCGAAACCAGGTATTCTATATGTAAACGTTGAATAGTCATGACATGGAGAGCTTCACCCCTTCGGTGAGGCTCTCCATTTATACACGTTTAAGAGGAAGGCAGCCAGACGGCCAACTTGTCCTGTAACGGCTTTAAGCGAACATGATGTTGCTTATGCAACAAATAACCGTCTGGACGAATGACTAATATGCCACGTTTCATAAAAAGTGATTTGGCTAGTTCGTTTCCTTGATCGAAAAACGGGCGACTCGTCCTAGTTAAGGTAATCGTTTGAATGAACGGCTGGTTCTTGTTCAAATAGTCATAAATGGACGTCAAATCACGTTTCCCGTCGTCAAATACGAGCACTTGAAACCGTCCGTCCGCGATTTCGGATATTTTTGTCCGAAACCCGTCATCCGTTCGTAAAATCTCAGTCTCCGGAAAGATCTTTCCTTCCGCGACGCGACGAAACGGTAACCGAAGCGCATTCGGATACGATAAATGGAGCTGAGAAATCCGTTCGGTGATCTTTTGGTTGACGAGATTGACGCGAGTGAAGACATCCGCACCGATTGCTTGGAACGGCAAAAGCATCGGGAGGGTCGTCTGCAACATCTCCGTTGCGATATTCGTCGTCTGTAGCACATTGCGGGCAACATGTTCGCGCTCGTCCCGATAGGTGGACACGACGTGATGGGGAGCGCCAGTTTTGAGATGTAACCACAGTTTCCAACCTAAGTTGAAGGCATCCGCTATCCCGGTGTTCATCCCTTGTCCGCCGACCGGGGAGTTAATATGTGCCGCATCCCCCATGAGAATGATGCGATTATGGATGAACGTATCGACCATGCGATTGTGCACACGGAATAAAGAGAACCATTCAACATCGTGAATATGGACCGGCATATGACTGCGTTGCTCCACCAATTCTTGAAGTTCCGATTCTTGGAATGATTCATCCGTTCTCAAGTTTCCCGTGATACGAATTGTTTCATCCGTGAGCGGGAAGACTTCAAGCACTCCTCGATCCGAAAAAAAGATATGAACCTCTTCCCGGGATATCGGCCAATCCGCCTTCAAATCGGCTAACACCCAAGCCTCTTTAAATGATTTACCGCTAAACGGAAGGGCGAGCATCCGACGAACCGAGCTGTTTGCTCCATCGGCGGCGACAACATATTTCGCTTCAACGGCACGAGTCACCCCATCAGTCGCGGTCAAATGTGCGATAGTACGGGATGGATATTGGGTAATGGATGACAAGGTTTCCCCACGCTTCACAACATGTCCATGGTTTCGTAGGGCACGTTCCAAAATCTCTTCGGTTTCATTTTGACGTAACAACGTCACGAACGGATAAGGGGTCACAAGTTTGGAGAACTCAAGCTTTGCTGTCCACTGTCCCGAAAAATATAGATTCCCCCGCTCGATTGTTCGGGCACGCTCTAGCACTTCTTGCGCAACATCTAAACGAGAAAACACTTCGATGGTCCGCGGCTGGATCCCGATGGCTCGTGAATTGTCCGACGGGGTCGTCTTACGATCAATGATTTGAAAAGATACGCCATATCTGGCTAAGGTGAGTCCGAGCGTCAGGCCGGTTGGTCCGGCACCGACAATCAATACATCCACTTGTTCGTCCACGCTGATCAACTCCTATCATTAATAATGATATTTCCGACATTGGCAGCGACTAAACGAAAAGTAGGGTATAGAACGATATATGATATTCGATGATGGAAGGTGAGTGAGCATTGTGCAGCCATGGATCACAGAAGAAAAAATTCGAGATAGTTTTACAATGGATGAAGATTATGAACAGACAGCGGCAGTGTTAATCCCACTCGTTCAAATCGATCAGGAATGGCACGTCGTGTTTGAGGTACGCGCCCACACGATGCGGCAGCAACCTGGGGAGATTTCATTTCCAGGGGGACGCCTTGAAAAAGGAGAAACACCCGTAGAAGCGGCAATCCGAGAAACATGCGAAGAGTTAGAGATTTCTGCAGATAAAGTAGAAGTCGTAGGCAAATTGCGACCGCTTGCTACGCCTCATCGTCAATTGATTTATCCGTTTGTCGGAATCCTATCGGAAGTACCGAGTGTGGAAGGGACGGATGAGGTCGATCATTTGTTTACCGTACCGATTTCTACCTTGCTCATGATTGATCCATTCCACGGAGAGATGGAATGGACAATGAGTCCGGATCAAAATATTCCGTTAGATCGATTGGCGAATGCTAAAGCGTACAAGAAACGGGTAATTAAAATGAAAGAACCTTTTTATGAACATGAAGACTACATCATTTGGGGACTTACTGGAAAATTCTTGACACAATTTATTAAACGGATAAAAGAAAACGTATTCAAACGGTTATAATTTCGTTATAATGATAGAAACAAATTTAGATTGGAAGTGAATGGGTGTGTCTGAAGAATTCCTCGTAGGTGATATCGTGAAGTCGACTCGTGAAGGATGGGTCGCTGAAGTGACCGCCGTACTGACCAATACTGTGATCGGTGACGTCTCGATCATGGAAGAGTTTCAACAGCTCGGACTCGAGTTCGAGAAACAAGTTTTACTAAAATCAGAATTGGAATTGATTGAACGCGCCAGCTGACCTTTTTCTGAAAGGGATGATTCAGATGTCCATTGACAAAAAAGTACGTGAATGGCAAGAGGCGGGTTTATTGGATGAAGCGACAGGGTTAAAACTAGTCGACTATGAACATAAACGACGGGCGGCTAGTGAGCAACATGATCACAAGCCGCCCGTTTTGGTCATTGTCGGATCCATTTTGTTGGCTCTTAGCCTTTTCAGTTTCGTCGCAGCCAACTGGCAAGCGATTCCTGACCTTTTGAAAATCGGTTTGTTTCTTTTATTTATGGTTGGATTTTATGTGTTTGCCGAGCGGGTTCGCTTAAAAACCCCAAGATATGTCACGCTGTTACGTGTACTAGGGTTCGTTTTCTTTATCGCGACCATGGCGGTCATTTTCACGACGTATAACCTGTCTGGCCAATTGACTCTATTGTTCTGGATTATCTTTGCGATGGCAGTACTTCATCGCATCTCGTATGAGCATGTCATATTCTCCATGATCACCGCAATCGCTGCATTTTTAGCCATCACCAATAGTTTCGAAAGCATCGGGCTGATTTTGATTGGGATTTCTCTAATCGTGACATGGGTGTGGTTCCATTTCGTCGATGAATCGTTGGACCGCACGTTTGCCTGGCTAACCTTTTATGGCCTTCTCAATATTTTCGGCCAGTATATCGATTATGAGGGAAGACTGTGGCCGCTTTGGTCACTCGTCATCTTGCATGTATTGCTCTTGTTCTATCGAAAACAAGCCGCATGGCAAGCAACGTATCTGTTCACTGCGGCCGTTCTATCAATTGGTTATTTAATTAACGTGACAGAAAGTTGGCTCTCCCAAAGACCGCCTTCTGTCATTGAAGCGACACTTTTGTCGGTGGCACTCGTTGCCGTCTATTTGATTCACAGACGAAACGACCTTCTCTGGGTAAGTTTCCTTGCAGTCATCCCATTTGCACTTTTTGAAGATTCAGGAGTTTTACTGGCGGTCATCATCGAGGTGATTGCACTTACGTACTTGATTCGCCAAGACGTGACACGACAACCGACAATATTCGCTTTCATCTATTTCTTAATCGTTCAAATGACAATTTACTTTATCTACGTATGGGACCGGCTCGATATCTCACTCTTCTTCTTGATTGGTGCGTTAATCGTCTTTGCGTTGTCACTCGCATTATGGTGGCGTAATCGAACGAGAGGGGATGTGACGACATGAAACGGTTTTCTGTTTGGGTGATCCCGGTTGCCCAAGTCCTGATTGCAATCGTCTTTGTGGTACTTGTTTATGCTATTTCGTGGGTCGGAGAGACGTACACGTTTAAAGGGTCTTCGTTCGAGCCATATGATCCTTATTTTGGAGATTCCATCTATCTCGAATATGATGCCTTCAAAGGAAGACAAGATGTCGAAACCGGAACGGTCTATGTGTCCTTTAAAGAAGGGGAAGAGGGCTATGCTGTCATCGATCGAATTGAGTCAAAACCGTTTTTTGGTGGTATTCGGGCAAACTATTATGATCGACTTCTTTATATAGAAGAAATGGGTTCGTATCGTGTGTCTCAAGATGAGATAGATGCCATAAAAGGAAAGCAATCGTTCACGGTTCAAGTTGATGTCGCACCGTGGGGGATGCTCAGAATGTATGAAATTGAGTCAAATGAATAAAATTTAATCATGACAGGAAGATTACAGGTTTGTTACACGGCTGATTGTAACGAATCTGTAATTTTTTTGTGAACATAAGGAATACCAACGTTTTTTTCAATTATTACAATCTGTAACCACTTTTTTGCCATATGTCAGGAATGTTTCACTTCGATAAAATCACTACTTTGACGGGACTTGTCGTGGTAAATTAACATCTGTTCGTTACATAACGAGAAAGGTGATGACCTTACTACGATGAAATTATTAAAATATATGATCGTCATTGGAGCTACGATGATGGGGCTGTTCACATTCATGGATCAGGCAGATGCTGCTCAAATCGGAATCGGGACAGAACAGAAAATCGTACAAAACCCGCTTGAACTAGAACGACAAGCAATTGAAGAAGAACGACAAAAAGAAATCGCCCGCCAAAAGAAACTTGCTGAAGAAAAACGTATCGCAGAAGAGAAGCGGATCGAAGCAGAACGTCTTGCAGAAGAGAAAGCAAAAGAAGAAGCCGAGAAAGCAAGACTTGCGAAACTTGAAGCAGAACGAAAAGCGGAAGAGGAGCGAAAAGCAGCGGAACAGGTAACAGCTGCAAAAACGTCGACTTCAGCTACGCAAACAGTCAGTGCGACACCGGTATCTACATCTAAAAAGGTTATTACAGTCGAATCGACGGCTTATTCAAATGATGTTGCAGATAATAAGGCATACGGCGGTCGTGTATTAACGGCCACGGGTCATGATGTGACCGACTCGATTTATTATAACGGGATGCGAATTATCGCAGTCGACCCAGCCATCATCCCATTAGGCTCTAAAGTCCATATTCAAGGTGTCGGTGATGCGATCGCCCTTGATACAGGTGGCCGAATCAAAGGTCATATCGTCGATTTATTAGTCGATTCAAAACAGGACGCGATCCAATGGGGGCGTCGACATATTGAAGTAACGCTATACTAAAAATCAGGTTCTCCAATTAGGAGAGCCTTTTTTTGTTTAACAAAGTAGAGAAACGGGCAAAATAATATTTGAATTTCCATTTTGGAAATAGTTGAGGAGGGATCAGGTTGATTGAGTTTCGTGATGTATCAAAACGTTATGAAGACGGGACGTTAGCCGTCAAAGACTTGAGTTTAACTGTAGAAAAAGGAGAAATATTTGTATTGATCGGTCCTTCAGGTTGTGGCAAGACCACGACGATGAAAATGGTGAATCGATTAATCGATCATACGGATGGGAAAATTTTAATCGATGGAAAAGAAATCTATCAATTCGATATTTTTGAACTACGCCGTAATATCGGTTATGTACTCCAACAGATTGCATTATTCCCTCACTTAACTGTGGAAGAAAATATTTCTGTCGTACCGGAATTATTAAAGTGGAAAAAAGACCGAACAAAAGAGCGAGTGACCGAATTAATGAAAATCGCCGGACTGGACCCGAAACTTCGCTCGAAGAAGCCAGCAGAATTATCAGGAGGACAACAGCAACGCGTCGGCGTATTGCGTGCCTTAGCTGCAGACCCTGACGTCATCCTTATGGACGAACCCTTTTCTGCGCTTGATCCGATCAGCCGTGGTCAATTGCAAGATGACATTAAACGATTAAATGATGAGCTCGGGAAAACCATTTTATTTGTCACACACGACATGCAAGAAGCGATGAAGCTTGGTGATCGCATCGCGTTGATGCGTGACGGGGAACTCATGTTGATCTGTACGCCTGAGGAGATATTGGCGAGTGAAGACCCATTCGTCTTAGAATTTACACAACGCGGAAGAGGTGAGCTAGATGCTTGAGACGTTCCAAAATAGACAAGGACAGCTTGTCGAGGCACTGATTGAGCACTTACAGCTCTCTGTCGTATCGCTTTTGATTGCCGTATTGATTGCCGTACCATTGGGAATCTGGCTGACGCGCCGTAAGAAAATCGCCGAAACCGCCATTGGTGTCACTGCGATTATTCAAACGATTCCGTCGCTTGCCTTACTCGGATTAATGATTCCGCTCGTTGGAATCGGGGCATTACCTGCCATTATTGCGCTTGTCTTATATGCGCTCCTACCTATTTTACGAAACACGTTCACCGGTTTAAACGAAGTGGATAAATCGTTGCTTGAAGCCGCTCGAGCTTGTGGGATGAAGCCGAATCAAAGTTTGATGAAAGTTGAACTCCCGCTTGCTTTACCGGTCATCATGGCTGGTATACGGACCGCGATGGTTCTGATTGTCGGTACGGCGACGCTCGCTGCTTTAGTCGGAGCAGGTGGACTCGGTACGCTGATTTTGCTCGGGATTAACCGGAATGACAATTACTTAATTTTACTCGGGGCCATCCCGGCCGCGATTTTGGCACTCTTATTTGACTTCTTGTTGCGTCAGATGGAAGGTGCGACGGCGACTCGAAACAAGGCGAAATTGATTGCTGTTTCTACTGTCCTCGCCTTGGTCATCGTCACACCGCTCGCGTTCGGTCGTTCGCAAGAAACAGACTTAGTCGTTGCCGGAAAACTTGGTCCTGAGCCAGAGATTTTAATGAATATGTATAAATTATTGATTGAAGAAGAAACGGATTTGACCGTATCGGTGAAACCGAACTTTGGGGAAACAACATTCGTATGGGGGGCCCTCCAATCAGGGGATGTCGATATTTACCCTGAATTCACTGGGACCGCACTCGCGAGTCTCGTCAAAGAAACGCCTGAGTCAAACGATGCCGGTGAAGTGTACGAGCAAGCAAGAGACGCGCTTGCTGAAGATGGATATGTGATGCTCGAACCGATGAAATTTAACAACACGTATGCACTCGCGATTCCACGTGATTATGCAGAGGCGGAAGGCATTACGGCCATTTCTGATTTACGGAATGTCGAGTCGGACATCAAGGCCGGTTTCACGCTTGAATTCACGGACCGTGAAGACGGATACCCAGGACTTCAAAACGAGTATGGGCTTGATTTCCCATCTGTCGTCTCGATGGAGCAAAAACTGCGTTATCGTGCCATCTCACGAGGAGATGTCAATTTAGTAGACGCCTATGCGACGGACCCTGATATTGCTGAGAACGACCTGGTCGTCTTAGAAGACGATCGTCAATTCTTCCCACCATACCAGGGAGCGCCACTCATGAAGGAAGAGACACTTGAAGAGTATCCAGAAATCGAGGATGCGCTCAATCAGCTCGCAGGTAAAATCACAGACGAACAAATGTCTGAATTGAATCGACGGGTCGCGTACGGAAATGAACGCGCGTACGATGTAGCGAAAGACTTCTTAGAACAGGAAGGATTACTATGAGAGCTTTGATTATTTCGAATCCGAAGTCCGGTACGAGCGAAACGATGCTCGGCGAAGTCATCGGAACGATTGAATCGCTCTATAAAGAAATCATCATCAAAAAGACACAGGAAATCGGGGACGCGCTCCGATTCGCCGAAACAAGTGAATCGTTCGACCATCTGATTGTCATTGGCGGGGACGGTACGCTAAACGAAGTAGTGAATGGGTTAATGACCTTACAGCGCGAGGAACGGCCGACAGTCGGCATCATTCCAGCAGGAACATGTAATGACTTCGCACGAGCGCTTGAACTGCCAATTCAACCGACACAGGCTGCTCAAATCATTCGTTCCTCTCACGAACAATATGTCGATGTCATTCAAGTCGATGAGATGTATGCGCTCAATTTCGTAGGCGTCGGTTTGATCGCGGATACATCTCGTCAAATCGATCCGGATGAAAAAGGATCATTAGGCTCAATCGGATATTTTTTAGCGACCATCCGTCAGTTCCGTGAAGCGGACCCATTCAACATCACGCTTCGGCGGGGCAGTGAAGTAATATATGACGGTGACGTTAGTTTTCTCTATGTTGGGAACGGGAGTTATCTCGGTACGGTCCCGACCAAACTTGAGACACAATCGTTTTCCGACGGGCTGTTAGAAGTGGTACACAGCTCGGCAATCGGATTTCCGATGATTCGTCAATTGTTAGCCCAGCAACTCGGTCTTGATCAAAAATCGGCGGAGTGGAATCACTTTCAGGCTTCACATGTTGAAGTCGAGTTAAACGAACCTCAAATCATTGATATCGATGGTGAACATTTCGAAACCGATCACTTGACGATACGGATTCGAGAGCGAGCCCTCACGTTTTTAACGCCATAAAGCATCAACAGAGAAAAGTATTCAGACTTTTCTCTGTTTTTTGTTGTCCTCATCTTGGAACCGTGTTAGTATTTCACTATTATTATGAAAATGAAATGAAAAAGAGGAAGTAGGGGTAAACATGGCGCAAAATTCATTCGCCTCAAAAATTGGATTCATACTAGCTGCCGCAGGGTCAGCAATCGGTTTAGGTGCAATCTGGAAGTTTCCATATGTCACCGGAACGAGCGGGGGCGGTGCCTTTTTACTCATGTTTTTGGCGTTCACACTATTACTTGGTCTGCCATTATTGATTGGAGAATTCATTGTCGGACGTTCGACTCAAAAGACTGCGCTTCTTGCTTTCAAACAGTTAGGGCATGGCCGTTGGACCATTATCGGCTACTTAGGTGTCCTTGCTTGTTTCTTGTTACTTTCCTTCTATAGTGTTATTGGGGGATGGGTCCTCATCTATATTGGACTCGGTTTAAGTGGAACGCTCAGTGGACGTTCGGCTGACGAATTTGGTGAGGTGTTCGGGAACGTCGTATCGACACCTGAAATTGCCGTACTCGGACAATTCTTGTTCCTCTTAATCACACTCTTAATTGTCTTACGTGGCGTTGAAGCAGGGATTGAACGAATGAGTAAAATTTTGATGCCACTCTTGTTCATCAGTTTCTTAGTTCTCGTGGTCCGCTCGTTGACGCTTGACGGAGCGATGGAAGGCGTTCGTTTCTTCTTACAGCCTGACTTTTCTGCATTGACTGGCGAATCGGTATTGTTTGCCCTCGGACAGGCGTTCTTCTCCTTATCGTTAGGGGTGGCAGCGATGCTGACATATGCGTCTTATATAAAGACGAAAGGAACATTGAACCGGTCGGCTAACATGATTGTCTTGTTGAACATTGCGGTTTCACTTTTAGCAGGTCTAGCCATCTTCCCGGCAGTCTTTGCATCAGGTCTTGATCCGGCTGAAGGTCCGGCGTTACTCTTTGTTGTTTTACCGGCAGTCTTCAATCAAGTACCGATCGGTGGATTCTTCATGGTCTTGTTCTTCCTATTGTTCGCTTTTGCATCGATTACATCATCGATTGCCATGTTAGAAGTCGTCGTCGCAGGTGTGACCGATCGTCTAAATGAAAAGAAATCGTCATGGACGAAAAAGAAAGTGACGGTGACAGCCGCTCTTCTCGTCTTCATCGTGGGAGTACCATCCGCGCTGTCATTCGGACTCTTGAGTGATGTACAGATTTGGAACGGTCGGACGTTCTTCGATACGATGGACTATCTCGTCAGCTATATTTTAATGCCGACGGGTGCACTCTTGACTTCCATCTTTGTCGGTTACATCGTTGACCAACGTGTCCTAAAGGATGAAATCGAAACATCCAAACCTGGTGTGAAGCTTTACCCAATCTGGCATGCGCTCATTCGCTATGTCATTCCTGTAACTGTCGCGATCGTCATGGTATCTACATGGATCACCACATAACAAACGAACCGTAGGCTCTATGAGTCTACGGTTTTTTTCGTCTCGCAACGGGAAAGTAGTCGATATAGGTAGTTGATTCTACACCTGTGGACGGAGGTATCGACGAATTTTATTATGCTAAAATGATAGAGATGACGAAACTTTTGTTGAGTGGTTTCGTAATGTACAATAGAAGTAACATGAGATGAGGTGAAAAGAATGAAAACATGGATGAAATGGGCCCTGACAGGGGCAGTCATATACTTTGCCATTAACGTATTCGATTTCTCCTGGTTATTCATTATTGTAGGGGCGCTCGTCTTGAATGAAGTGTGGTCGACGAACAAGCGCAAACAGCGTCAACGAACACCGACAACGGTGGCAAAACGTGCCAAGAAGAAACTGTTACTCGATGAGGAAGAATCGTTTTCTGGATCGAGGATTTTAAAACCGATCGAAGAGCCGATGCCTACGCGACAGTTCGAGGCGACAGACGATTTAGAGCTTCAATTTTTGCAACGGACGATTGAGCAAGGATATGAGAAGTTACAACAAATCGACCGTGTTCTTCCAGATATTAAGGATGTAGAGGTGAGGCGTGAAATGAAGGCCGTCTCGAAAGAAGCGCACGAATTGTTCGAAGAATTATTCGAAAATCCACAAGACGCAAAGCATGTTCGAGACCTGTTCACATTCTATTTAGATTCCCTCGTCTCGGTCGTCTTGAAATTTAAAGAGCTTGAAGGAAAACGGGTCGTCATTCAAGAAGAGACTCGGGAACAATTAATCACAAATATGCGACTAATTGTCGATAAATTTAAAGAACAACGCGGACGTCTCCTTGAAGATGACGCCGTAGACTTTGAACGTGAACTGATCATGATGGAGCGCGTCTTGTCTGATCAGCCGGAAGGGAGAAAGAAACATGACTTCATCGAATGAAACGAACTGGCAGTCATGGCCGGAAGAAGAACTGACTTCTGATACGAAAACAAAAACGGAGACGGAGGGGTTCAGTGACCCATCTGTCGAATGGTCATCCGTTACACAGTCACATGAAGTGCCAGCCATTCAAGCGAAACCAGACGTGCCTCAAGAGCATCGCGAGCGCATCACACGATTGGCTGAATCCATTGATATTAAAAAGACAGACTCTGTTATGTTGTTCGGGTCGAATGTCCAGCGCGAACTTTCCCAATTCTCTGATCAAATTTTGACGGAAGTGCGGATGAAAGATGGCGGCGATGCCGGGAAACTGTTGTCTGACTTGATGCAAAACGTCCGTAAGATGGACCCAGATATGCTTCAACCGGAAAAAAAGAGTTTCATGGATAACATTCCGCTCATCGGTCGTGCGAAGAAGAAGGCTGAAAACTATAAGCTTCAGTTCGAAAAAATGAATGTCTATTTGGAAGAGGTCATCCATAACCTCGATCGTGCGAAGTTTGGTCTCATGAAAGACATCACGATGCTCGATCAAATGTATGATAAGAACAAGCGATATTTCGAAGAGTTGAACGTCTATATCGCCGCGGGTGAGACAAAACTTGACCATGTACGGGAACACGAGATTGCCCCGTTACGTCAAGAAGTAGAAATTTCTAAAGATCAATCGAAGCTTCAACAATTGAACGATATGATTCAATTAGCGGACCGTTTTGAGAAAAAGTTGCACGACTTAAAATTGAGTCGTACCATCAGCCTTCAAATGGCACCTCAAATTCGGGTCATTCAGCAGAATAACCAAATTCTCGCTGAAAAGATCGAGTCAGCGGTCGTCAACACGATTCCGCTTTGGAAAAACCAAGTCGTTCTTGCACTCAGCTTGACGCGCCAGAAAACGGCACTTCGTATGCAGCAGGACGTGACGAAGACGACAAATCAACTGCTTGAGCAGAACTCGAAGATGCTCAAAGATTCATCGATTGAAATTGCTCAAGAGAATGAAAAAGGGATTGTCTCTGTTGAATCACTGAAAGTCGCTCACGAGAACTTACTTTCTACGTTGGATGAAACATTACGCATCCAGCAAGAAGGGAAGCAAAAACGTCGTGACGCCGAGCGCGAACTTGACCGCATGGAGCACGAATTGAAGGAGAAGGTCATCGAAATCGCTTCGAAAAATAAAGAACTACCAAAGGACACTGGATACTAAGGGGGAAGTCTGAGCAATCAGACTTTCCTTTTCGACGAGGAGGGACTGGAGTGGAGAAGCAACGATTGTGGGATGAGACGTGGTTATTATTCGCTGATATGATGGCCGAGCGGCACTCGAAGTGTGCATCGAAGAGTGTGGCCTGTGTCATTGTAAAAGACGAAAAACCGATTTCAATTGGTCTCAATGGTACACCATCTGGTCATACGAACTGTAATGAAATCTATATCAAGCAAGAAGATGGGTTCTATAAGCATGCCGACTATGTTGCATCGACGGATCTCGATATGATCAACGAACCGGCACGACTCATCCGAGATGGCGTGACATATATCAAGTGTACAGACCCATATGATCACCATCACTGGTCGAAGCAACATGAAATCCATGCAGAAATCAACGCGATTGGAAAACTCGCTGCCGATTCAACGAATGCATTTGGTGCGACGGCGTATGTCACGCATTCACCATGTCATGCCTGTTCACTCGCCTTAATTGCGGCACGCGTCGCGCGAGTCGTTTATGCTGTCGGTTATGAGCATGGGGATGGGTTAGAATTGATGCGTGAAAGCGGAATTGAAGTGTTACATATGCCACTTGAAAAAATGTACAAAAATACATTGTAAACGTTTTCATTAGATGATATATTATTAATGTACTGCCAATGGTGTTTTACTCTTCCATTATTCGTCCCTCCTCGGAGGGGCTTTTTTTTTGTTCAAAATGAGGTGAGACAAACTTTACACATAATGTTCAATATTTCACAATCTACACTTTAAAATCTCTTATATAATAAAAGTAGATTCAAGAGAGGGGAATTTACACATGGAAAAACTCGTTCGCTTTACAGATGGTGCATATGAAGTAGAGGCGTTGATCACACTCGAAGAAGTGTGGGAAGATAAATTTGCGATTGGCATGCACAAGGAGCTTGCCGTCAAATCATTAACCATTAACGGAAATGAAGTATCAGAGATTAAACATGTTCGTGCACTCCTTCGATACTATCCGACGCTTGGTGTATCAGGAATCTTGTTGGCATTAGATAAGGCGGCTGCTGAGATTGTCGCATTGTCGAAAGATCAAGATCCAGCGCTCCAATACGTTGAACTCGTGGCCATTCAAATGGACGAGGAAGCGACAAACGACTTGAAAACATTATATGCGGCAATGTGACCTCAATTGGGTGAACCATTTCACCCAATTTTTTATTGCATCTTTTATTCCTTATGGTATGATGTTTACAGATGAAGAAATGGAACGCCATATCGTTGTCAACCATAAGCATGGGGATCTAGATAGCTAGATCGCTGTCAAAAAGCCACGTTCATAGGAACGTGGCTTTTTTTTGTTCAATGAAGTCGAATCCAGCCGCCACATCTTGAGCGAGGTGCGCATCCGAACCCATCGTGAACGGGATGTGCAGGTCGTTCGCGGATTTTGCAAGTCCGGCGACGTAAGGTACCCCACAATCCGGTTTTCGGAGTCCGGCCGTGTTGAAGTCAAGTCCGAATCCCCGGTCGGCAATCATCTGTAACAGACGTATTTCTTCCTCTTTTACTTTTGAGCGGTCCCATTCATAGTTTCTTTGATACTTTATCGGGAGATCGAGATGTCCGATACGAGCGACACGGATGTCTTCCCACGAAAATGAGAGACCCTGTTCAATCGACTCATAATAAGCTCTCAAGACGCTCTCGAATGAGCCAAACGCTTTGATGAGTTCATCAAACGTCTCGGCAGAATAATCAATCGGCATATAGGCGCCATCTCTATATAGGAAATGTTGCGATAAAATGACTTCATCAATCAATGGTGCGAAAGGCTTGAGTAAGGCAATGGTCTCTTTCTCTAAATGAGGCAATAAGTCGACTTCTAATCCAACTTTAATGTCGATAACCGCTTGATACTGCTGTTTCATCTGATGCAACGTATCGAGGTATTCTGGAAGTAGATCAATCGACATCGCCGAGTCTTGATTCGGGACCGGGTCGGTGAACGATAGGGGGAAAGGCGCATGTTCTGTGAACGTCATCGTTTGCAAGCCTTTTTCGATTCCGACTTGAATATAGTGTTCAATCGGGTCATTTGTACCGTGTGGACAAAAAGGGGTATGCACATGGCCATCGTGGGTAAAGTTAAACATCGATTACACGTCCTTTTCAGTTCATTTGGTTGACAGGTGTTTATCTGTTTGATAAATTTAACACAATACTTTAGTTTGGTAAAGTGATAACAAGATAAAGGGTGGTTATGATGATTTGGTCAAATTCAAAAGGTTCGATTCCAGAAGGCTGGTATGAACTTCAATCAGGAGATGTCATCCGTCCAAAACGATGGATGTTGTCATTTTTAGAGAAGGCAGAGTCGAGCGGCTACGCAGTCATCGATCCACCGCTTCTCGAATACTATTCACATTATCAAAATTTAGCGCTCTTTGACGAGTCAGCCTATTATCGATTGTTCGGGAACGACGGGGAACTTCTCGTCATGCGCCCTGACTATACACTACAAATCGCAAGAAAGTTAGCAGACGGTCATGAACCGATGCGTGTCGCTTACGCTGGTGCCGTCTATCGTCGGACGGTCAAACATTCCGGGCAACCCCATGAACGGCAACAGCTTGGACTCGAATGGGTCGATGGCGAAGAGAAGGACAGTCATCTAATTGAGTCCTTTCTCGATATGACGGAAGGGGTCCTGCCTACCGAACGTTTGACCATCAAAATTGGGTCAGCAGCCGTCATCTCGCTCATCGCGAAAGAGACAGGGATTCAGGAACGAACATTCCGAAAAATCTTAGCACTTCGAAACTTAGAATCATTACGTGAATTAGCAGAGACGTATCGCTATCCGTTGATTGCGAAGCTGCCCTTTTTAATCGGGAATTCTGCACTCGAAGAATTACGGGCTGAGGCACCGGAATCTTTAAAGGAAGCCATCGATGAAGTCGACGAGGCAGTAAAACACTTGCGTACCATCGGTTTAGAGGTGTCTTACGATTTCGGTCAAACGGGAGACTTTGATTACTACTCAGGATTGACCGTGACGGGAAGTGTGGAAGGCAAGCGTGTCCTTTCAGGAGGACGATATGATTCACTCTATGGACATTTTGGACACTCGAGACGAGCGTTCGGAATGTCGCTCGATTTAGAACAGTTAGATGAGGTGATTAAATGAAAGTAGCGGTCGCGAAAGGTCGGATTGAAAAAGCAGCCCGTCAATTTTTTGTCGAACGTGACTTACCCGTATGGCCAGAGAAGCGGGGACGTGAGTTGACGGTACAAGCAGTAAATCATGAATTCATTTTCGTCAAAGGGGACGACGTCTATAAATATGTGATGCATGGAGCGGCAGATGTTGGCATAGTCGGCGGTGATATTTTACGAGAAAAAACGCCAGGCGTACTCGAAGTCGTCGATTTACCGTTCGGTCGCTGTCGAATGGCCGTGTGTGGTCCAAAAGTTCGACGCAACGGCACAAAGAAATTGAAAGTGGCGAGTAAATATCCGAATATCGCCATATCACACTTTGCATCGAAGCGACAAAACGTAGAAGTCATTGCATTGAACGGGTCAGTCGAACTGGCTCCGTTAACGGGACTCGCTGATTGCATCGTCGACATCGTCGAGACAGGCGCGACGTTGGCTGCAAACGACTTGGAAGAATACGAGGCGATTTTTTCAATCAATGCAAAATTCATCACGAGTGAGACAGCTTTAGCGGAACAGCCTGACGAATTGAAGGCCTGGATTCGAAAGATGAGTCAGGAGGAGAACGCATGAGTACAGAAACGAATCGCTCAAGGCGCGAAGCTTGGGCCGAAGCCGTGAAACCGATCGTGGAATCGATAGAGGCCCGCGGAGACGAAGCGCTGCTTGAGTGGACGAAACAATTCGACGGGGTCGACCGAATTGAATCGGTCGATTTGGCCAGCTTTAATCCGCCAGTCGCATATGCTGAATTGACAGAGGCGCTGTCGTTAGCAGCAGAACGGATTCGTGCATTTCACGCGCGCCAAGTCCGACAAGACGATGTGTTCGAAGATACGATGTTCCGACTTGGGAGACGCTATATGCCGCTGGATTCGGTAGGGGTTTATGTACCAGGTGGGACAGCCGTCTATCCGTCGAGCGTCCTGATGAATATCATTCCGGCGAAAGTGGCCGGTGTCAAACGAGTCGTCATGGTCACCCCACCAAAAGCAGATGGGATTGACATTTCCCTTTTGATTGCAGCAAAAATCGCAGGTGCCGATGAATGTTTTCTAATCGGAGGTGCCCAAGCCGTTGCCGCACTCGCATATGGGACAGAAACGATTCGTCCGGTCGATAAGATTGTCGGACCCGGAAATGCTTATGTTGCGACGGCGAAGGCGCTCGTCTCACACATCGTCGGGATCGACTCCGTCGCCGGACCGTCTGAAGTGTTGATCATTGCCGATGAAACGGCGAACCCGAAGTGGGTTGCCGCCGACCTGCTCGCACAAGCGGAACATGACGTCGAGGCGACGGCGATCGCGCTCGTCACGTCAGAAACCCTTCGCAATCAAATCGAGCAGGAGCTTGAGCGACAATTAGCGCAATTACCACGCCAGGACATTGCGAGAGAATCATTGAAACGTGGCGGAGTCTTATATCGGACAATCGAGGATGCAATCGAATACGCGAACACGATGGCAGCGGAGCATGTCCAGTTGGCCGTAAAAGATCCTGAGGTGTTGATGCGTGCGATTCGTCACGGTGGTTCGTTCTTTCTCGGACATGAGGCGGCCGAAGCATTTGGAGACTATATCGCTGGACCGAACCACGTCTTGCCTACGAGCGGGACAGCCCGCTTCTCTAGTGGACTATCGGTCGATGACTTTTATCGCCGTCAGACATTCCTTGAGATGACAGAACTGGATGAGACGATTACAAAGGCCGCGATTCGAATCGCCAAACAAGAACAATTAGAAGGACACGCCCGTGCGATGGCTGTTCGGATGGAGGACGTATGAGACGAAATTATCAGAACATCCCACGCTATGTACCTCATGCCGCTTCGGGATATGCGCTCAATCAAAATGAAAGTCAATATCCGTTACCAGAACGTCTCGAACGAGCTATTCGAGACGTATCACTCGAGGCACTCAGCCGTTACCCAGTCGAAGAATTGCTCGCTTTAAAAGCAAGCTATGCTGACTATGCGGGAGTCGAGCCGACGCAACTCATGGTCGGCAGCGGGAGCGATGAGCTATTGGCCATCTTGAGTCAGGCGATTTTGGATACGGAAGACCGTGTGGTCGCACCGGCCCCAGACTTTTCGATGTATGGCATCTATATACAAATTGCCAGAGGGCATTTCACACAACCGGACGAACAGGGTTTGCGTTACGAGACGTTGACTGAGGTCATTCGAACAACCGACCCTAAACTCGTCTTGATCTCGAATCCGAATAACCCGACCGGAAAGATGTGGACACTAGACGAATTGTCTGACATTGCGACACGTGTACCGTATCTGGTCGTGGATGAAGCCTATATTGATTTCACAATGAAAGATTCATTTGTGTCTCGATTGAGCGAATATTCGAACGTCATCATCTTACGGACGTTATCGAAAGCGTTCGGTCTAGCAAACCTCCGGATTGGTTTCATGATTGCATCTGAAGAAATCATCGAACAGATTGACCGCTTCCGTTCGCCATTCAATGTCAGTGGTCTCAGTGCCGCTGTCGCCAACGTCGTCTTACGAGATGAAACGTATATTCAAGAGTCGATTCAGTTCCATACGGCGCAACGTGAGAAGTTAACGGAGTTGTTACGACCAGTCGGTGAGATTTTACCGAGCCGTGCCAACTTCATTTATGTCAAAACGGATGATAGTGAAGGATGGGCATCCCGCTTCCTTGATAAAGGAGTCCATGTACGTGCTTTTCCCGATGGACTACGTGTCAGTGCAGGGACAGACGAGGCGTATGCCTTAATCCGACAAACGATTGAAGAGGTGAATTCTGTTGAGAACAGCTGAACTAAAGCGTGAAACGAAAGAGACAAAAATTGATATTCAATTAAATCTAGACGGAACAGGTGAAAGTTCTATCCAAACAGGGGTCGGCTTCTTCGATCACATGTTGACGTTACTTGCTTTTCACAGTCAGATGGACTTGCATGTGAAAGTTGAAGGTGATACGTGGGTCGATGCCCACCATACGGTCGAGGATGTCGGGATCGCACTCGGTCAGCTTATCGCCAAGTCACTCGGGGATAAAGTCGGAATTCGCCGCTACGGGTCGAGTTACATGCCGATGGATGAGACGCTAGCACGAGCGGTCATTGATGTGTCTGGGCGTCCCTTCCTCGTCTATCAAGCGGATATTCGCAATCCGAAGCTTGGTGATTTTGATACCGAGCTCGCTGAGGAATTCTTCCGGGCCGTTGCCATGAATGGTCGACTTACACTGCACTTAGCTGTCCTGTACGGGTCGAACTCACATCACATGATTGAAGGGTTGTTCAAAGCGTTCGGACGAGCGCTTGCCGAAGCGGTCTCGAGCGATGGGACGAATCGTCTCCCTTCTACGAAAGGATGGATCGAAGGATGAAAGTAGCAGTCATCGATTATGGTATGGGAAACGTATTTAACGTCGAACGTGCGTTACAGGCCATCGGTTGCTACGTCGTGATCACGAACGATCCAAATCAAATTGAAGAGGCGGATGCCGTTTTACTTCCTGGGGTCGGTGCCTTCCCGCAAGCGATGCAATCGCTCGAACAGACGGGTCTTATCCCACTCTTGCAACAGATGGCGACGGAAAAGCCATTTTTAGGGATCTGTCTTGGGATGCAGCTCTTGTTTGATTCGAGCACGGAAGGTATGCCGACAAAAGGTCTCGGGTTGATTCCGGGAACGGTCGAACGGATGCGAGCGAAGCGTCTCCCACACGTCGGATGGAACTCGATCCTTCGCGATGAGGATGTCTATTTTGTCCACTCTTACCATGCCGTGACGGCGGACGACTACATTGTGGCGGCAGCTGATTATATGGGTGAGAAAGTTCCGGCAATCGTTCAAAAAGGGCTCGTGACGGGCATGCAGTTCCACCCGGAAAAGAGCGGGACGTTCGGTCTCAGCTTACTTCAAGAATGGAAGGAGGCGGTCGAGCGTGAGATTACTACCCGCCATTGATTTGATTGGAGGCAAGATCGTCCGTTTGACGGAAGGTGATTTTTCTACGGAAGAACAATACGGAGATCCGTATGAATTATTAAAAGCGTGGCAAGGGAAGGTCCCGATGATTCACTTGATTGATTTAGAAGGGGCCAAGGCAGGTGAGCCGCGTCATTTAGACGTTGTCCGTTATGCGAAGTCTCTAGGGTTCCTTGTCCAGACAGGAGGAGGAATTCGTTCAGAAGCCGCACTTGATGCGGTCATGGAAACCGGTGCGGATCGCGTCCTTTTAGGGACGAAGGCGTTTACGGATCCTGACTTTCTAGACATGGCGATTGAAAAGTATGGCAAGCGAATCGCTGTGGCACTCGATGCCTATGACGGGAAGGTCGCCATTAACGGATGGCAGGAAGCGACAAAACTCGATGACATCTCGGTCGCTCAAGACCTTGTCAAACGGGGGATCGAAACGATTCTATATACCGATATCGGATCCGATGGGAAACTGAATGGACCGAATTTTTCTCGCATGAAAGCGTTACGTCAAATCGTCAACGTCACATTGATTGCCTCAGGCGGTGTGACGACTGAAGAGGACGTGAAGGAACTGAAGATGGCAAAAATTGATGAGGCTGTCGTCGGGAAAGCACTTCTGTCCGGTAAGGTGAGCATCGAAGAACTGATTGAATGGGAGGCGCGTTATGCTTAAACGCAGAATTATTCCATGTCTTGACGTGAAAGAAGGTCGTGTCGTCAAAGGGATTGAGTTCGTGCAATTACGAGACATCGGTGATCCGGTCGAAATCGCGAAATATTACGATGAGTCCGGAGCCGATGAACTTGTCTTTCTCGATATCACGGCAAGTACGGAGCGTCGCCAGACGATGCTCGATGTCGTCAGTGCGGTAGCGCGGAAAGTATTCATCCCGCTGACGGTCGGAGGTGGGATTCGTTCACTCGAGGATATCTCGTCACTATTAAAAGCAGGGGCGGACAAAGTATCGTTGAACACGCTCGCTGTAGAATCCCCAAGTCTCATTCGTGAAGCGGCCGATCGTTTCGGTTCACAATGTATCGTCGTCGCAATCGACGTAAAGTTTGAAGATGGCGAATATTATGTGTACACATATGGTGGAAAACAGAAGACGGACCTGTTGGCGGTCGAATGGGCGAAACAAGTGGCCGCGCTCGGTGCGGGTGAACTTCTTGTCACGTCCATGAATCAAGATGGAAAGCAGAGCGGTTATGACCTTGCGATTTTAGAACAACTTCGTGAAGTCGTCGACATTCCGATTATCGCATCCGGTGGGGCAGGCAATGCCGAGCACGTAGTCGAAGCGCTTGAGAAAGTCGATGCCGCATTACTTGCATCCATCTTACATGACCGAAAAACGACAGTAGAAGAGGTGAAGCACGTATGCACGAGTCACAACTTGCCGATGCGGTTCGTTTCGACGAAAATGGACTGATTCCCGCCATCATCGTCTCAGACGACGACGGAGCGGTCCTCATGCTCGGATATATGAATGATGAGGCAATCCGACAGACGCTTCGTGAACGGGTCGTCACGTTCTGGTCTCGTTCAAAAGGTCGGCTTTGGATGAAAGGGGAGACGAGCGGAAATACACTGGACGTCGTCAACATCCACGTCGACTGTGACCAGGATGCGCTTCTCGTTCGTGTTCATGCGAACGGTCCGACGTGTCATACCGGTAATCGAAGCTGTTTCTTTACGGAGGTGAACGTATGATTCATGAATTGGAACAATTGATTCAATTTAGAAAAAATGAACCGAAAGAAGGTTCGTATACGACTTATTTATTGGAACAAGGCGTTGAAAAAATCGCGAAAAAGTTCGGGGAAGAAGCGTTTGAGGTCGTCATTGCTGCTATGACGGATGAAGACTTGGTTGAAGAGTCAGCCGACCTTCTGTATCACTTACTCGTCTTGTTAGCAGCCAAAGGTGTGCGCTTAGAGGATGTGGAAGCGTTACTCGCCAAGCGTCACGGTACTACCACACCGGCGAAACCACGTCGCGACGTCACGGAATGGTAAATAAAAGAGGAAGGAGACGCGCTCCTTCCTCTTTTGTATTACCGATTGACCGAGGCGGCCATGCGAATGTATGTATGACGTCGCCCGCGAATGGCAATGGAAAGTGCCTGAATGTTCTCTGGGACGGCAATCCCCGACAGTCCGGCGTCACCGATGTGCACGATGTCTGCTCCGCCTCGTTTTGAAGAGAGCGCAATCTCCCGAACGGTCGCAACATCTGCACCTTCTTGTGACGTTCCAATCGCCGCTAACGTGAGAGCACCGAGCGATTGCAACTCCTGAACGAGTTCGTAGAACGATTCTTCACGGACACCAGGTACGGTGCCTGGAGCTGGTAGTAGGATAATGTCTGCGCCGGCTTCGACGAAGCGGATATACGCGTCGCGGTCCAATACATTGCCGGCACCAGCCTGATGCATTTTCCCGGCAATGATGACCCCTGCGAATTCACGACGCGCTTGGATGATCGCTTGTTCGATGGCTTCATTCGTAACTCCGGTATTCGGATTGCCTGTCAAACAGACGAAGTCAATCCCGAGCTCAGATGCTTTTTGGAACGCTTCGATTGAAGCGAGCCTGCCTCGTTTCACTTCATTCATCTCGGACGACTTCTCTGAAAAATCGACAGGTTCCAAGTTGACTCCAATTGGCAATCCGATCAGACGTTTTAGTTCTAGAATCGGATGGTCGCTCATCTCATCACCTGGCATGTCGCCGAACAGCGCGTGACTTTCGAGTCCTTTGATGTACGGGTGAAACACATCCAACATATTCAATAAAATCAAATCGGCACCGAACGCTCGCGCGAGTTCTGCGTTTGTCACTTCTGGATAGAGTGGCTGCACCGTTGGGATGACCTCGGCCATGACCGTTCGACCTTCTGCTTTTCGAATCGAATCGACTAAATCTTGACGATTAAACGTGATAAAATCACTTGCCCGACATTCCAGTATTCGTTTCATATGATCTGCCTCCTTCTGCTCATCCTTATCTCTATTCCCTATACCGTTCAAAAATCCTCTATACTACAAGTGAGGAGGGATGAACATGACAGAAAAAGAGAAGATGATTCGTGGTGAACTGTATTTAGCTGGTGATGAAACGCTCGTTGCAGATCGTAAGCATGCCCGGAGATTGACTGAACGATTCAATCGTTTAGGGATCGATGAGTTGGAAGAACGAAATGAGATTCTTAGTGAGTTACTCGGTTCAACGAAAGGGTCGTATTATATCGAACCGAATTTCAAATGTGATTATGGGTATAACATCCACGTAGGAGATCGATTCTATGCGAATTTTGACTGTGTCTTCCTAGACATCTGTCCCATCACGTTTGGGGATGACTGCATGCTTGCGCCGGCGGTACATATTTACACGGCAACACACCCGATCGACCCGATTGAGCGCATCTCTGGATATGAGTTCGGGAAACCCGTGACCATCGGGGACCGAGTATGGATTGGTGGTGGGGCCATCATCAATCCGGGGGTGACGATTGGGGATGAGGCAGTCATCGCATCCGGTGCCGTCGTCACAAAAGATGTACCACCTCGAACAGTCGTCGGAGGAAATCCGGCACGTGTGATCAAGACGATCGACTGACAAAAACTCCTGAACACGAGGTTCAGGAGTTTTTTACATGACTTGTTTTCTTGTATTTCTGAATAGCTGTATGTACAAGATGAAGCGCCGACTCGTCTCCGATCGTCACCCGAATCCCCGTAGGTTGTTTCGACGTGTGTACGTTCAAGTCAGTAAAATGGGCCCACACTACTTCAGGTTGCTCGAGCTCGACATACAAAAAGTTCGTCGTGGCAGGGATGACATGACCGATGGTTTCGAAGGCTTGCGCCCACTTTTGCCGCATCTCGTCATGCCATTCGATTGTTTCTTGAAGATAACTCGCATCTTTTAAGAAGATATTGCAAATTTTAGCACTCACTCCGCTGATATTAAATGGCGGGATGAATTGACGGAAATAGTGTGCGAGTTCGCAGTTTGTCACCATGAATCCGATTCGTACGTTTGCCAATCCGAACGCTTTTGACATCGTGCGAAGGACGATGAGATTCGGAAGGGTGGCAATGAACGGGATCATGCTCGCATCTGGTGTGAAGTCCATGTACGCCTCATCCACCACGATATATGGCACGATTGAGGCGAGATGCGTCAACTCTTCTACGGTCCAAAGCTTCCCGGTTGGATTGTTCGGATTCGAAAGGAGAAGAAGCTTTGGATGATGCGTCTCAATCGCCTTTACCATTCCTTCATACGATAAATCAACGGCTTGAACATGATGACCGTGTGCGATAGTCGTGAAGATTGGGTACATCGAAAAGTCAGGTGCCGGAGACAAGACGATGTCATGTGGTGCGAGCAATGCTTGCGTCACGACATGAATCATCTCGTCACTCCCACAACCGACGAGTAATTGCTCGGGTGTGACGCCAACGTACGCAGCGTATTGTTCGAACAATTCATTGATCGGTTCGACCGGATATTCGTGTAAGTCATCATACGTCAACGAATCAAGCTGATTCTTGATGCGGTCAGGTAACGGGAATTGACTTTCATTTTGGTTTAACCGATGTCCCGTCGGATATACGACGGGATAGATCGGTAGCTCGACTTGTCTCATTCAGTTGGCTCCATCGAGAACCATTTTTTCACCAATTCATCGATTTCGCCAGACGCCATCATTTTGTTCAATTCTTCGTTGAACTGGTCGCGTAACTCATCATCTAATTTGAAGGCAGCAGCTGATCCTTTTTCGCCATCCTCTTTCAAAGCGAATGTATAGAGGCTGTCATCTTGGTCTAAATACTTTTGTGCGACCGTGTCTTCGATGACCATTGCATCGATTCGACCTGTGTTCAACTCTTGAACGATTTCAGGGATCTTGTTCAACGATACGAGTTCAGCGTCAGGTGCTTGTTCTTTAGCGATATTTTCTTGAATCGAAGCTGTTTGGACACCGATTTTCTTACCAGACAAATCTTCGATTGCCTGAAGGGACTCGTCTTTAGTCATGATCAAGTTTGTCGCGGATAGATAGATGTCTGAGAAATCGGCATTCTCTTTACGCTCTTCTGTTGGCGTCATCCCGGCCATGACGAAGTCGACACGCCCGCTATTGAGGGCTCCGAGTAAGCTACCGAAGTCCATATCTTCAATCTTCAATTCGTAACCGAGGCGTTCTGTGATTGTCTCCGCGATTTCAATATCAAATCCGACAATCGCATCTCCGTTTGCCGTATCGACAAATTCATATGGGAAGTAATCGGCGCTTGTCCCCATGACGAGCGTTTTTTGTTCTGTCGCTTCACCTTCTGTCTCTTGACTACATGCACCGAGTAATACTGCGCTCATCATAAGTGTACCTGCTAATAACCATTTTTTCATATGTGTATAATGCCTCCCTGTTGTAGATGAGACTAAGTGTATATGTATGATTATTAATTGTAAAGCATAAATATACAAAATTATTAAAAAGAGAAGCACTTTCTATCTCAAAGCGTTCTCTTCTTAGTTTTTCAACAGATACGACATAATTCGCTCAATCGGAATTTCTCGATTGTCCATCGTATAGGTTTGTAAGTAAGAATGCTTAGTAGGCCGTTTGCAGTATTCATTCATCTTAGACCAATTCTCATACGAAACTTGATCAATTTGACTCGGTCGTCTGACACGGTTTCGAAGTCGTGTGTTAATTTCTTCGTAATTTTCATGACGACACTCGATATAACGGTAAGTCGCTCCGTACTTGGTGGAAATCGCTATCCCTTTATCGAGCATTTCATCATAGAGACATGGACTGTCGAGAATGACGTTTTGTCCAAGTGATAGGTGATACTCGACGAGGGACCATTCGACATCATAAGCCATCTTCCCGATTTCTCCATCCGAGAAGTTGCCATCAGGAAGCGTATGGAGTAGGGCGGTCTTTGAAACATCATGATCGATGATGACTGCGGGTACGTGTTGGATGATACGCTTAGCCAATGTGGATTTTCCTGATCCAGGTGTTCCAGACATTTGAAGAAAAAACAGATGATCACCTCACATCTAAGTAGGAGCAAATCTTATTACTCATACAACTTGATTTATTTGTTAAAAAGGCTCATTTCCAAAAGATAATCTTCGATACAATCGACCTGAATAACCTGATAAGGTTAGTTAAAGGTTTGATCCGATGTTAGCATTTGCATACCATGATGACGTTCCCGTCAAGATCTTTGAAATTGAACCAATGTTCATGCTCAATGGGTGTAATGACCTCAATATCGTGTTGAGCCATATAATAATAAGCTTGATGAATATCGTGTGTATTTAAGTGAAATAGTGGTGTCTGGATGATGTTATCTTTTGAGTAGATGTTACTATCTAAAACGAGGTTGGTACCCTCTAATGGAATGACATATAAATGGTCGAATAAGATTTCTCCTTTTGTTGAAAGATCGAATAAATCACAATACCAGTCACGCGCTTTTTGAATATCACTCACCGGAATAAAGATGGTGCCGATTTTGTGAAGGATAGGGTTCATAAAAATTCCTGCCTTTTTAATTGATGAATGAAGTTTGCAACATCTTTCCGAGATTTTAAGAAGATGATCTGTTTCTCGTGAGAATATTGTTTGATTCGTTTGACCATCTCCGGCTTTTGAACGTCAGGAAAATTCCAAACCCACTTGAGGAATGCGAAATCGAGTTTTTCCTCACAGGATGCGCCCATGTCCGGTCGCGTCGTACCACGATATCGGACGACTCGTTTAAGGACACGGTATATACAGACGATGCGGGGAAGATCGATTAAAATGACAGTGTCCGCTGCCTGCAGTCGTAAATCAAGCGTATTCCCGAAGTTTCCATCGATGATCCATTGATCTTTCTTCACAAGCTGTTGTTGGATGTCGATTCGTTCTTCACTTGGTGCCATCACCCATCCTGGTCTCCACATGAGGGCGTCTAAATGATAGACATCGAGATGTAATCGTTCACCGAGTTGACGGGCGAGTGTGGATTTCCCCGCACCACCAGAACCGATGATCATGATGCGTTTCATATAGTCACTTCTTTCATTGATGGACTCGATAAGATTAACTTTGCCCGTGCATCCATGTTTTCTGGTAGATTTTGTAGTGAAAAATATTTTAAATCTATTCCTTCATCATCGTTTAAACATAACGTGCCCGTCACTGTGTCAGTGATGAATAAATGGGTAACATTATGTACTTGATCGCCATTTGGATACTCAAAGAAAAAATCAGGTCCAGAGAAAACTGAGATTAAAGTTAATTGGTTGGAAGAGAGACCCGTTTCTTCATACAATTCTCTTTGTGCTGTTTGTTCAATTGTTTCTCCGGGTTCCATCGCCCCTCCAGGAAGTCCCCATTCCTTTGTATCTTTCCTTAGTTGAAATAAAAATTCTTGATTATCATTTTGTACAGCTACTGCAGCACCGACCATAATGAAAGGACGGTTACCGATGAGCTCTCTCATCGAATGTATATAATTTTTCAACTTATTCATCCTCCAATACAATCCATTTCTTCAATTGACCGTCCTCTTCGTAAATGACCCGCACATCCATCTGTCCGATGACGAGACGTTGTTCCGAACTGAACACGACGATCGGATAGTTCGTGGACACCGGCTTGTCTGTCTCAAAGATCGGGCTATGCGCCTGCATCGCGTAATAGCCGTCCGATCTCGTGTTGGCTGCGCCTGCATCAATCTGTGTCACATGGTCAAATCCTCTCAGTCTGAGCACATAACTATAAGACGTCCTCGCTCCTTGTTCGAGACGCCATTCTTCGATGATGGCTGATTTGTCGTCCATTGATCGTTCTTCTAGCACTTTCTGTGCCGTATACTCTTTTTCGTAAGGAATCATCTCCTGGATGCTGACGACGGTCATCGTCGCAAGCTTGAGCGATTCCTCGGAAGGTGGGGTAATCAGTATACCAATAAAGATGAGGATGGGAATCAACAAATAGACCATGACACGACTACGCATTTTCATCACCTTACCTTTTTAGATGTAAATTATTTCTGCATAAAAGAATGGGAACCCTTTAAAAGACATCCCGAATCTCTAAAACCGATTCATTTCTTCAATTTTGTAAAGGAGCGGGTATGATACAGAAAGGAGGGATGTTCATGAAAATCGGGGTCATTGGTGGGGGCGTTGCGGGATTGACGGCAGCTGCGCTCACGCAACAAGAAGGACATGACGTAACCGTCTTTGAAGCGTCGCGTGAATGGGGTGGGTGTGCCGGCAAGTTTCAACGGGGTGAATATTTGTTTCCTGCAGGGGCAACGCTCGGTATGGGATTCGAACGAGGAGGGGTCCATCAGCGGGTTCTTCAGAAATTGGGCGAATCGGTCGAGGTGACGTTACTGGACGCGGTGATGGACATTCAACTGCCTGACGTCACCGTCACCTACTATCGCGACCGCAAGCGTCTGCTTGATGAGCTCAGTCGCGTATTCTCAGAGCATTATGGGTCAATCCATGCGTTTTACCGTGAA
Source organism: Exiguobacterium sp. s181 (assembly GCF_018617125.1). Taxonomy (GTDB): domain Bacteria; phylum Bacillota; class Bacilli; order Exiguobacteriales; family Exiguobacteriaceae; genus Exiguobacterium; species Exiguobacterium profundum. The sequence continues at coordinate 714,746 of NZ_JACSJM010000002.1, forward strand.
GTGTGGGGCGATTTTGAGAGGATTCGTCCGTTGTTTCAGCAGTTACCTGCTCTTCCACTTCGCACGGTCTCGGATATGATCTATGCATTAAAAGGATTCCAGTCGAATCAAATCACAACGCTCCTCAAACTCCAGCGGCCACTCGGTGACACGTTAGCTCGTCATGGATTAAACGGTACAATGTTCGAGCGATTTATCGATGGCGTCCTGCTCGACAGTTTGCAGACCGGTGCGAAAGAAGCGAGTCATTTACTCGGTGCAGTGGCGCTGTCAGTCTATCACGAAGGAGCGTACTATGTGGAAGGTGGACTGTATCAATTGGCTCATGCGTTAGAGCGCGCCGTACGGACGTTTGGTGGGGAGACGAAATTAGGGAGAGACGTCCAGTCCATCGAACGAGTGACGGATGGATGGCTCATCACCGATCGAAGAGGACGACTTGAACTAGTCGATGTCATTGTTTCCGCCATCCCGATTGAGCGGACGAGCGAACTTCTGAGAGGACAAGAACAACGATGCTTCAAACGACAATACCGCAGACAATTGAAGCAGTCGCAATGGGGCACGTTCAGTCTCTATCTCGTCTTGCCTGAGGATGTGTGTCGACAGAAACCGCTGTTTCAACAAATCTATCACGAACGATTACCCAGTGGGCATGCGTTCATTTCCATGTCCGCGCCGGATGACGTGTTGCGCACAGAAAAACCGGAACGGACCATCACGGTATCCACACATATCGATTTATCAGAATGGCAACATTGGAAAGACCGGGCGGCATATGAGAAACTAGAGCAAGATTGGACCAATCGTCTCGTCGACGTCGTCGCAACTGCTTTTCCCGCTTGGGACCGCGAGTCGTCACTACTTCTTCCTGGTGGACCCGGGGCATGGGTGAAGTATACGAAGCGACCGCATGGGGCAGTCGGAGGTTATGCGCAGACTCCTAGCCAGGCGCTCTTTCGCGCTGCGAGTTATCGCACCGACTTGCCGAACTTTTTTGTGTGCGGGGATACCGTATTTCCAGGAGCGGGTACGATTGGCGCGATGACGAGCGGATTACATGTCGCCCGGGCACTCGGGGTGACGATTGATTAGGGGGAATAATGATGAAGAAAAAAGCGTTTGATGAACTGACAACGATTGAGTTGTATCGCTTACTGGCGTTACGAACTGAGATTTTCGTCGTCGAACAAAACTGTCCGTATCAAGAGGTGGATGGAAAGGACGTAGCAGCCATTCATTATTGGATAGAAGAAGATGGAGAGATCGTCTCTGCCCTTCGCGTGCTGACGAAAGCATCTCCGGTCGCCATCGGACGTGTCGTCACGAAAGCGACGCATCGAGGGAAAGGGTATTCCCGCCTCTTGATGGATGCGGCAATCATGGACTTCGGTCATGAGACATTATATCTGCAAGCGCAGACGTATGTGGAATCTTTTTATGCATCGTTTGGCTTCAAACGGACGAGTGATGTGTATCAAGAAGACAGCATTCCGCACGTCGATATGTTACGTGAATCCACGAATCCCGCTAGTACCGTTTCCGAATCGTTCATGTTAGAATGAGAAAGAACATTCACGTGCCATTGAGCACGATTACATTATAGACATAAAGGGGTTTACAATGGTGACCGATCAACAAGTAATTGCAAAAGCAAGAGAATTGGCAGACGTATTAGCACAAACACCAGAAGTGGCGCGTTTCAAAGAAGCGGAAGCGAAAGTGAACGGAAGTGACCGCGTACAGACGTTGATTAAACGAATCAAGTTCTTACAAAAAGAAGCCGTCAACTGTAAGCACTACGGCAAGACGGAAGCACTTGCGAAAGTCGAGCAAAAGATTGATAAAGCGATGGAAGAACTTGACTCGATTCCCGTCGTTCAAGCGTTCCAAGAAACACAAGTCGAAGTGAACGATTTGCTTCAATACGTGACGGTCACGCTCGCGAACTCCGTGACGGACCGTATCATCGAATCGACGGACGGCGACGTCCTTGCAGGGAAGACAGGGAGCGGCATGGCGGCTGAACAAGCACGCGGCGGCTGCGGATACTAAAACGACACAGCTGGCCGATGGTCAGCTGTTGTACTTTCTAGAGGTGAATCAACATGCAAGAAGTCCATCAGACACCAATGATGAAACAATATTTCTCTATCAAGGCCGACTATCCGGACGCCTTTTTATTCTATCGACTCGGCGACTTTTACGAGTTGTTTTTTGAAGATGCACAAATTGTCGCAAAAGAGTTAGAGCTCACGCTCACTTCTAAAAATGGAAAGCAGGCCGAGCATCCGATTCCGATGTGCGGCGTTCCGCATCATTCAGCAGCAATCTACATTGAACAATTGATTGAAAAAGGTTTTAACGTCGCCATCTGTGAACAGACGGAGGATCCGAAGGCAACTAAAGGGCTCGTGAAACGGGAAGTCATCCAAGTGATCACGCCGGGTACATATATGGCGTCACTCAGTGAAAAAGAAAACCGATATCTCGTCGCCATCTCGGACGTCGCAGGGCGATTCGGAATTGCTCGCGGTGACGTCACGACGGGGGAATCATGGTTGACGACACTCTCGTCAGAAGAGGCCGTCTTGCGGGAAATCGAAGGATTGCTTCCGAACGAAGTCATCGTCGAGGATGAACGACTTGCTGATTTATTGCGACAGACCGGGATCCCACTTTCGATTCAAGTGGACAAGCGGAATAGTCCACTCGCACAAGGTGCAAAAGATGAGGCACAACGCTCGGCATTTGAGTTGCTGTTTGCCTATTTGACGAAAACACAGAAACGTTCACTTGACCACTTGCAACCAGCCGTCGCCTATGAGGTTGAACAGCATATGCAACTTGACGCCAACACGGCCCGAAACCTTGAGTTGTTCCGTTCGGCTCGTTCAGGGGAACGGAAAGGGTCACTCCTTTCACTCCTTGATGAGACGACAACGGCGATGGGCGGTCGATTGTTGAAACGTTGGCTCGAACAGCCACTCTATACAGAGCAAGGCATCAGAGAGCGACAGGATGCCGTCGAGAACTTGGTGGACGACTTCATGTTGCGCGATCAACTACAAGAAGAGCTGAAGCGAGTCTACGATATCGAACGCCTTGTCGCTAAAGTTGGGTACGGGACGGCGAATGCGCGAGATCTCGTCCAACTTCGCGACACGCTCGAGCGGATGCCTTCTGTCCGGTCACTCTTACAAACAGTGAAAGCGGATCGCTTGCAGCAAATTGAACAAAAGCTCGACTCGTTCGAGACATTGAGTGAACAGCTTCGGGCTGCCCTTGTCGATTCACCTCCGATTTCGACGAAAGAAGGCGGGATGATTCGTCACGGGTATTCGGATGAGCTCGACGAACTGTTAGAAGCGAAAGCGAACGGGAAATCGTGGATTGCCAACCTCGAGCAACAGGAACGCATCGCGACCGGCATCAAGTCGTTGAAGGTCGGGTATAACCGCGTATTCGGTTACTACTTGGAAGTGACGAAAGCAAATGCGAAGTTGCTCGAAGAAGGGCGTTATGAACGGAAGCAGACATTGACGAATGCGGAACGTTACATTACACCTGAGTTAAAAGAGAAGGAAGCGCTCATCTTAGGAGCGGAAGAGAAGAGCTGTACGCTCGAATATGATTTGTTTGTCGCACTTCGCGAAGAAGTGAAGACGTATACGAAGGCACTTCAGCAATTGGCCCGTTCACTCAGTGAGTTGGATGTTCTCCTCGCCCTTGCCGTCGTAGCCGAGAAACGGGAGTATGTGCGTCCAATTACAGCGAAGCATGTACAAATTGAACGCGGGCGTCACCCTGTCATTGAAACGGTCTTGCCGCGAGGCGAATATGTCGCCAATGACTTGACGCTTGACGACACACGTCAAATGTTACTCATCACCGGACCGAACATGTCCGGTAAATCGACGTACATGCGTCAATTTGCCTTGATTGCAATCCTTCATCAAATCGGTTCATTCGTCCCGGCAGAAGCGGCGGAACTCCCGCTCTTTGACCGCATCTTCACACGGATCGGTGCGGCGGACGATTTGGTGAGCGGACAGTCGACGTTCATGGTCGAGATGACCGAGACGCGCCAAGCCGTTACCGAGGCGACGAGCAATAGTCTGATTCTATTGGATGAAATCGGTCGCGGGACGTCGACGTATGACGGGATGGCGCTCGCACAGGCAATCGTTGAATATATCGCCTCGTCAATCGGTGCGAAGACACTCTTCTCTACGCACTATCATGAACTGACAGTGCTCGAAGATTCGATTCCGACACTTGAGAACGTTCATGTCCGGGCGATTGAGCGGGATGGACGAGTCGTCTTCCTCCACGAAGTGCATCCGGGACGTGCCGATAAATCGTATGGGATTCATGTGGCGGAATTGGCTGAACTTCCGGATTCATTGATTGACCGGGCCCGGACGATTCTGTCAGAACTCGAATCGGAAGCAACGAAACCAGCTTTGAACGAGCAATCTGCTCCACCTCAAGTGGAAGAAGTCAGCCAGTTGTCATTGTTCGAGTCGCATGACGCTGTTCGAGAACAGCTGCTCAAACTCGATCTATTGGCAATGAATCCAATCGAAGCGATGCAGGCGCTCTACGAACTGCAACAGACCGCAAAGAAAGGGTGAGTCGATGGGAATCATTCGAGAGTTACCTGAACAGCTCGCGAACCGAATCGCAGCCGGGGAGGTCGTCGAGCGACCGGCTTCCGTCGTCAAAGAATTAGTCGAAAATGCGATTGACGCGGGAGCGACGAAAGTAGACGTCGACTTACAAGAGGCGGGCATCCGTCTAATCAAAGTGCGAGATAACGGGCATGGGTTCCATGAAGAAGATGCGGCGCGAGCCTTCTTGCGGCATGCGACGAGTAAGATCCGGGACGAGCATGACTTGTTTCGGATTCGGACGCTCGGCTTCCGCGGTGAGGCGCTCGCCTCGATTGCGTCGGTCAGCCACGTCTCCTTGAAGTCAAAGCGAGCAGATGAGGATGGTTTTGAGATGACGCTTGAAGGTGGAGTCGTCAAGGCGACGAATCCGACGGCGACGAACGTCGGGACCGAAATTGCGGTCAGTCAGCTCTTCTTCAACACACCGGCACGGCTGAAATATTTGAAGACGTCAGCAACGGAACTTGCAAGTATTACGGATACGTTGAACCGTTTAGCGCTGTCTCATCCGGAGATTCGATTCACCGTCTTTCATGAAGAGAAAGAATTGTTGCGTACGAACGGGAATGGAGACTTGAAACAAGTCATGCTTGCCATCTATGGTCGCCAAGTCGCCGCACAAATCGTCACGGCGTCGAGCAAGACGAACGATTATACGCTGAGCGCCCATCTCGTACGCCCGGAAGTGACCCGTTCGAACAAACAGTACGTGACTCTCATCTTAAACGGTCGAAGCATCAAGAACTTTGCACTGACCCAAAGCGTGCTTGAAGGCTACCATACGCTCTTACCGATCGGTCGCTATCCAATTGCCGTGCTCGAAGTGAAGATGGACCCGATGTTGATTGACGTGAACGTCCATCCGACGAAACGTGAAGTGCGTTTGTCGAAAGAAAAAGAACTATGCCAGCTCATCCGAGAGACCGTTCAATTGACGCTCCGGGAGCAACGTCTCATTCCGTCTGTGAAACAAGAGCCGAAGCCGAAACGTGTGACACCGTCCGAACAGTCGAAACTCGACTTTTCGATGGAGCCCCAACCTAAACAGGCAGATCCGGTCGAGTGGAACTATCCGATTCCTCGCGAGCGAAAAGAGTCGCTCACGTCTCCCTCCCAGTGGAACCCGGCGCCGCTCGTTCATGAACCGGAACCAGAGATGATTGAACCAAAACAGGTCGAAGAGCCTGTACATCAGTCGGAGCGTCTTCCGGCGTTAGACGTCATCGGGCAACTGCATTCGAGTTATATCATCTGTGGAGCGGAAGACGGGATGTACGTGATGGACCAACATGCCGCTCAGGAACGCATCAAGTATGAGTTGTTTTATGAGCAGTTAGGACGTCCGGAAAAAGAGTATCAGCTTCTATTGATTCCGCTGACGTTAGAGTTCACGCAAGAAGAGACGCTCGCTATCGAAGAAGTGCTCCCGCTTCTAGCGGATGCAGGCATCACGTTAGAGCCGTTTGGGGGTAACACGTTCCTTGTCCGTGAGATTCCGACATGGTATCCGCAACATGACTTAGAGGGCACGATTCGTGATCTGGTGGAGATGGCCATTCAACAGCGGTCAATCGACATCGCGAAATATCGCGAAGAAGCATCAATCCTCATGGCGTGTAAACGATCGATCAAAGCGAACCATCCACTCAATAGGGAGATGATGCGACAATTGATTGATGATTTGAGTCGTACGACGTCTCCGTTTACCTGTCCGCACGGGCGACCGATTCTCGTGAAATGGAGCACGTATGAGCTTGAGAAGTTATTTAAACGCGTCATGTAATCGTCTTGTTACCTTGTTTTAACACTATGTAACGTTTATGCAGGAGCCCACATGGGAAAACTATACACATGTCACTCAACGCATCGAGGTTGAGAGGTGGCTTTTTCACTGCCTCACCCTCAAGATGTCGACATGAAATGTATATCCATGTAGGAGGAAAAGAAAATGACGAACAAACTTCAAGTATCAAAACGAGAATTACGCCCACGATCACTACGCACGAAGTTGCGTAACGAAGGAAAAGCGTTAGGCGTCGTCTACGGCTACAAAGTAGACAGCACACCAATCGTGTTTGACGAGATGGACCTTCGTAAAATTCTCCGAGACCATGGTGACAATGCCTTGATTGAACTCCATTACGATGGAAATAAAATCAATACGCTCGTGCACGGATCAGAAACGGACCCGTTCACAAACTTCTATCAGCACGTCGAATTCATGGCCGTGAAGATGGATGAAGAGACAGAAGTTGAAGCGGATATCGTCCTTGTTGGCGACGCGAAAGGCGTCAAAGAAGGCGGATATCTCGCCCAGTCACTTTATAAAGTGACGGTCGCTGCGACACCTGCCAACATCCCAGAACGCATCGAACTCGATGTCTCAGAGCTTGGAATCGGTGATTCGGTGACGGTAGCAGATCTTCCAGAAGACAAATCGTACACGATTGTCTCGGAACCAGATATGCACATCGCCTCTGTGAATGAGCCGGTTGCAGAAGTTGAAGAGGAAGAATCAGAAGAAGGTTCAACTGAAGAAGAAGCTTCTGAAGGATCTTCTGAAGAAACAGAAGAATCGACTGAGGATAAAGAATAAGCAATTCGATTAAATCAGAGGAGCATCGTCCCTAGATGGGGCGATGCTCCTTTGTTTATTAATCAACATTTTTTTTACGAACATTTTTAGAAATGTTGCAATATAGAAAAGTTTATCAAAATGGTGAGAATGTTATGGCTACCTTTTACTTATACATGGAATAAACAAGGCACTTAAAACTTAGATAAGTTGAATCGAAAGGGCTCATAATGTTAGGTGAAGGAATTTGTGATAATTTGAGAGAAAAACAAATTGAGGTATCTTTAGACTCGATTATAATCATCTCAGGTGTCTTAAAGGCTATTCAGTTGATTGTGGTCTGGTTACTAATAGAGGCGCCACGATTCTATATGAGTTCTTTCGTACCTTATTTCGATTTATGTCTGCTATCGGGGGTATGACTTTGTTGTTAGATTTCTTCTCGACGAGTAGGGATTTAGAAAGAATCAATCGGAAAAAGACAGATAGAATAGTTGAACTTGAGAAAGGGGATTATAATGTTTTCTAACGATTTAATTAAAGAATTTATAGAATTTCGAGAAGTTAATGGAGAAGAGTTTACTTGGTGGAGTTTCGTAAATTACAAATATAGTATTGAAGACGCTCTTTCTTTTTTAAAATTTTTCAATCCAGAAATAATCTGTCATGAGAACTGTTATTTTTTTAAAGACAGTTTATCTCTTAGTTCATATAAAGGTTGGAAAGAAGAATTTGGAGCAGATTTGTCTTCCATTGAAAAGATGGTAAATTTGTACGAGCCTAAAGATTTCTTCATTATTAATAAGAAAAATGATGTCGATAGTTATAGTCAAAATAATCAAATTGAAGCTTTTGCAGAGACTCTTTGTCAGCAATGGAAAATTAGCTTGAAAGAGAGGTATAATAATATTCCTTTCCAAGTCCAATTGATTCGAGATGATGGAGACTTATACATCACAATGTTCGTATTGCGATGAGTGTGTTTAATTGATTTATGACTGAGAATGTTGAGTGATAATAAGTATTGGCATAAATATTAGACACGAAAAACTCATTGGAACTTATTAAATGAATTTTTTTCATAACTTAATGCATCTTAGATGATTAATAAGATAAATGCTGGAGATGAGACAATATATGTCGCATTTATATATCGATTTAAGTAACATTACTTCTTCATCGGAACTACATCAGATATTAAAAGAAAGTCTTCATCTTCCTGATCATTACGGCGAAAATTGGGATGCCTTTTGGGATGTCATTACTGATGTGGATTATATAACTTTTCCTGATCAAATCACTTTCATAGGATATTCTTTGCTTGAAACGAAATTAAGTGAGGATGCTAAGTGTTTAAAAATGTGTTTAGAAGAGTATAACGAAGAACATTATGTTTCACATTGTCATTTTGTTTTCTTGTAATCTAATTTGCTTACTAATATATAAAGCAAGTCTATAAGAGAGTAACCATTTCACAATCACTAATTTTTCAATATAACTTTTATAGTCCCCGACCATCATAAAAATTAATAGAAAAAACAGCTGATTTAAATTACAAGGTCTTTAAACTGAAAACTCAAAGGTGATCGCTATGCAAGAGCTTACAATTATTGAAAGGAAGCGTCTATTAGAGCAGATTGAAGATAATTTAGATAATTATTTCATTATAGGTGAAATTAAAAAGGTTTATGAGATCACTAGTTATGATGATTTAACTATTATCGATAACCAAAAAGCTTTAATTGATTTTTTGGTTTACCAAAACGTATATCCAATAGTCATAACATTTATATTATCTAAAAATATAAGTCAGGATAATGAGATGGTTGAAAAAATGGATTCAAGGAAAATTAAATATTCTATGAACTATTGCTCTGGGGATGAGAATTCTATTTATTACTGCAATGCAAAAATAGAAAACGAAAAAGATTTAAGGTTTTTGATTAACGAAACGTACTGGATGTCTGCTCAAAATGGGTTTTATAACATTATCTTTAAAGATAAATTGAATTTCACTTTAAAGAAATATGGTAAGTGGCTGTTCTCTAGAACTCAATTTGTACCTTTAATTGATATGAGTATACCAACTTCTTTTATTAAAATAGATGGAGATGGACTTGGGTTTATTTTGTTTTCTAATGAAAAAAAATATAAATCTATTGAAGAATTAACAAAGAATTTACCTCAAAAATTTTACATAGATTATTTAAACGAAAAATGAATTATGAGGGCCTCAGTTTGAGCATGTTTTAACGCATAGTCGAGTTACATAGATACTATGAAAAATGATATGTATGATGAGGTTTGGGGGTCTACTCATGATGACTCTTTGTTAGAATTATATAAACTGATAATAGCGGGTTTATCGATGTGAGAAATACAGTCCGTAGAGTTAGAATAAGAGTAAATTTAGCCAGATCATATAGCTTTGTATCATGATGTTCATTTATACAATCAAAATTATTAAAACCATTTAAAACTTGTGAAGCCACGTAGTTAAGCAGCACATATTCCATACAGAAGGTGAAAAAATGAAAGCTCAGGAAATATTAAGAGAAATCGAAAAAATATACTACTGGGATGCGCGCGTTTTAGGATTCGATTGCCGTTATTTTGGAGATGAAGTTTTACTAATAATCGAAGAAGAAAATGAAAATTATCACCATCAGATTGAATTTTTAGGTTGTATAAAAGTAGACATATCTGCTCCACTCGACGATCGAATAGTGCCTGTAAGAGAATTAAGCAGATTACAGCTCCCCTATTTTATGCATGATGTTAGTATAACAAGCTATGTACTTGAAGAAACAGAGGTATTTGTATGTAATTTGCTTTTCCCTCCAGCAAGCGCTGAAATTCATTTCACTAAGATAAGAATCGGAAAGGAATATCACTGATAAAATTTACAATGTCTGAATTGCAATAGTCGACCAAGAGACAGTTAATATATATTTATTGAACTATCATAAAATGTAGTGATTACAGAAGAACATTACAATGCAATTCATAAAATTGAGTGAGGTGTATTATATGTCATACAAATCGATACAATCGCTTTTACCTGTTAAAGAAAAGGCAATCCTGCTGGATCAGGTCGAAGGATTGAATAGATATCTTTGTATTCTACCGAACGATGAATTAGAAAGTCAGTTTGGAGATTTAGAAGAGTTCACAAAACAAGACTTTGCAGTCGTGGGTTATGAAGATGTGCTAGGAGATTTTGTAGGAGTGGACAACTTTTGATTGTTAATCATGAAACGCTTCATGTAGAGTAAAGATTAAAATTAACATTTGATGAACTCATGAAAAAGAATTATTCCCTTATCTGAACGATTGGTTTCATAAACTTTGTCTTATTATTCTCCCGAAAATAGGGAGAATTTTTCTTTGTCACAAATCCGCCATATGTAAACGATTACGATGTGAACACTCTGTCAATTCATGCAAGACAGGATTGCCAACAGAGACTGTACAGTTTATATTGTTAATGATTTCACATATTCGAACTGATACTTTCCTATTTAATTATTCAGAAAGAAGGGTTTGTGACATGGCATCAATGGAAATCCATGCACTCGAATCATTACGGAAAAAAGCACAGGCTTCCTCGCAAATGATTCATTATCGTCCAATGGAATACTTTTTACGGGCAATGTTAGCCGGGATCTTTATCGGCTTTGCCTCAATCTTCACGTTGAAAGTCGTCAACGGTATGTATTTAGCGGAATCTCCGTTCACGACACTCATCGGAGGCTTCTCGTTCGGGATCGCGCTCGTCATGATCATCTATGGGGGAGCTGAGTTGTTCACGGGAAATACGATGTATTTCACAACGTCGACGCTTCGTGGTTATACGACGCTCAGCGACACGATGCTCGTCTGGTTGCTCTGCTTCGTCGGGAACGCACTCGGGGGAATCCTATTCGCCTTACTACTTGCACCGACTGGCGTCATCCAAGAACTCGGGATGAACAACTGGTTGTTCTCCGTTGTTGAGAGTAAAATGCATCATACGACGGTTGAAATTTTCTTCCGCGCCATCTTCTGTAACTGGATGGTCTGTCTCGCTATTTTCTTACCGAAACAAATGAAAAATGAGTTCGCTCAAATCTTCTCGATGATTTTCCTTGTCGCGGTCTTCTTCGCTTCAGGATTCGACCACGTCATCGCCAACTTCGTCTTGTTCGCCTTGACGCTCGTCGTCCCACACCCTGAGACGATCAGCATGGCAGGTGCGATTCATAACTTGATTCCTGCGACGTTCGGTAACATCATCGGTGGAGCGCTCTTCATGGGAGCCATCTATACGTGGTTGAACTCGAAAGGTCTCCGTGAAGCACAAGAATTAGAAGAAGAAGTCGAATTAAAAGTTGTAAAAGCGGTTAAATAAATGATGTTTGTCACATATAACGTAGAGCCTTGTCTTACCGAAGACGAGGCTCTTTTTTATCGTATGATCACACGTAAACTGTCACAATATCGACTCGTGACCATCGAGAAAAACACATGCCATAATCTATATATAGGATTCTTAAAACGAATATGAATGTTTTGAATCCATATATAGTGAGGTGATGCGTTTTGAAATTACTGCAGTTGTATGAGGACGTCTGCGTCTTACCAGACCAAGACTTGGTACAAGAGAATGCGAATGTGGACGGGAAATCCCCACTCGGAAAACTAGCACGACTCTCTTCAGAAGTGTCGAAAGAACTATCGCAGACGTATTTGATGTCGGAACGGTCAAAACAAGCCGTCACTGATAACTTTTTATACGTGCACGATGCCGACTATTACATCACAGGCTCGACGACATGTTGTCAAATTCCACTCGGTCAATTGTTGAAAGACGGCTTCCATACGGGACATGGGACGATCCGGTCGCCAAAGGACATTCGCTCTGCCATGGCACTCGCGTCGATCATCCTTCAAGCGAATCAAAACATGCAGCATGGGGGGCAGGCCTTCCCAATGTTTGACGTCGACTTGGCACCGTATGTCGAGAAGACATATGAGCGTCAACTGAGCCGACTTCAATCCTTACCCGTTGACTGGGAAGAAACGCAATTGGAGACACTCGCGGAAGAAGAGACGATTTCGGCGACGTATCAGGCGTGTGAGGCGTTCATCCACAATGCGAACTCGATGCACTCACGAGGGGGCGGGCAAGTGCCTTTCGTTTCGATCAATTATGGAACGGACACATCAAAGTGGGGACGTATCCTCATTCGAGAGTTACTTCGTGCCACGGAACGTGGGTTAGGGAACGGAGAGACTCCGATTTTTCCGATTCAAATCTTTAAAGTGAAGGAAGGAATCAACTTTCGGGAGGACGATCCGAACGTCGATCTTTTCCGTGAAGCGTGTCGGGTCACAGGCAAACGGTTATTTCCGAACTTCTCATTCATCGATGCCCCGTTCAATGCCGCTTACTATGATGGGACACATGAATCTGAAGTGGCGTACATGGGTTGTCGCACTCGGGTCATGGGAAACCGACACGGAGAAGAGACGTCGATCGGTCGTGGCAATCTTTCCTTTTCCACACTCAACTTGGTGAAGATGGCACTGATCTCGGAGTCGATCTCGGATTTTTACCGCATTCTCAACCGCTATGTCGACATCGGGATCGAACAGTTGATTGAGCGTTTCGAGTATCAATGTACGCGTCGCGCTGAAGAATTCCGTTTCCTCTACACACAAGGGGTCTGGCGTGGAAGTGAGCAGTTACATATTCATGATGAAGTCCGAGATGTGCTGAAACAAGGAACGCTCTCACTCGGGTTCATCGGACTCGCTGAAACGTTGAAGGTGTTGACGGGAGGTACACATGCTGAGTCGCGTGAAGCGGAACGACTCGGTCTCGATATCGTCACGCACTTGGCCAATCGCATGCGTGCGGCAGCCGAAACGTACGACTTGAATTTTTCGTTGCTCGCGACACCGGCAGAAGGATTGTCAGGTAAATTTGTGACGCGAGACCAGGAAACGTTTGGGATGATTGAAGGTGTCACTAATCGTGCCTTTTATACAAATTCATTCCACGTGCCGGTCTATCAGTCTGTATCAATTCGTGAGAAAATCCGAATCGAGGCACCGTATCACACATTGTGTGACGCGGGACATATTTCATATGTCGAAGTCGATGGGTCACTTGCCCACAATGCGGAAGCGGTGGAATCGATTGTCCGCTTGATGCGACAGCATGATATCGGCTACGGTTCCATCAATCATCCGGTCGATCGTTGCGGAAATTGTGGGTTAGAAGGACTGATTGACGATGCCTGTCCGACGTGTGGCGAGGATACAAACATTGAACGAATCCGCCGCATCACCGGTTATTTGGTCGGGACGATGAACCGTTGGAATACGGCGAAGCGAGAAGAAGAGCGGGCGAGGGTGAAACATGATGCGCATTCTATCCGTCGTTGAAGAATCCGTCGTTGACGGACCGGGGATTCGGACGGTCATCTTTACTGCTGGCTGTCCGCATCACTGTAAAGGGTGTCACAATCCTTCCTCGTGGAATCCAACCGGGGGTGAGGATGTCGAAGTAGAGGAACTTGTTCAGCGCGTCAAGCTCAGTGGTTGGGACGGGGTGACCATTTCTGGAGGCGAACCGTTTCTTCAATCGTCAGCGTTAGCAAAACTCGTCACGGCATGTAAGTCGCTCGGTAAAAATGTGTGGGTGTATACGGGTTATACGCTCGAACAGTTGGAAGCGATGCATGACGAAGCGATTCAAACCGTGTTGGACTACGCCGATGTGCTCGTCGACGGTCGTTACGAGCAGTCGCTACGAGATATGGGACTTCGTTTTCGAGGATCGAGTAATCAACGAATCATCTTTTTGAATAAAGTATAATCGAGGCAGAGATGTCTCGATTTTTTGTATAATGATGAAAAAGGGGGAGTTTTAATGAAATGGTGTAGTTTTGAGATGCAGGAAGAGCAACGAGTGGGGATTGTCAAAGGCGATTTCGTCTACGATGTCAGCAATCAAGTACATACGACAAATTTATTAGAAGTGATCGCGCGTGAGTTCGAACCAGATATCGATTTGGACGTGGCGCCCTCATACCGAATGACGGATGTGAAACTACTCGCCCCGTACCGTCCATTGAAAAACGTGATTTGTATCGGCAAAAACTACGAAGAACACGTGAAAGAGATGGATACAGCAGGAGCAGGGAAACTCGTCATCTTCACGAAAGCACCGACCTCGGTCGTCGGTCCGGAAGCGGTCATTGAGCGTCATCCTGAATTGACGGAAAAACTTGACTATGAAGGTGAGCTCGCCGTCATCATCGGCAAGTCTGGACGAGACATCGAAGCGGTCGAGGAGCACATTTTCGGTTACACCATTCTAAACGATGTGACGGCTCGAGACGTGCAAAAAGAACATGTCCAATTCTTCCGTGGCAAGTCGTTCGATACGTTTTGTCCGATGGGACCGTTCGTCGTCACAGCGGACGAGCTCCAGTTCCCTCTCCAAATCAAAACAAGTGTCAATGGGGAGACGCGTCAAGATGGGACGACAGCCGATATGATTCGTCCGATTGATGAACTCATTCGTACACTGTCGAAAGGCATGACGCTCGAAGCGGGTGACATCATCGCGACAGGTACACCAGCCGGAGTTGGGCACGGGATGACGCCACCGACGTATCTACAAACGGGAGACACGGTCGAAGTGACGATTGAAGGTCTCGGTACATTAAGAAATGTGATTGTCTGAATGAAATGACGTAAAATGTGAAGAATCTTGTAATTCATTTATTATTTTATAAATGAGTGTTCCTCTTCGTTATAGTAAGGGTAGAAGATAACACAGAGGAGATGAATCATTATGGATCGTCACGATCAATCAAATGAACACGATCAATTACATGAATCAGAGCAACAAAAAGATTGGTTAGATACAGAACTCGGTTCATCCAACCGAAAAGAGACAAAAGTACGAACACAATCAAAACCGTCATTCGTCAGCAGTATGTTCCCGGGACTTGTCGGTGGAGTCATCGGAGCGTTGTTGACGGGCGCAATCGCATATCCGTTCATCGACCAACCCGCGACGAGTGTGAGTGACACAAACGTGACCTCGCAAGGGACTCCGGTCCAAACGTCATCGAACGTATCCGATTCTTCGGTCACAAATGCCGTCGCGACCGCTCAACCGGCCGTCGTGACTGTAAACAACTTCGCCCAAAGCGGATTCTCGAGTGAGGCGGTCGAGGCTGGAGTCGGATCAGGTGTCATCTATAAAAAAGAAGGTGACTCGGCATTTATCGCGACGAACCATCACGTTGTCAACGGAGCGGACAAGCTGACGGTCACCTTTAATGACGGAACGACTGCGGAAGCGACACTCATGGGAAGTGACGCGACGTATGACTTGGCCGTCTTGAAAGTGGACGCTGACAAAGTACCGGCCGTCATCTCAATCGGCAAATCGAGCGAGTTGAAACCGGGTCAAACGGTCATCGCCATCGGGAATCCGCTTGGACAATTCGAGAACTCCGTGACACGCGGTGTCGTCTCATCGACGTCACGCCTCGTACCCGTCGATACGGATGAGAACGGACAGGCCGACTTCAATGCCGAGGTCATTCAAACGGATGCGGCCATCAACCCAGGTAACTCAGGTGGTGCGTTAATCAACGAAGAAGGACAACTCGTCGGAATCAACTCGATGAAAATTGCGACAGCAGAAGTCGAGGGAGTCGGATTCTCAATCCCAGTCGACATCGCCCTTCCGCTCATCAATCAAATCGAACAGACGGGAGAAGTGAATCATCCGTCACTCGGCGTCTCACTTCGTGACGTATCAGAGTTCCCTCAAGGTTACTTGACGGAACAAATCAACTTGCCTGAATCGGTGACGGCGGGAACAATCATCGTGGAAGTGCAACAAAATAGTTCAGCTGCGAAAGCGGGTCTTAAGGCACGTGACGTCATCGTGAAAATCAATGACAAAGACGTCAGCTCGTTCATCGACCTCCGTAGTGAATTGATTCGCGATACGGACGGAACGGTCGACATCGAATATATCCGGGACGGAAAAACGGAGACGGTTCAAGTCGAGATTCAAAATGCGAACGGTTCTGCATTGTAAAAGGTGGGCAATATGCCCGCCTTTTTTGCTATGCTTATACAAAAGGAGGATGAGTTATGGTACGAAATTTATATGGGGTGTTACTATTCGGGGCAGGAATTTTACATTTTGTAAGAGAGAAGGCGTTCATGTCGATTATTCCGAAATCTTGGCCGTTCCGCCGACTGATGGTGCAACTAAGCGGAGTCGTTGAAGTCGTGTTCGGGGCGATGCTCTTACTCAACAAGGGAACATCGTTCGTGAAACGGACGCTACCGGCATTCTTTATCGCCGTCTTCCCGGCAAATATCAACATGGCCGTCAAGCCATCTAGAATCGGTGGGAAGGTCATTCCGAAATGGATTACATGGGGACGACTCCCGCTTCAATGGGTTTTGATCAAAGGTGTCAAAAAAATATAAAGGTGTGGAGATACATATGACAAGCGTACTCAAGTGGTTTGAGCATTTCCATGCTCATCCAGAAATCAGTTGGAAAGAAGTCGAGACGACTCGAACAATCGCATCCATCTTATCAGACTGGTCGATTCCCCATCGAACGTTTGAGGACGTGACCGGAGTAATCGCGGAGATTGGATCGGGAGAAGAAGTGATTGCGGTCCGCGCCGATATCGACGCGTTATGGCAACAAGTGGACGGTACGTTTCGAGCGAACCATTCATGTGGGCACGACGCGAACATCAGCATGGTACTCGGTGCGCTCGAACAGTTGAAAGACGAAACGTTACAAAAGCGAATCCGTTTCATCTTCCAACCTGCCGAAGAGCAAGGGAATGGTTCGCTCGCCATGATCGAACGAGGGGCGTTAGAGGACGTGACGCAACTATTCGGAATCCATTTACGTCCACAAGAAGAGTTGAAAAGGGGACAATATGCGGCGGCGATTCAACATGGTGCTGCCTTCTTCTTAAAGGGAGAGGTCATTGGGGATGATGCGCATGGTGCGAGACCACATCAAGGACAAAACGCACTCGATGTCATCTTCACGATTCAACACATGCTTAAAAGCATTTACTTGTCACCGTTTGAGCCGCACTCTGTCAAGTTGACGAAGGTACACGCCGGGAGTGACAACATGAACATCATTCCAGGAAATGCGACGTTCTCGATTGACGTCCGTGCCCAACAAAATGAAGAATTGCTCGAACTGCGCAATCGTGTCGAAGACATGTTACTCCAGGTCGGCCAGCTTCATCGTGTGAAACTTGAATGGGAGTGGCAAGACTTTACACCGGGAGCCGTCGTTGGGGAAGAGTCTAGCCAAATCGCCAAGCGAGCGATTGAGAAACGCTTCGGTGAGTCGGCTCTCGTTGAACGGATCGTCACGTCAGGTAGCGATGATTTTCATTTTTATACCGTCGAGAAACCGTCACTTGATGCAACGATGATTGGCATCGGCGCTGATTTAGGTCCAGGTCTTCATCATCCGCATATGACGTTTGACCGTGACGCGTTAGAAGATGGGGCACGCCTGCTCGCGGATGCGCTCCGGATTGCAGCAACATAAATCAAGATGGGTGGGATAGACAGATGTCTGTCCACTCATTTTTTTATTGCATCCACTCCTTGTAAGCGCTATCATAACGTTATTAGCGACAATATAACGACAATTCTGAATTTTCGCTATAGGGGAGGAAGTTAGATGAAAACAACGGGGAATAAGCAAGACATGAAGTTAGGGTGGGCGCTCTTGCCACTCGGGGTGATGATCGTCGTCATGCTCATCTCGATCGTTAAGCTCGGTCAAGGACCACACATCCCGCTCATCGTCGGAACGGCAGTCGCTTCAATCGTCGCCTGGCGTCACGGGTTCAAGTGGAAAGAGATTGAAGAGATGATGTATAAAGGGATTCGTCTCGCCTTACCGGCAGTCGTCATCATCATTTTGGTCGGGTTGACGATTGGGGCATGGATCGGTGGAGGAATTGTTGCCACGATGATCTATTTCGGACTGAAGATCATCTCACCGGCATACTTTTTGTTAACGATTTGTCTCATCTGTGCGGTCGTCGCGCTCTCAATCGGGAGTTCATGGTCGACGATGGGGACGATTGGAGTAGCGGGGATGGGCATCGGGCTGAGTATGGGGATACCGGCGCCGATGGTAGCGGGGGCGGTCATCTCAGGAGCTTACTTCGGGGATAAGATGTCGCCTTTGTCAGACACGACAAACTTGGCGGCAGGATTAACTCATACGAATTTATTCGTACATATTCGACACATGCTCTATACGACAATTCCAGGACTCATCATTGCACTCGGGGTATACGCATGGCTCGGTAGACGATTTGCAGATTCTTCGACAGACTCGTCTGAAATCACACAGACATTGACGATTTTAGAGGACAGTTTTGTCATCTCACCATGGTTACTCCTCGTTCCACTCGCCGTCATTTTGCTCGTCGCAAAGAAGGTGCCGGCGATTCCAGCACTCGTCGTCGGGATTGCCCTAGGTTTCTTGGCTCAAGTGTTCATTCAAGGCGGAACGCTTGCAGACAGCGTAGGCGCTCTTCAAAGTGGCTATGTCATTGATACGGGTAATGAACTGGTCGATAACCTCTTCAGTAGAGGTGGTCTTGATGCGATGATGTACACGGTCTCGATGACCATCGTCGCGATGACGTTCGGTGGGATTTTAGAATATTCGGGGATGCTACAATCCATTATGAACCAAATTTTGAAGTTGGCGAAAACGGCAGGTTCATTGATCGCTTCAACGATTTTAGCGGGAGTTGCGACGAATGCGACGTGCTCGGAGCAGTACATCTCAATCGTCGTCCCGTCACGCATGTTTGCTGGAGCGTATGAAAAAATGGGATTACAGTCGAAAAACTTATCTCGTGCCCTCGAGGATGGAGGAACGTTGACTTCCGTGTTTATCCCGTGGAACACGTGTGGGGTATTCATCCTCGGCACACTCGGGGTCGGAGCATTCGAATATGCACCGTATGCCGTCTTGAACTTCATTGTACCGGTCATTTCGATTGTATATGCCTTCACGGGATATACGATTGAGCGCATCGCGGTCATTCAACAGGAAGAACCTGTCGCGGAACAAGCGGCTCAATAAAACGATTCCCGGTCGTCAATCGACCGGGAATTGAAATTTATAGACGGTGCGCGGACGACCTTGGCTGTAGCTCATCTCTTCGCCAATCGGATGAACGAGTTTTGCATCAACCAATTTTTTGATGAGTCGCTCTGTCGTGCGACGTGTCACATTCAAATGGTCGGTCAACTCTTTCGCTGTAAACTCGAGATGGTCCATTGAAAAATGAATGAGCTTTTCGATATTGGTCGGACTCATACCCGTCTGTTTCATCATGTCATAGACACGCGTTTGCGTGACGCGGAAATGAATCGGTGCCGGTTGGTCGGTGAACGTCATTCGTTTTGAATCGTCGACGATGCGTATAGCGGCATTGTTTGTCGTATGAAGGGCAAGTTCGGCATGCTCAACGGCGCGTTGATAATCGGACCCATACCCGATCCCTACATGACCAGAAATGTTCTCTGACAAGATGGAACCGTTTGACATGGCGGAGTCAATCTTTCCTTTACTCGATAATAGGACGATACCGTCTTGAGTGGTCTCCATCAATTTACCACCGAAATAATGATGTGTTGTCACATGGTTGAGCGTATCTTCACTGGCATCCGAGTAGAAGAGCACGGCGAGTTGTGACTGGTCTGATTTGTTCAATCGAATCTGTTGAATAAAATCATGGAAGTGGTGGAAAATTCTCTCTTCTGGCTCAATCATGAGCTGACTAGCAAAACCATTTTCCACTAAGTGTCGATGGACTCGTTCGACACTTGTCAAGGCGAATCGAGTCGTCCCAGTTCGTTGAAGTTGCTCATGAAACGAAATCAACTCTTCGAAATTCATATACGGACTAAGTTCTTTCACTTGCGGTGGCGACATGTGGCTTGGAAACGATGCTAAAATTGATTCAAGTCGTGACGCATCAACGAGATCGATGGAGAGCTCTTCGATTCGGAGCTGTTGTGTCAATGTCACGTATAAAAGTGACGTCAATAACACGACATCATCTTGAACGACGTGATGGGCAAATGGAAGGTTCGCTTCCTCCATCGCATACGTATAAGGGAATGAACCGGAGAAGAACACTCCGTCAAAAAATAGGAGTTTTGTAGCGATGTCTTTCGCTTCTCGCGGGTCATCATAAGGAAATCCCTCGATTCGAACATCGGGTAAGGAAGAACCGTTCTGTACCTGCTGTAAAAACGATGGTGAGCCGACAACGGCGATATGGATGGACATGTAAAATCCCCCTTGCAATTTAGCGACTATATAACGACAATATAGAGGAAAGGACAGTTGAAGTAAAGGAGTGATGAACATGAATATTCAAAAAATAGAAATTTTCTCGGTTCGCTTTCCATTAAAGGTACCATTCATCGTCAGTTATCACCGTTATGATGATATGCCTTCTGTCATCGTCAAAATGACAACCGCATGTGGACTTGTCGGTTATGGAGAAGCCGTGGCGGATGAGCATGTGACGGGTGAGTCCGCTGAGAGCACGGTCAGTGTACTCCGTCATCTATTGGCTCCGCTCTTAATCGGAAAAAATCCGATGCACCTAGAGCATATTCATGACGAGATGGACCGTGCGATTCGTGGTGTTCCGGCTGCCAAAGCAGCACTTGACATCGCGTGTCATGATGTGATCGGGAAAAAGCTGAATCAACCAATCTACGAATGGATTGGCGGTCGGTACCATGAGTCATTCCCAGTCACGCACGTCTTGAGTATCGGAGAGCCGAACCATATGGCACAAGAGGCACTCGAACAAATGAAACGAGGTTATACGGCAGTGAAGATGAAGGTCGGAGTCGATGTGCAAACGGACGTGGCGCGTGTCAAAGCGGTACGGGAAGCGGTAGGAAATGACGTGCCGATTCGAGTCGACGTTAACCAGGGATGGATCAACGCGGCCAATACGGTTCAAGCCATGCGTCTACTCGAACCGTATGGCATCGATTGGGTCGAACAACCGGTCAAGGCGGATGATTTTGAAGGCATGCTCGAAGTGAAACAAAAAATCTCCGTCCCGCTCATGATGGATGAAGGGTTGAAAGATATTCACGATATGAGACGCTTGACGATGATGCAGGCAGCCCATAAAGCGAACATCAAGCTGATGAAGTGCGGTGGCATCTATCCAGCGAAGAAGTTGGTCCATATGGCGGAGATGTCCGGAATCGAATGCCAGATTGGTTCTATGGTCGAATCCTCCATTGCATCGAGTGCAGGATTCCATGTCGCTTTCTCGAGTAAAATCGTGAAGACGGTCGAGTTGACGGGTCCGCTCCGGTTCGGGAAAGATGTAGGAAACTTATCATATGATTTACCAATCATCTCGCTGAACGATCGTCCGGGACTCGGTATTGACGTCGATGAGGACGTGTTACGTGAATTGACGACGGAATCTTACGTGGTTGGAGATGAGTCGCATGTGGCAAGGTGAGATCAAAGACCTTTCACTTCATGTATGCGTCCTAGGCTTGTCCGATTTACCGGAACTGTTAACCGTTCAAGATACGGTCATTCAGGCGTTGGCTGAACCGGAGCACTATCAATCGTTATCGGTTGAAGAGTTCACGAAACTGTTGACGGATCAGACGTTGATTGGGGCAAAATCAGATGGTCGGATTATCGCGTTCCGAGCGATGCTCATCCCACCGATTGATGCGGAGCATCTAGGGCGAGATATCGGATGGCCGGAGGATTCGCTTGAACGTGTCCTGTATCAGGAAGTGACGAACGTCCATCCAGACTTCCGTGGATATGGACTACAGACACATTTGGGCAAACTACTAATGAAACAAGTTGAATCGGATAACCGTTTCGATGTCGTCTGTGCGACTGTCGCACCGTTCAATATTCCAAGCATGAAAGACAAGTTCACGCTTGGACTCCGAATCGGGGCGTTGAAAGAAAAGTATGGCGGGAAACTCCGCTATATCTTTTACAAAGAGATGCATCGTTCGTGGCATCCCACATCAGTTGCGCAAGATGTACCGATGGAAAATCGTGGGCGACAAGTTGAGTTGCTTCAAGCCGGTTGGGTCGGGACGGGCATGATGAAACAAGGGGAACAGTGGATTGTTCGATATGAGAAGTAAAAAATCCTCGTCAAGCTGACGAGGATTTTGTTTATTCGAGAACGAAGAGTACATCATTCGCGAATTTCTCATACGTACGGTCACTCGGGTGGAACTGATCGGTCGCTAAATCTCTTGATAAGTCAGAGATGTAGGCGAACGGGTCGATCACATCGATATTCTGCGCATTCGCCAATTGTTTCGCTGATGCGTTCCAATCGAGGATGAGCTGATTGAATGCTTGTCCATTCTCATCATTTTGAAACGGATTGTATAGACCGATATACACGATGGTTGCCGAATCGTTGAGTGAACGAATTTCAGTGAAAATCGTTTCTAAATTCGTCTTCGCATCCGTGACCACTTGTTGAATATCGACGGATTCGAAGTTATCGACGTTTTCCCCACGGTTGAACAAATCGTTTCCACCGATGGTCAACGTGATATATCGTGCGTTCTCAATCGTTCGACGCACTTCAGGTTGCTCGAGTTGTGTGAGTAAATCTTCTGTTCGTGCCCCAGACACGGCAAGGTTTTGCGTACGTACGCCTTCTTCTTCAAGAGCAGTGCTGACAGGCTGTACATATCCTGCGCCTGATGTTGACCCGACACCGCGTGTCAACGAATCGCCTAATGCGACGTAGACGTCTCCTTGTGGTTCAGGGCGTTCGTCTTCGGAGACGGAAAGTGTTCGCTCCGGCGGATTGACAATATCCTGATAGCCGATCCATAGACCATATAAGGCGATTCCCGTTAAAAGAACGGCGCCACTTAAAAATGCATACCATTTCGACTGTTTCATGGGCTGACCTCGCTTTCTATATGAACATCATATCAAAAATGTGTGGATGTGCCCTATGTGAATGTTCGAATAGGACAGATTCACTTTTGTCCGATAGAATAAGGAAAGAGGTGAGACAATGGAACCGACGTTAAAGCTACATCAACTTACAAAAGTGATTGGAAAAAAGACGATTATCGATAACATTTCGTTAGACGTCTACCCGGGTGAGGTCTTCGGATTTTTAGGACCGAACGGCGCCGGGAAGACGACGACGATTCGAATGATTGTTGGCTTGATCAAACCGACGAAAGGAAATGTATCGATTTGTGGGTATCGTGTCGACAAACAATTTGTCCAAGCGATGAGTCAAATCGGCGCAATCGTCGAGAATCCAGAGCTGTATAAGTTTTTATCCGGACGTGAGAACTTAGAAGCGTTCGCACGCATGTTACCTGGAGTCGATGATAAGCGAATCCAAGAAGTCATTGACCTCGTCGATTTGACCGCTCGAATCGATGATAAAGTGAAGACGTACTCTCTCGGGATGCGACAGCGACTCGGGATTGCCCAGGCGCTATTAAACAATCCACGGGTGCTCATCTTGGATGAGCCGACGAACGGGCTCGATCCGATGGGGATTCGAGATTTACGACTTTTCATTCGTCGACTCGTTGAAGAAACGGGACTGAGTGTTCTCGTATCGAGTCATATCCTGGCCGAGATTGAACTACTAGCGGACCGAGTCGCCATCATGTCGCGAGGAAAGATTGTCAAGGTGGGGACGGTCCATGCTTTGATTGAAGAACTCGCGTCAACGGTCGACTTACATGTAACGAATAGCTTCGAAGTATTACCGATCGTTCAAGGGTACGAAGGAATCGACCAAGCGGACGTGGTGGACGAGCGAACGATTCGTATTTCCATGAACGTGGAAGAGACGGCGAAGTTGAATCGATATTTGATGGAAAGAGATGTCGAGGTGTTCGGACTCGAGCGCCGAGTCCAAACGTTAGAGGACCTCTTTATCACGTTGACAGGCGGTGATCACATTGCCTAATCCATCGATGCTCGGTCTCATTCGTAATGAAGTGCTCAAGATTCATCGGAAACGCAGATTGATGGTCGTCTCCATCATCCTGATCGTGCTTGTTTCGATGTTCACGTATGCGAACTATCGTCAAATCGAGAAACAACGCGAAGAACAAGGAACGACTGATTGGCGTGTCGATCTCCAGCAAGAGATCATCGATACACAAAACCGACTCGCCTCCGCGAACGTCCAAGACGAGTTTCGGCAGATTCTTGAGTTCCAAGTCCAACAGAATCAGTATTATCTTGATAATGATATCAATCCGAATTATCCGGGAGCTCCGACGTTTATGCGTGTCTTCTTCTCCCAAGGGACTACGCTTGTCCTACCGCTGTTCATTATTGTATTGATGGCAGATATCGTGAGCGGAGAACATAACGATGGAACGATTAAGACGTTGTTATCGCGACCGGTCCGGCGATATAAGATCTTACTCGCCAAATGGCTGACGACGCTCCTTTATACATCGATCTTAATATTTGTGACCGCCGTCGTCAGTTACGCCATATCCGGCATCGTTCTCGGCTGGGACGGATGGAATGCTCCGATTTTGACCGGTTTCCAAGCTTCGCCGACCGGAACCTTCTCGACCGACTTTGTGCATACGTTGCCGATGTGGGAGTACTTGCTTATGTCGATGGGGCTTTCATGGCTCGTGGTGGCTGCGGTCGGGACAATCTCTCTCATGATTTCTGTTTTGGTGAAAAATACGGCGACTGGAATCGGAATCATGATGGCTGTCCTCATCTCAGGGCCACTCTTGACATCGCTTGGCTCAAACTGGGATAGCTCGAAATACCTGGTGAACGTCAACTTCGGTCTTCATACCTATTTGGAAGGACAGGCTCCCCCAATCGATGGGATGACGTTACCGTTTTCGCTCCTCGTCATTCTCATTTGGTCGATGGCCGCCTTGGCGTATGCGTTTTACCACTTTACCCAAAAAGATGTGTATTAATGATTCGTGCTCCTTTCCTAAGGAGCACGAATTTTTTTTGGATAAAATTAGGTCGTAAATAGAATGAATGGTTCTAAATACTCAATATTATGAATTATCAAAATAATTAAAAAGATGGATACAGCCTTTGTGGGAAAGTGTGTAAAGTAAGAATCATCACAAAGGAGGTAAACACATGAAAAAAGTTGTTTCTACATCATTAATCGCAGGCGTATTGCTCGTACCACAATTGGTCGGTGCGGCAGAATTGAAGTCAGGCACTCTGACGAAACCATCAGAAAGTGCACCGACAACGATTGTAAAAGAGTACGTCAAATCAAAAGGTGAGTTCAAGACGATCGAGTCGAAATCAGACAAAGTCGGGAAAGTGGTTAAGCTCCAACAGACAGTTGATGGCGTGCCAGTATTCGGTGGTGTGGTAGTCGGTGTCGTAGATGAAGCGGGTCAATTGAAGACAGTCGTGGATGATGCGAAATCGGTCAAGAACCTACATAAGTCGATCAAGTTAACTGAAAAGAAAGCCATCGCGAGTTACAAAAAGCTTGTCGGACATAAAGGGGCCTACGAGCTCGAACCGGAAGCGGAATTGATTGTTTATCCAAAAGGTGAGAAGTCGGTTTATGCATATCAAGTGACCGGAACAATCCTTGAAGCGGAAGAGCCGTCACGTTGGACATACTTCATCGATGCTGGAACGGGTGAGGTACTTAATAAATTTGACCAGTTAGCTCATGCAAGACCGACGAAAGGTGTGACAGGTACGACATATACGGGAACGGGAATCGATGTTCTCGGCTACAGCCAAACGTTCAAGACAACGAAGAGCGGATCTTACTATTATCTCCAAGATTCAACGCGTGGAAAGGGAATCTATACGTACGATGCGAAAAACCGTACGACACTCCCAGGTTCGCTATGGGCTGACGTGGATAACGTCTTGAACACGACTTATGACCGTGCCGCTGTCTCTGCACACGTCAACGCGACAAAGACATATGATTTCTACAAAAACACTTACGGACGGAACAGCTATGACAACGCCGGAGCTGCATTGAACTCAACGGTTCACTACAGCCGTAGCTACAACAATGCGTTCTGGGACGGAAGTAAGATGGTATACGGAGACGGAGACGGTCAAACGTTCACGTATCTTTCAGGTGCACTTGACGTAGTCGCTCACGAATTGACTCACGCGGTCACGGAATACACGGCAGGACTGATCTATCAAAACGAGTCTGGGGCGATCAATGAAGCAGTATCGGATATCCTAGGTACAGTGGCGGAATATAGCGTCGGCACTAACTTCGACTGGTTGGTAGGAGAAGACATCTACACACCAGGTGTAGCAGGCGACGGACTTCGTTCGATGGCGAACCCGGCTGCATACGGTGACCCAGATCACTACTCAAAACGTTACACAGGCACACAAGATAATGGTGGGGTTCACATCAACTCAGGTATCGTCAACAAAGCGGCATACCTCTTAGGTAACGGTGGATCGCACTACGGCGTATCGGTACAAGGTGTGGGAGTCATGGCGATGGGGGATATCTACTACCGTGCCCTCAATGTTTACTTGACACCAACGTCTAACTTCTCAAGCCTTCGTCAAGCGGTCGTACAATCTGCGAAAGACCTTTACGGTGCGACAAGTCCGCAAGCGGTATCAGCTGCGAAATCATTTGACGCTGTCGGAATCTACTAAGTTCTCAACATCTCTTCCGAAATTTTCGGAAGGGATTTTCTTATGCAGTTTTTGGGTAAATCAAGGTTGAACGTCGAGCGAAAAGGAGAACGAGTATGAACACGAAGGAATTTATTGTGTCACCGAACAGCAAGATTCAATTAGATGATATTCCAACGACTGTTTCAGACAAACCGGAGGATGACACCTTGACGACTGAACTCATTCCGAACAGTGTCGAGCGATTGAAAGAACTACATTGGCGATTATATGCCGAGAGTAAGAAAGGGATTATCGTCGTCTTGCAGGCGCTTGATGCGGGTGGAAAAGATGAGGCGATCAGCTATATCTTTTCAAATTTGAACGCCCAAGGACTGAAGACGAATGCGTTTCAAAAACCTTCCGATACGGAGAAAAAGCACGACTATCTGTGGCGAATGCATGATTTGTTACCAGAAAGAGGACAGGTCGGAATTTTAAACCGATCCCATTACGAAGAGGTCATTGCGCCTCGTGTCCATGATTTGTTGGGGGACGAAGTACTTCCGGAGGAAATGGACCAGGAAGAGGTCTGGCAGATGCGATATCGTCAAATCAACGATTATGAACGCTATTTACAGGAAAACGGATTCGAAGTCATCAAGTTCTTTTTCAATGTATCTAAAGATAAACAACGAGACCGTTTGCTTGAACGATTAAAGGATCCGAAAAAGAATTGGGAATTCTCCTTCAGTGACATCGAGGAGCGGCAGCATTGGGAAGAATATCAAGGAATCTTTGCCGAGATGTTGTCGCACACATCAACGGAAGTCTCACCCTGGTATGTGTTGCCGGCAGATGATGAGTGGTATAGTCGTTTAATTATTTCGTCAGTCATGATTGAAGTTCTTGAACGGATTGATCCACAGTATCCGACTTTCACGGATGAGGAACAAGAGCGAATTGACGAGGCCATCCAAACCCTTGAGAACGAGTAAGGCGTGGCGTTCTCGTGAACACTTAAAAATCCCCTTGCACTGAAAGCGAATTCAAGCTAAAGTGATACAGTAGATTAAAGGTCAGACATCTGTACAAAGGGGTAATGAGTGTGGGTAATGTAAGTTTACTATTCGGTGGCGTCGCACTGTTTTTAAATAGTCTCGTTCTTCTCGGGAAAGTGGATAGCAAGAGCGCAGGATTTTTTAGTTTGTTTACGGGACTCTTACAAACGTTTATCGCCACATGGTTATTGATTGGGGCGAGTCCAGAAGAGCAATTCGGTCTTGCGAGTATCTATCTATTTGCGTTCACTTATTTATATGTAGGGGTGACGTTTATTTTGAATTTAGACGGACGTGGCGTTGGCTGGTTCTCATTATTCGTTTCGATTGCAGCTGCTTTTTATGGCGCAATGGCGATTGCAGAAAGTGATCCGATGGGGGCATTGACGTGGTTCTTCTGGTCATTCCTTTGGGCGTTGTTCTTCTTTGGAATGGGACTCGGGAAACCGAACGAGACCATCACAGCACGTGTCGCCCTCGTATTATCATGGTTGACGCTGATTGTCCCGGCGATGGTTGGGATGGCTGGACTGATGAACGGATGGTATGACATGGTTTGGTGGGCGGCGAGCGGTACGGCAATCCTGTACTTCATCGTTTCTGTCAAACGTACGAAACAGACGATTGAAATTGCTTCATGATGAATTGAAAATGATTCGAGGTCATCGAGCGCGATCAAGTCGTGCCTGACGACCTTTTTTTATTGAACGATGAAAGATCGATATATACTATACTTAGAAAAATGAAAATGAAAGATACGGTACGAATGTCGTTAATTTCAAAAAGTGGGGTTGAGTTGATGATTGCACTTGAAACGTTGAAAAGTAGACTCGTCAATAATCAGATTGAAATACAAAATGAAGAGGGATATGTAGACACGTTACACTTTCTATTCAGTGAGCCTGCGATGGAAGTTGAAATTAAGCGATTGAAGCAAATAATCCCAATCGACATTATTCACTTCTTGAAGACCCATAACGGCGCTGACCTGTTTGTTCACCCGACATACGGTGGAGGAATCCGACTTTTTAGTGTAGATGAAATGATCGAGTATCGGGAAATATGGGAGTGTCCTGAACAATTCATTCCCGTCGGAGCCGGGAGAGATGGGGAATGGATTGTTTGCGAGGTCGTCAATGAACATGAAAACTACATTTGGGTTGGAGAATTTTTGACTTACACAGATGACACCGAAAAACTTCCGATGGATTATACACGCTGGTTCGACTATTTGATTGTCGCCCAAGGCGCTCATTTTTGGGATTGGTTCAGAGGTTAATAGATGACGATTGAATATTTGTTTTGAATGATGATGATGATGATGATGATGGAATGCGCACTTTTTGTTGAGTGTGCTTTTTTACAGTTGCTTTTGTGTCTAAAATGTGAAAAGTGGGAATGAGGAAGCTAAAGGAGGCGAAAGCAGATGAGTGATGGTCTCGTGTTATTACTCGGATTACTTTTATGTGGTTGGATGCTGTTTGCCGTCGTATTTGATGATAGAATAAAAAGAAGAATTTGATGGCCCGTCTCGCGAGGAGACGGGTTTTTAATTGAGGAGTGAGAAGTATGAAAAAAACACCTGTCGTCGTCATCGTCGGTCCGACCGCTGTTGGCAAAACGAAGACGGGCATCGAACTCGCAAAAGCGTTCGACGGCGAGATTGTCTCGGGTGACTCGGTTCAAGTATACCGGGGCATGGACATCGGTTCAGCAAAAGTGACGAAAGAAGAGGCCGAAGGGATCCCGCATCATTTGATCGATATTTGTGACCCGGATGATGCCATGAGTGTCGCAGCTTTTCAACAGTTGGCTCGTGCCGCCATCGATGATATTTATGCCCGTGGCAAATTACCGATTATTGTCGGAGGAACAGGATTATACATTCGCTCGATTTTATATGACTATGAATTCGTGGAGCGACCTGTGGATGAGGCGTTGCGGGCTGATCTCGAACGGTTGGCAGAAGTCGAAGGACGTGAGGCGTTACATCAAAGATTAGTTCAACTTGACCCAGAGCGTGCGGCTACGATTCACCCGAATAATGTCCGTCGCGTCGTGCGGGCGCTCGAGGTAGCGATGCAAGGGGATACACAGACGACGGACAGTGCGCCATCCGAACATTATGATTATCGATTGTTCGTCCTCCACGCAGATCGTGAGATATTATACGACCGAATCAATCAACGCGTCGATGCGATGATGGAAGCAGGACTGGTCGAGGAAGTCGAACGACTTTTGGCACAAGGATATCGTGAGACGCAGGCGATGCGAGCCATCGGGTATAAAGAAGTGATTCCATTCATCGATGGAAACATCTCGAAAGAGAAAGCGACAGATTTGCTTAAGCAGCACACAAGACAGTTCGCAAAACGGCAATTAACTTGGTTCCGTCATCAATTTGATGGAATTTGGGTGGATATGGGTCGAAAATCATTTGAACTATCATATAAAAATATTTATGATGATGTAGAGGGGTTTTTTCGAAAATTCCGATTATTTTAAAGAGATAAAGACTAGGGGGAATCCAGCATGAAAGCGAGCTACAACATCCAAGACCATTTTTTGAATCAACTTCGAAAAGAAATGGTACCAACGACCGTATTTTTAGTGAGCGGGTTTCAAATTCGAGGTGTCATCAAGTCATTTGATAACTTTACCGTCATCGTCGAGTCAGAAGGTCGTCAACAATTGATCTATAAACATGCGATTTCGACATTCTCTCCGGCACGTAACGTGACGTTATATGAGCCGGATGCAGTTGAAGTAACAGAAGGATGAGCATAAGAAAAGGAGCGGCCCGGGGACCGCTCCTTTTCTTATGCTGTTTTTGTCGTTCCCGGTTGTTTAATTGCCTCAAGAACGCGTTGGATAGCGCATCCACCGAGGAGTGAATCCATTTGACCACAAATCTGAGTCGGCGTCGAACGGTGTAACAATGTGTATGTCCGCTTCCAAGCGCGCTCTGCCGATTGAATTCGAACGAGAAGATCGGCGTGGCTCAGTTCTTTTAGCTTATCAATATTGAGTCGGTTCGTTCGAGCGAACGCAGACAAGATGACTGCTTTCGCTAGCGGTGTCTGAAGTGGGTAACCAGAAAGCTCAAGCGCCGCCATGGCCCCTTTCATCTCATGTTCGACAATTTTGTCGAGTGATGCATCTTTAGCATAAGGATTACCGGACAGATGCGTGAGTGACTGTTCTAAGTCCTGCATGCCCACCGGACAAGTTGACGCTTGTAGAATATGTTCAATGGATTGTTGTTCTTGTGCATAACGTGTCGCTTCCCCCGAGGCGATGAAACGCTCATACGTATCGATTAATGAAATCATTCTCGTTTCCCCCTTTATCGAACTACTTTTATCGTATCAATAATCGTAAGCGCTTTCAATATAATGATGGCAAAATCGAGACCCTATTAGAAAGTATGTTCGCCTAATGAGCGGAAACACGATACAATGTCAGAAGATGCGAGGAGGGAATGATTATGAACTATTATCAACAAATTGATCCAGTCATCGGTTCATCAATGAACCGTGATCGATTTCAAATACCGCAAATAGAAAAATCAAAGGACCGTTTAGACCAGTTAGCCGATGGGACCCCTGTCCAAACAAAAGCGCTCGTCAGTACAGTCGAGGTTAGAGAAGGAAAGAATAGTGCGAAATGGCTTCAACTAAGTATCACGACGGCGAACGGGATGATGCGTGCCAAACATTGGCTACGTGGAAATGAGAGTGAACTACTTCCAATCTATGAATCGGGTGTCATCGAATTGTCCGGGAAAATCGATGTCTATCCAAAACCGGATGGCGCCAAATCGATTACGATTGACCGCGTCCATCCTATCTCAAAAGATGAGGTAATCTCGTTATTACCAGGCTTGCCAGGGGATGAGACGATGGAGCAGTTTGCGGATGAATTGTTCAGTTTGATTGATACGTTGTCACCGACCTATCAACAGATCGCCTACGGCCTCCTTGATTTCGTTTGGGATGATTTCGTACTATCGCCAGCGGCACTCTACCACCATCATAACTATGCGGGAGGTCTATTGAAGCATACCGTGTGTATGCTTCGTCTCGGCTATCGGATTCAAGAGCAAGATGACTATTTGGCGATGGTGTTTCGTGTTATCAAAGAAGCGGAGCAGTTGCACAAAGTCGACCTTTGGAATACGATGAACGGTGTTAAAATCGAACAGGCATATAAAGGAGCGTTTGAATCGTTGTATGCCGCCTGTGAAGCGATGGCCGAGCGGAAAGAACCGTTGAATTGGGATGAACTCGCACTTGGAATCCTTTTCCACGACATCGGAAAAATATATGAATACAGCCATCTGTTATCTAGTCCGAATCGTTTTGAAAAGTTATCTTCTGTTGAGGGCACAAGTGAAACGACCGGCATCTCCATCAACCCGATGGGCACACTAATCGGGCATATGCCATACGGTGGGCTATTGTTTGAAGAAACGTTACGCCAGACGTCGACGCGACTGCCATTGGATGTCCACCATCGAATCTGGCACATGATTTTATCACATCATGGGAAACGTGAGTGGGGATCGAGTGTCCTCCCGATGACGACGGAGGCTTGGATGCTTCACTTGATTGATTTATTGGATGCGCGTTATGAGAAATGGGCTCGCGCGCACGAAGATTTGTAAGAAAAGGGTGGTATCATGATTCCCGTACAATTAGTGACCGGGTTTTTAGGAGCAGGCAAGACAACGTATATGAACCGCTTACTCGCGGCGACGGATGAAAAGATTTGTCTGATCGTCAACGAGCTCGGCGCGATAAATATCGATGAACAATTGATCGTCAAGATGGACCAAGAGCAAATCGAACTCTCAAACGGATGTATTTGCTGTTCCATCCAAAATGATTTGAGTAAGACGTTCTATCAACTCGCGGCAAAGCAAGAAACATTCAACCGAGTCATCATCGAGACGACCGGTGTCGCCGATCCCGCACCAATCATTCAGACGATTTATTATGACGAGTACTTACGTCAACACTTTAAAATGAACGCCATCTTGACGGTTGTGGATGCCAGTCAAATGGACCGTGAACTGTTCAAAGAAGGGATTCATCAAATCGCTTATGCCGATCTCATTTTGTTAAATAAAACCGATTTAGTGTCGTCGGATGAACTCGATCAAGCACGCCGCCGAATCGAACAACTCAATCCGACGGTTAGGATTGTAGAGACGATTCAAACAGAAGGCGATTACGAATTACTTGAGAATACGTTCCAACTGTCACGTGTCGATGAACAGAAGTTGAGTCAACTGACAGAGACGAGTGAATCGGTCTCCTCCCTTCGTGCGATCACGTTGAGTGCCGAGCGTCCGTTGTCTCGGGAGCGCGTGACCCGTTACGTTCGTGAAGTCTTGATGCACTACGAAGATGCGATGTATCGGATGAAGGCGATTGTCCGCTTACAGGATGAGGAGTGCAAGTTTGTCATTCAAGCGACGAATCAGTTGATGGGCGCGACATTTGCAAATGAGATGCATGAAGGGGACCGTTCCGTATTTGTTTGGATTGGGAAGGAACTAGACCAAGATGCACTAGCACGGGGATTAAAAGCATGTGAGGTGGAGCAAGATGAAGCTTATTCTAGTTGACGGCTTTAATTTGTTGTCCCGTTATTATTTTGCGACGGAGCGAAGACGAGCACAAGATCCGGAAGTGACTGTGAAAGGATTACTTCGAAAGGTGGATTCCTGGACGACAGACTTTTCCCATATCGCTTTCTTTTGGGACGGGACACGAGAGTCTACCCACCGCTATGCGATGTATCCTGAATATAAAGCAACGCGTAATGGACTCCCGGAACCACTTTTCGAAGACTATTTGAAATTGAGAGCCGCTTTGGATGAACGAGGCATCTTACAATCCGAGTTGACTGGATATGAAGCGGATGATTTGATGGGCGCCGTCGCGACAGTGTTCCCGGGTGAATCATATCTCTATTCCTCGGACCGCGATTTACTTCAGTTGTTGTCTCCGAACGTGTTTCAAATCATGCCGAAAAAAGGTGAGGAGCAGCTCGTCAATGAAGCTTCTTTTGAATTGATGTATGGCGTGAAACCATATCAGTTTGTCGACGTGAAGGCATTGCAGGGAGACTCTTCGGATAACATCCCAGGTGTACGTGGCATCGGTCCGAAGACGGCGACGATTTTAATTCAGCATTACGATACGATTGAGACGCTTTATATGCATGTTCAAAATGAAACACTCGAAGCGCCCCATCAAAAATATGCAAAAAAACTAGACGGTCATGAAGAAATCGCGCTCTTGTCGAAACGACTGTCACAGATTGATATCCATGCTCCTGTCAATACAGATTGGGAGGCGTACCGGTTTGGTTCACATCTATTTTGACGCGGCCACCAATCAGACGACTGGAGATAATGGAATCGGTGTGTGGATCAAGTCTTCCGACGGTACCGTATCGACGTTTAAACGTCGCATGCAAGGATTGACAAGCGTTCATGCGGAATTGGCTGCATGTGCTTATGCACTGGAACAAGCGCATGCATTAAAAGGTGAAACCTCATTCATGCTGTATTCCGACGCCGAAGTGATTGTTCGCGCACTAGAGCAACGTTTCATGAAAGATGCTTCGGCGAAGCCTCTGTTTCTGAAAGCACTGATTGCCTACGATGAATTGCCGACCGTGTTCTTAAAATGGGTCCCACGAGCGGAGAATCGAGCGGACGTGATTGCACGCGACGCATTGAATGGAATGAATTAAGCGACCGAGATCATTCTTGGTCGCTTTTTTGACGGAGTCATTTCTTTTTAGATGGTTTTTCGCTAAAATGAAAGCGTAGTCAACTATAGAGGGGGAATTATACATGGATTATCGGATCGAACGGGACACAATGGGGGAAATTAAAGTTCCAGCTACGGCGAAATGGGGAGCACAAACGCAACGTAGTCTTGAAAACTTTAAAATTGGTGCGGAGAAGATGCCGCTTGAAATCGTATACGCATTTGCCATTTTGAAAAAAGGTGCAGCTTTAGCAAACGCTGAACTCGGTGTACTCGAGGAAGAGAAAGCAGCAATCATCGCAGAGGTGGCAGATGAGATTTTAGCAGGGCAGCATGACGCGGAATTCCCGCTTGTCGTCTGGCAGACAGGATCGGGCACGCAGTCAAACATGAACGTCAACGAGGTCATTGCGTATCTTGCGAACGAAAAGTTACAGGCTCGTGGAGCATCTATCACGATTCATCCGAATGATGATGTCAACAAATCGCAAAGCTCGAATGATACGTATCCGACCGCGATGCACATCGCCGCCATCCTTTCCGTACAAGATGATGTCCTTCCAGCAATCGACTCGCTTTATCAAACCCTTTCACAAAAAGCGGAGGCGTTTAAGGATATCGTCAAAATTGGTCGGACGCACCTTCAAGACGCGACGCCGGTCACACTCGGTCAAGAAATTAGTGGGTGGGTCCGGATGCTTGAATTGTCAAAACAGATGATCGAGCGCACGATTGAACCACTTACGGAGCTTGCACTTGGAGGAACGGCTGTCGGAACAGGGATCAACGCACACCCTGAGTTCGGTGAAGTTGTAGCGAAGAAAATCTCAGATGAGACGGGCAAACCGTTTGTAACAGCCGTCAACAAGTTCCACGCCCTTACAAGTCACGATCAACTCGTCTTCACGCATGGTGCATTAAAAGCCTTAGCGATGGACGCGATGAAGATTGCGAACGATGTGCGATGGTTGGCTTCTGGACCACGTGCAGGAATCGGAGAAATCACCATTCCGGAGAACGAACCAGGAAGTTCAATCATGCCGGGGAAAGTTAACCCGACTCAAAGTGAGGCGCTCACAATGGTTGCCGCACAAGTACTCGGAAATGATGCGACAATCGGTTTCGGGGCGAGTCAAGGGAACTTTGAATTGAACGTCTTCAAACCAGTCATCATGTATAATTTCCTACAGACTTGTCGTCTATTGACGGACAGCTTACATTCGTTCAATGATCATTGCGCTGTCGGAATCGAACCAAATCATGAAGTGATCTCACGTAATGTGGAACAGTCACTCATGCTCGTTACAGCACTTAACCCGCATATTGGCTACGAAAATGCGGCAAAAATTGCGAAATTGGCACATAAAAACGGTACTTCTTTGAAAGAAGCAGCCTTAGAAACTGGTTTATTAACGGAAGAGCAATTTGATCAATGGATTCGTCCGGAGGAAATGACGTCACCAAACTTAAAAGTGAAAAAATAACACAAAGCGGTCGCAAGACCGCTTTTAGTATGTCTTTTTTAGGGCGTAGGTCCTAGTTATATGTAAAACAACAGAAAATAAATAAGGAAATAGTTGTATTTTATCCTGAGAAGTCGCATAATCGAAACATAAGAGAATTCGGGGAGTACGAACATAGGGGGGACGGGAATGGAGCAAGGTCAACTCACTGAGCGTATACATATGATTTTGAAAAAGATATCGGAGTCGAGACAAATTCCAAAAAGCGATATCGAGTTTCTACTCGATTGGATGAAGAAGGAAGTTCGGCAACGACGGTTGATGCATTTGTTAGAAATCTTTAGTCGTGTCGAGTCTGACGCGAAGGAGTTGCCAAGCGTCCTTACACAAGCGGAAGCTTTGACCTTGATCTCTCCTGTGAAACGTTATATCCATACCGTCTTGGGGATTGAACAAGAGGACGAAGATCTCGTCCTTATCTTATCCGCAAGCTTTTCCACATTTAGCCGTTACAAGTCGCGCGTTGAAAAGCTCGGGGCACGTCCGGTATTTTTGCAGACCCTTGAAGAAGCCGTGGAATACGATTATGAGGATGTGCCAAAAGCCATCATTATGGACGTTGAATTATGGCCACAATTTAAAGAGCGAGATATCCAATCGTTCGTTAGCAAAATGAGAAAACTCTACGTTCCCCTCATTGTCATCGGAACGAATGAACACTATCGTCTTGCTGCTTATTCATATGGATTCGACGATTATTGGGAATCGTGGGTGCCGATGGAGGAACGATTGGTGCGTCTCGGGCTACATATTGAAAAATCCCGTCTCGTATCAAAAGCGTTACTCGTGGATGAATTAACGGGTGCTTTCAACCGTAAGTATTTAAAGGCGACCTTTTCTCGGTTCATCTCAAGATTGGAGCGGTCTGGTGAGAGTTTTGCCGTTGCACTGCTCGATATCGATCACTTTAAACAATTGAACGATACGTTCGGTCACTCGTATGGGGATGATGTGCTTCATCGTGTTTCTGAAGAAATCCGTCATGCCATTCGCTCTAGTGATGAGCTCATCCGATACGGAGGCGAAGAATTTTTGATCCTCTTGAACGTTTCAGACCGTGCAATCGTCGAATCGGTACTTGAGCGAGTCAGAACTCGCATCGAAGAGATGGAGTTTCCATACGATCATCAGGTGACGGTGTCGATTGGATACACCCGAGTCTGCCAGACTGGCTATACACTTGGAGAGTGGTGTGCCTACGCAGATGAGGCGCTGTATAAGGCGAAACGAGATGGTCGAAATCGTGTCGTCCGATACACTTCTGCTGTTCGTGAGGAGAAGCGAATCGCCTATGTGACGATGTCTGCCAATACCTATACATCGCTTGCTGATCGACTCCCGAAAGAGCATCGCCGATATGAAGTCGTATACCGTCCTTACGAGGCGTATTCTTGTAATGACAATATCGAGATGTTCGTCTTGGATGATGCGCGTGCGCAAGAAGCGAAAGGGACGTTGTCTGCTGTGAAAGAGCAACGAGGCAAATATAGTCACATTCTTGCTGTATCGAAACGAACGGCGTCTGAACTCGGAGCGATCTATGACGATTATGCGGATGGAGAACAAGACGAGGTCATCACGAGAAAAATTGAACAGTGGCTGGAAAAATTGCCAGACTAAAAAACAGACATCATGATGCGATGTCTGTTTTGTCGTATTGTTTGAATGAAAAGGCATATGCATGTGTTTCGTCTTGCGGGTGGTCGATTGTACTCGTAATTGACCATTCCCCAATCCGTTCGGGGTAATACGTATCGGCCTCGAACGATGCAGCGACCTCCGTTGCATAGATCCGGCTCGTCATCGGCATCGTCTGTTCATATAACGTGGCCCCACCGATGACAAACCATTCCTCCTGTTGACTCATTTCGACGAGACGTTCTAAATCATGCCACACTTCGACTTGATCGGCTGAAAAGGAAACATCAGATGTGACGACGATGTTGCGTCGGTTCGGCAACGCTTTACCGATGGATTCAAACGTCTTTCTTCCCATGACGACCGTGCCACCAGACGTGATAGATTTAAAGTGTTTCAAGTCATCTGGCAATCGCCATAATAAATCATTGTCTTTCCCGATTTCCCGATTCTGCCCATATGCGACGACGTGTGAAATCATACGCTCACTTCTCCTTTAATATGTGGATGTGGATCATATCCTAGAATTTCGAAGTCTTCAAAACGGAATGATTCGATTGAAGGGACGTCTCGGACAATGTTGAGTTTTGGTAGCGGACGTGGGTCACGCGACAACTGAAGTTCCACTTGTTCGAGATGGTTGTGGTAGATGTGTGCATCACCAAGGGTATGGACAAAGTCGCCGACTTCGAGTCCGGTCACGTGTGCGACCATGTGCGTCAAAAGTGCATACGATGCGATGTTGAATGGAACACCTAAAAAGGTGTCGGCGCTTCGTTGATATAACTGGCACGAGAGCTTCCCGTCAGCGACATAGAATTGGAACAATAGATGACATGGCGGGAGGGCCATCTCGTCAAGCTGTCCTGGGTTCCATGCCGACACGATCAACCGTCTCGAATCTGGATTCGTTTTGATTTGTTCAATCACTTGAGCCAGTTGATCGACGGACGAGCCGTCCGGGCGTGGGAATGAACGCCACTGTGAACCGTACACCGGACCCAGATTACCTTCCTCGTCTGCCCATTCATTCCAAATACGGACCCCGTTTTCTTGAAGGTATCGGACGTTTGTCTCTCCTGAGATGAACCATAATAGTTCGTGAATGATGGAACGAATATGTAATTTTTTCGTCGTAATCAGGGGGAACCCTTCTTGCAGATTGAAACGCATTTGGTAACCAAATACACTCGTTGTCCCGGTCCCGGTCCGGTCTTCCTTTACGACACCTTGGTCGAGGATGTGTCGACATAAGTCATGATATTGCTTCATAGGTGATGTGCCTCCTTCTCATTCTTCTACCACTAAAGGTATCAATTGTAGGGAGGAAACACAAGATATAGTGGTAAGAATCATCCACAATCAATATCCTGGAAAAACAATCATGATTCTTCGTTTTCGTGACTGTCGCTTTCGGGTATAATGGGGAATGAATAAAAGGAGGGGTTTGATGAAACTACAAGGGAAGAAAGTCCTTCAACTTGTCAGTAATGACTTCGAGGATTTAGAGCTTTGGTACCCGGTGCATCGCCTTCGTGAAGAGGGAGCGCACGTGATCCTCGCTGGGGAGAAGGCCGATCACGCATATATCGGTAAATACGGTGTGCCAGCAAAATCTGACGTGGCGTTTGATGATGTGGACATTACATCGTTCGATGCGATCCTCGTGCCAGGCGGATGGTCTCCTGACTTATTGCGCCGTTTCGATTCGGTGAAAGGATTCGTCCGTTATATGGATGAACAAAAACGACCAATCGGTCAAATCTGTCACGCCGGTTGGGTGTTGATTTCTGCGAACATTCTAGACGGGGTGAACGTGACGAGCACGCCTGGAATCAAAGATGACATGGAAAATGCGGGAGCGATTTGGCATGATGAGCCGGTCGTCGTCGACGGACATATCGTCTCAAGTCGTCGTCCGCCAGACTTACCAGATTATATGCGCGCGTTCATCGACGTGTTCGCAAAACAGTAACTGAACCATAAAGGAGCTATTCAACGTTGAACTTAAAATCGAATCCATTACTTCGTAAATCAATGCAGTCCTCAGCTTACAGTGCCGAACCGATGACGAAAGCGGGAACATGGTCTAAAGTGTTCACCTTGCTTTTACTCGTGACAGCGGCAGCCGGTACGACATGGCTTGTCGTTCCGACAATCGGAGAAGGGCTCTTGTTCCCGCTCATGATCGGGTCACTCATCCTCGGCTTTATCTTTGCTTTGCTCATCACGTTTAAACCAAATACG
The DNA here is from genome assembly GCF_018617125.1 of Exiguobacterium sp. s181. Lineage (GTDB taxonomy): Bacteria > Bacillota > Bacilli > Exiguobacteriales > Exiguobacteriaceae > Exiguobacterium > Exiguobacterium profundum. Next base: position 754,995 of record NZ_JACSJM010000002.1, read on the forward strand.
GCTCCGATCGTCGCACCCCTATACGGGATTATCGAAGGTGTCTTCGTCGGATCGATTTCGTATTTCTTTGAAGCGATGGTCCCTGGTATTGTGGGACGTGCCGTATTAACGACGTTTGTCGTCGCCTTTGCGATGTGGTTTGTCTATACGACAGGGCTTGTCAAAGTGACACAGAAGTTTAAAGCCGGTGTCATGGCAGCCATGTTCACAGTCATGTTGTTATATCTTGTGCAACTCGTTATGAGTTTGTTCGGTTCAGGCTTGGCATTCATGACCGGTTCAAGCCCACTTGCGATCGGTGTTCAATTCGTGATTGTCATCGTCGCTTCACTCGCTCTCGTCTTAGATTTCGACTTCATCGCAAGTCAAGTCGAAGCTCGGGCTCCGAAACAGTTGGAATGGGTCGCGGCATTCGGATTAATCGTCACGCTCGTGTGGCTCTACATCGAGTTGTTAGATTTACTTTATCGTCTAGCGATGAGAGAATAATAATCAATCATCGATCCGTTGGGTCGATGATTTTTTTACGAAAGGATGTGTCCATCTGTCTGAGCAAGACAGATTTATGATGAAGAAAATAGTGATTATCGGGTCAGGGATCGTCGGTGTTTCGGCTGCCTATCATTTAGCTGGTAAAGCGGATGTAACGGTCATTGACCGGAAAGAAGAAGGAAGAGCAACGGATGCCGCGGCTGGAATCGTATGTCCGTGGATTGCGCAGCGACGCAACAAAGCTTGGTATGCACTGGCGAAAGGCGGAGCAAGCTATTATCCTAAGGTCGTCAAAGAGCTGGAGGCTGAAGGGGAGACGGACACCGGATACAAACGTGTCGGGACGCTTGCGCTCCATGAAGAAACAAAGCTCGACCAGATGATGGAGCGAACTTTGCTTCGTCGAGAAGAAGCGCCAGAAATCGGTGAACTCGAACGATTGACTGCAGCAGAGGCACAACATCGTTTCCCACCGTTATCCGATGAATACGATGCACTCTTCGTGACAGGAGGGGCTAGAGTCGACGGCGGTCGCTTTCGCGCTGCACTTGAGAGAGTCGCTATCAAGCGTGGCGTCACATTTGTCAACGGTTCAGCACGGTTGACGAGCGGAGATGAGATTGGTGTGGAGTGTGACGGAGTGAGATATGAAGCGGATGAAATCATCCTTGCGACGGGTGCTTGGTTACCGGAGCTGTTACAGCCTCTTGGATATACGGTACGAGTCGAAGGGGAAAAGGCCCAGCTCGTCCACGTCCAGTTGAAGGATACAGATGCATCTGACTGGCCGGTCGTCATGCCGCCACGACGCCGCTATTTACTCGGATTTGACGACGGGAAAGTGGTCATCGGTTCGACACATGAGAAAGGAAAAGCGTTCGACGTTCGTCCGACTGCAATCGGTGTACACGAAGTACTGACGAAAGGTTTGGAGTCGGCACCTGGACTTGCTGAGGCAGAACTCGTGGGGACGAAAGTCGGCTTCCGTCCGGTTACACCGAATTCAATTCCCGTACTCGGAAGGGTGCCTGGGGCAGAAAAACTGTTGGTCGCGAACGGTCTGGGATCATCCGGTTTGACGGTCGGCCCGTTCATCGGAAAAGTGTTGAGTGACCTCGTTCTGACAGGAGACGCGGAAGTGGATCTATCGCTCTATCCAATTGAAGACTTTATCTATCACACATAAAAAAGGTGACTGTCTGCTTGCTTGAGACAGTCACCTTTTACCGTTTCATGACCCCATTCAAAAAGAAATGAAAGTAGACGTCCATCGTTTCCTTCATATTCTCGATTGAAAACTGAGAATCGGACAGGATAGCCTGTTGCATGAATTGTACATAGCGTAAATAAGAAGAAGTGGATAACGTCGAATCGATTGACCCTTGGGCCTTCCCGTATTCAATCAACCGGGCGAAAGCAGTATATCCTCGAGTCGCAAGCTGTTCCCAGTTCGGGTCTTGTTGAATCATTGCTGTGATGGTCTCGTCAAAGAGAACCGCCGTCTGGATTTTTCGTTTTAGGATCTCGACGAGTAACGCATCGAAGGGAGCGTTCGACTCAATCGCCTGTTCAATCCAACTCATCTGCTCTTCTGTCATTTGCTTTAAGATTTCCACGATGACCTGGTCTTTTGAACCGAAGTAATTATAGATGGATACAGGGGATACATGCGCTCGTTTCGCTAGTTCACTGATTTTAAATCGGGATTGCTTCTCTGTCATCAAGTCATAAGCGGCACGTAAGATCGCTTGTTGTTTTTCTTCGGTGCGTTTCGCAAATCCATCCATTGATCGAAGCGCTCCTTTCTCTAGTTTTGTAATCAATATACCATTTCCATTTCAAAAAAGAACATGATATACTAGTTTTGTAATCATATTGTTAAGATATTACAAAAAAGGAGGGGTCGAGATGATTCGGATTCAGCGATTGACGAAACGATTTGATGATACACATGGCATTTTTGATGTATCCCTTCAAGTGACACCAGGAACAATCTTCGGATTCATCGGACCGAACGGCGCTGGGAAATCCACAACGATTCGACATTTGATGGGTCTGTTGAAGCCGAGTGAAGGCAAGGCGACTATCAACGGATTCGATTGTTGGCAGGAGACGGAGCAAGTGAAGCAAAGCGTCGGCTATTTGCCGGGAGAAATTAATTATCCCCAAAACATGACAGGGGAAGAAATCATTCGATTGACGCGCCATCTGCACAAAACGAATCCGGATCGTGAACGGCAATTACGTGAACGGTTTTCATTCGATGAGGCGACGAAAGTACGGAAGATGTCAAAAGGGATGAAGCAAAAGCTTGCTATCATCACCTGCTTCATGAAAGATGTGCCCGTCTATATTTTGGATGAACCGACGAGCGGATTAGACCCGCTCATGCAAGAGCGTCTAGTCGATTGGTTAATTGAAGAAAAGCAATTAGGGAAAGCGATTCTCATGAGTTCTCATCATTTCCCTGAGATGGAGCGGACGTGCGACCGTGCCGCGTTGATTAAAGATGGACGCATCATCATCGAAGAGGATATGGAACAATTACGACAACATAGCGTGAAACGGTATCGAATCGAATTTTCAACGGAAGCGGAAGCCGTTCGATTCGCGGCCGATTCTGGTGAACGGAACGGCATGCATGTCGAGGTCACCATCTCCACACCATCAGAGTTGAACCATCTCATTCGAACGTTGGCGGATTTCCAGATTCAATCATTGTCAAGCGGTACAGACGAGCTCGAACATTTGTTCATGCAGTATTACGGGGAGGCGACATGACATGTTAATTCGCTCCATGTTGAAACAGAATCGCAGTTGGATTCTTGGATATTCAATCGGGACCAGCGTATATCTCTTTTTCTTAGCCGCCATCTTCCCATCTATTCAAGAAACAGGCTTAATTGAGGCGAAATTAGAATCGTTGCCACCTGAGCTTCTCGACGTCTTCCAAATCAACGCGTCGATGGCGATGGACAACGTTCTCAATCTATTGTCGAGCAACTATTATGGGTTGATTTTCTACGTGCTCGCGGCTTTATTCGCATTGACTTTCGCCTCGAAACTCTTGGCCAAACCGGTCGATTCAGGAGAAATCATGTTGTATATGGCAGCACCGATTTCTCGGGTCACGTATGTGATGTCAAGCTTCGTTGTGTTGATTGTGGCAGTCGGGCTATTTGTCGGTCTGAATGGATTAAGTTTAATGGTAGCGGACCTTCTGTTCGATTTACAAATCGATTATGCGGTTCTGTGGATGCTTCAATTGAATGGGGCGCTCATGTTGCTCGTCCTAGGCGTGGCCGCTTATGTGATTGCGAGTCTATTCGATGATAGTAGTAAATCCTATATGGTGACGGGCGGGATATTCACGTTCTTTCTCGTGATGAATATCATCCAAGGAGTGAGCGATCAATTCGATTGGATGTCAAACCTCTCATTCTTCTCTCTCTTTGACGCAGGTGCCATCATGCGTGAGGAGTATTGGGGCATCCATTTCATCTGGTTACTCGGTCTCTTGACTATCTTTTCAGCACTCTCGTTCTTCCGATTCACCCGAAAAGATTTGACGATTTAGTTTTCCGAAATAAATTGTCGGGTATGATACAATCATCTCGTTAGAATGAAAAGGGGATGAATGAGATGCTTTACGCTACATTACGAAATAAGGTCGAAATTCCGATGATCGGCTTTGGGGTCTGGAAGGTCGATAATGAAACCGAGGCGCCAGCTGCTGTCGTTGAAGCGATCAAAACAGGCTATCGTCACATCGATACGGCTGCAATCTATAAAAATGAAGAGGGCGTTGCGAAGGGAATTCATCTCTCAGGTGTAGACCGCTCTGAATTGTTCATCACGTCGAAGATTTGGAATGATGACATTCGTGAAGGCAAAACGAAAGAGGCATTCGAAGACTCGTTAAAACGACTCCAGACAGATTATTTGGACCTTTGTCTGTTGCATTGGCCGGTTGATGGGTTCGTCGATGCGTGGAAAGATCTCATCGATTTATATGAAGCCGGAAAAATCAAAGCAATCGGTGTATCCAACTTTAAAGAACACCATTTAGAAACATTGAAAGAAGCCGGTCTGATGGCGCCACTCATCAATCAGGTTGAACTTCATCCACAACTCCCGCAACCTGATTTGTTGGATTACTGCCAAGATGAAGGGATTCAGATCGAGGCGTGGAGTCCACTCATGCAAGGTAAGTTTTTAGACATCCCTGCTTTTTCTGAAATTGCAGAAAAACATGGGAAGACACCGGCTCAGATTGTGCTCCGTTGGCACCTTGAATCCGGTCATGTCGCGCTACCGAAATCGGTGACACCACATCGAATCCGTGAGAACTTTGATGTTTTCGACTTCTCACTCGATGCGGACGATTTGGCGAAGATCGATCAAGTGGCGACAGGAGAACGTCTCGGACCAGATCCAGACGAAATCGACTTTTAATGGAGAAGGGGTTCGCATATGCGAGCCCCTTTGTACGTGTAGAGTCACATGGATGCGGGTATTTAATATTATGTTACAAAAGGAGGTGTTTGATCTTCATTTAGAAGATCGTGCTTATGGACTTATCAAAATGGCCGATTGTAAACTGGGTTGCTTTTTTAGCGACCGTCGTCATCAACTATTTCGCGAGCGGCGACAACGCGGCGGTTTCGGACCGCATCGATATCTACTTTAAGCCGGCAGGGTACGCCTTCTCGATTTGGGGTGTCATCTATGTCGCGTTACTTGTCTGGCTGGTGCTCCAGTTGAAGAAAGGGACGACGGCGAATCGTCAAGCCGAGCGGATGAAAGCCGGATTTTTAGTCTCTTGCGTGCTGAATGGTTTATGGCTATTGGCATTCACGAACGAATGGTTCGTCGTCTCACTTGTCATCATGGTGTTGTTCCTGGCTACGCTGTGCTGGTTGTATTATATCGCTTTTCGGACGTCTACGAGCTGGCTCGATCGGTTCCCGTTCTCCATCTACATCGGCTGGGTATCAGTCGCGACCATCGTCAACACGTTCGTTGTGATGAAGACGAAACAGATCACGTCGCTGTTAGGTCTTGATGAACTCGCCTGGACCTCTCTTATGCTGATGGTCGGTGTGATTCTTGCCCTTCTCTTTATGTGGTGGCATCATGATTTCATCTATCCACTCGTATTCGTCTGGGCATATATCGGAATATTTGCGAGAATCGAAGAAGGCACACTCTATGTTGTGATTGTCAGCGCCCTCGCATTGCTTGCGATTGGGTATATCGGATTGATTTTGTGGAAACGTCCGAAATCGTTTTTACATCATCCGCGTAAAACAGTAGAACAATAATCAAGAAAAGGGTATCTTCAGGATATCCTTTTTTATGTTCTGAAGAACCTATAAATAAATAATATTTATGGATATTTATTCTTTATTGAACATAACTAAAAACGATAAATCCATTGATAACAGTCATGTATACGCTTTCAATATGACTAAATGAGATTTCTATTATGCAAAAATGCATGCAACTCACTTGATTTTTCAGAATATTTAGAACAAAATGTTAATTACGAAACTGTGAGTGAAAGGGGTCGATGATATGAGTCGAGTTGGTTTGTATGACTCAAAATTTGAGAAAGATGCGTGTGGGATTGGACTTTACGTCAATCTACATGGGCTAAAGAAACATGAAATCGTTCAAAAATCGCTCTCCATGTTATGTAATTTAGAGCACCGAGGAGGAGAAGGTGTCATCGATGCTGGTGATGGGGCGGGTATCATGACTGAGATTCCACACGAATTGTTTACGCAAACCATGAACCTTCCGTCACTCGGTCGTTACGCTGTCGGAATGGTTTTTTTTCAGCCGTCTGAGAATCAGCTTCACGAAAAGATCACGTTGATGGAACGGATGGCGGATGAACTGGATTGTTCGACGATCGAATGGCGCGAAGTACCTGTCGACCCGATGCAAATCGGGGAACATGCGCGGGTCACACAACCGGTCATCTATCAATGGTTTATCTCATGTCCATTCCTAGACGAGGATGCGAATGAACGCGTCTTCTATGAACTTCGTCGAAAAATCGAAAAAGTCGAATCATTACGCCTATATATCGCAAGCCTGTCAACGAGAACGGTCGTATATAAAGGGATGTTGACGCCAAATCAAATCGCCGCATTCTATTTGGACTTGCAATCTCCTCACTATAAAAGCACGTTCGGCATCGTCCATTCTCGTTTCTCGACGAATACGTTCCCTTCTTGGGAACGAGCTCATCCGAACCGCATGATAGTCCATAACGGGGAAATCAATACGCTTCGTGGAAATATCGATGCGATGCGAGCACGGGAAGGGGTCACGTCAACAGACTTATTCGAAGACGTTCAACACTTGTTCCCTGTGCTTCAAGAGGATGGGAGCGACTCGTCCATGCTCGATAACGCTTTTGAATTCTTCACACGAACAGGTCGTTCGATCGCCCACACGGCGATGATGTTGATTCCTGAACCATTTGTCGAAGGAAAGATGGAACCGTTCAAGCGCGACTTCTATCAGTATCATTCATCCATCATGGAGCCGTGGGATGGACCGACTGGAGTCGTCTTCACAGATGGAAGGCAAATCGGAGCTATTTTAGATCGTAACGGCTTGCGTCCGATGCGTTATGTCGAAACATTGGACGGGGAATTGATTCTCTCCTCTGAAACAGGAGTCATTCCGGTTGACGCAGAGAACGTCAAATCCAAACAACGTCTAAGACCAGGACAGTTGTTGTTGATTGACTTGATTGAAAAGCGATTGATTCCTGATCATGAGATCAAAGAGACGATTGCGAAGTCAGAGCCTTATCACAAATGGCTTAAGCAGATGATGACCATTGAGGATCGAGAGGTCGTTGAAGAAGAACTACTTGAACTCGGACGTGTGCAACGTGCGTTTGGATATACGAAAGAAGACATTGAACAGTATATGGTTCCGTTAATCAAAGACGAAAAAGATCCAATCGGCTCGATGGGGCATGACCAACCAATTGCGGTGCTCTCGACGCGGCCCCGTTCCTTGTTCCATTATTTCAAACAACACTTCGCGCAAGTGACCAACCCGCCAATCGACGCGTTACGGGAGAAAATTGTCACGGCTACGTTTACTTGGATTGGTCCGCAAGGAAATCCGGTCCATACTGGACGAGGTCACGCGAAACGTGTGTGGTTGAATCATCCGATGATTGATGGGGCAACCCTCAAGCAACTTGCCGAGAAGCTCAAGCTCGAACGAGTCGATACGACGTTTACAAATGATTTAGAGGCGTCGCTTGAAGCCCTTTTGCAACAGGTCAGCCAGATTGTACGAAATGGTGCGAACGTGATCGTCCTATCTGACCGTCTCGTCAGTAATAAACGGATTGCGATGCCGTCTCTTCTCGTACTGAGTGCGATTCATCAACACTTGATTCGAGAGAACTTGCGCTCGAACTGTAGTCTCATTTGTGAGAGTGGTGAAGTTCGAGAAGTGCATCAGGCAGCGACCTTGATTGGGTATGGGGCAGATGCGGTATATCCTTACGTAGCCTATGCGACGATAAGAGATTTAGTCGAACGTAAACAAATTGCGCATTCATTTGAAGAGGCCATTCGCTCGTATCAAAAAGCAGTTGTCGAAGGCATCGTCAAAATCATGTCGAAAATGGGTATCTCGACCATTCAAAGCTACCGTGGGGCCCAAATTTTCGAAGCCGTCGGATTAGATTGCAATTTGATTGAGACGCATTTCAGGGGAACGACGTCCCAACTGTCTGGAATCGGATTTGAAGAACTTGAAAACGAAGCGAGAACACTCCATACGTCCGCCTATGCGACGAATCGTCCGCTCGAGGCGGGAAGTGATTTCCAATGGCGTGCAGACGGAGAAGAACATGCATTCAATCCGAAGACGATTCATTTGTTGCAACGTGCCTGTCGTGAGAATGAACGTAAATATTATGATGCTTATGTGAAGCTGCATGAATCATCAGGACAGTTCATTCGACAGTTGTTTGCATTTAAAACACAACGTCCTGTCCCGCTCGAAGAAGTAGAGCCAGTCACGTCGATCGTTCGCCGTTTTAAGACAGGCGCGATGTCATTTGGGTCCTTGTCGAAAGAGGCGCATGAAACGCTCGCTATCGCCATGAATCAGATCGGTGCGAAAAGTAACTCTGGAGAAGGCGGGGAAGACCGGGCCCGCTTCGTCCCGGATGAGTTTGGAAACGAACGCATCAGCCGCATCAAGCAAGTCGCGAGCGGACGATTCGGGGTGACGGCAGAATATCTTTACCATGCCGATGAAATTCAAATCAAGATGGCGCAAGGGGCAAAACCGGGTGAGGGTGGCCAACTTCCTGGAAATAAGGTGTACCCATGGGTCGCCGAAGTGCGTGGATCCGTTCCGGGGGTTGGACTCATCTCACCGCCTCCACATCACGATATATATTCGATTGAGGACTTGGCCCAACTCATCTTTGACTTAAAGCATGTGAATCCTAAGGCGAAAATCAGTGTGAAACTTGTCTCGAAGTCAGGCGTCGGGACGATTGCAGCCGGTGTCGCGAAAGCGAATGCCGATACGATTGTCATCAGTGGATATGATGGTGGAACCGGTGCTTCTCCAAAGACATCAATCAAGCACACAGGTCTTCCTTGGGAACTTGGACTCTTAGAGACGCATCAAACGCTCGCGTTGAACGGGTTACGGGGGAGAGTCACACTTGAGACGGATGGAAAGCTCATGACGGGGCGAGACATCGTCCTAGCTGCCATCTTCGGGGCGGAAGAGTTTGCGTTTGCGACAGCGCCACTCGTCGTCCTTGGATGTATTATGATGCGTGCATGCCATTTAGATACGTGTCCGGTCGGTGTGGCGACACAGGACCCTGTGCTTCGTCAGAAATTTATGGGGAAACCAGAACACGTCGTCAACCTGATGACGTTCTTGGCAGAAGAAGTACGAGAAATTTTAGCATCACTCGGTGTGACATCATTAGACGACGTGATTGGTCGAACGGATCTTCTCGAAGAAAGTGAATGGAAGACGAAACATCCGAAAGCAAAACGGTTAGATTTAGCACCGATGCTCTCGATGCCGACACCACTTCCTGAGCGTGAAGAAGTCGCTCACCCGGCATACCGTTCCTATGATCACCGAAAATTGATTCCGGCAGTCTCACGGTCAATCAACTCGTTGCAACCGACCTTCTTCGTTGGTCGCATCCGAAACACCGATCGCGCCGTCGGGACGCAGTTGGGGTTTGAAGTGACGAAAGTTCACGGTCAGGTCGGTTTAGCGGATGATACCATTTCGCTTCGCCTCAGTGGATCAGCCGGACAAAGCCTAGGAGCATTTTTACCACGAGGGATCACCATTTCCGTCATCGGGGATGCCAACGATTATATCGGGAAAGGCTTGAGCGGTGGGAAATTAGCATTGATCTCTGAAAAACATGCACCGTTTGATGAAAGTAAACAAATGATTGCCGGAAACGTCTGCTTGTACGGAGCGACGAGCGGACAAGCTTTCTTTAACGGTCACGTCGGCGAGCGTTTTGCCGTTCGAAATTCCGGGGCGACGGCAGTCGTCGAAGGAGTCGGCGATCATGGATGTGAGTATATGACCGGGGGAACGGTTCTCGTCCTCGGTGATGTCGGACGGAACTTTGCAGCCGGCATGTCAGGTGGCGTCGCATATCTTTATGGGGATCAAGCGTACGATCGACTCGTCAACGAGGAGCTCGTCTCCGTCGTAAAAGAATTGAACGATGAAGATATGGAACAAATTTATGCACTTCTCGAAGCGCATCAGTTTCATACAGACAGTGTTAAAGCACGGACTATTTTAGAGTCGTTCGAACAAGCTCGCTCTCACTTTGTAAAGGTCGTTCCTCGAGATTATGCGAATGTATTGGACGTTATGCGTCAAATCGAGGCGAATCGACCGGAATTGAGCGAAGCGGACCGAGCACTTGAATTGTTCCGGGTTGTGACTGAGGGGGGTAACGCATGAAACATAACTTTTTAAACATCGCACGGTCCACACTACCTGAGCGTCTTGTGGATGAGCGAGTGAAGGATTATGAAGAATATGCAACACGAATGGATGACGAATCCGTCAAACAGCAGGCTGCACGTTGTATGGACTGTGGCACTCCATTCTGTCATGTCGGGGATATGATTGGACAAGAGACGATTGGGTGCCCGATTCACAACTATATCCCGGAGTGGAACAAGCTTGTGACCAAATCGGACTGGATGGGAGCGTATCACCGATTGATGGAGACAAATAACTTCCCGGAGTTTACGGGTCGAGTTTGTCCCGCACCGTGTGAGGGGTCTTGTACACTCGGAATCAGTGAAGATCCGGTTGCGATCAAATCGATTGAACGAACCATCATCGATCGGGCGTTTGAAGAAGGTTGGGTGAAACCAAGACCGGTTCATCGAAGAAGCGGGATGACAGTCGCCATCATCGGAAGTGGGCCGGCTGGATTGGCAGCTGCCGACCAACTGAACCAACTCGGACATTCGGTCACCATCATTGAGAAGGCGGATGAACCGGGAGGGCTACTCATGTACGGAATCCCGAACATGAAACTGGATAAGGATGTCGTGAGACGTCGTATTCGATTGCTCGAACAAGAGGGAATTGTCATCCAGACGAACATTGAGGTCGGTACGGATGTGACAGTGGAGGCGCTTCGGAACCAATACGATGCGGTGATTTTCGCGACAGGCGCTCAGAAACAGCGCACGCTCGGGATTGACGGGGATGATGCACGTGGTGTTGAAATGGCGATGGATTATTTGACGGCATCGATGTACGAGCGAAAAGGAACGACCCGATCACCAGAACATGACGCCAAAGACAAAAATGTCATCGTCATCGGGGGTGGAGATACAGGAGCCGACTGTGTGGCGACAGCAATCCGTCAAGGTGCAAAATCAGTCGTTCAGTTTGGGAAGCACCCGTCAAAAGGGTTGCTTCGTGCACCAGAGAAACCTTGGCCACTTCAACCGGACACGCTTACGACGGATTATGCGTATGCGGAATCACTCGCGATCTATGAGAAAGACCCGAGAACGTATTTGATTCGCTCCAACCAAATCGTCACGAAAGAAGGACGTGTCACAGGGATTGAAACGGAACGGATGACGAAAGTCGTCAACCCGGATGGTCAGGCAACCTTCTTCGTAGAGGAAGATTCAATAGAGACGTATCCGGCGGATTTGATCCTCGTCGCCATTGGATTTGAACGACCAGAGCACGAGTTGCGGATAATCGGTGTCGAGAAGACGAAAGATTTCCAGACGGCAACGGAAAACGTCTTTGTCGCGGGGGATGCCAAGCGAGGGCAAAGCTTGATCGTATGGGCGATTCGTGAAGGACGAGAAGTAGCAGAGGTCGTCGATGCGTATCTCGATACTTGCAAGACCGAATTAAAAACCTCATCATAAAAAGGAGCGACAGCCGTCGCTCCTTATCTTTTGTTTAGGAGGAGTTTTATGTTCACGGAAATCCTCATGTATACGGGAATCTGGTTTATTCTCATCCTCATTTTATTAGGAACCATTTATTCACGACGGAAAAAATGATCAAAGCACCATCGCCGCAATCACACCGAAGATGATGAGTGGAATATTGTAGTGTAAGAACGTTGGCCAAACCGTTTCACGTAGGTGATCGTGTTGACCGTCAGCGTTCAATCCACTCGTAGGTCCGAGTGTCGAGTCACTCGCTGGGCTACCTGCGTCCCCAAGCGCTCCTGCAGTCCCGATGATGGCAATGGTCGCCTCGACTGAGAACCCGTATTGTACACAGAGCGGGACGAAAATCGCAGCAATGATTGGAACGGTCGAGAAACTTGAACCGATTCCGAGCGTGATGACAAGGCCGACGAGCAACATGACTAGAGCGGCAATGAGTTTAGAGTCACCCATCAAATCGCTCGCTCCGTTGACGAGCGGTTCGATCGCACCTGTCTCGCGGATGACGGCAGCGAATCCACTTGCGGCGATCATGACAAACCCGATGAATGCCATCATGCGCATGCCGCTTGTGAAGATATCATCTGCCTCAGACCATGGAATCAGGCGGAAGATTGAAAGCAAGATCAAACCAGTCACCGCAGAGGCGATCATCGACTCGGTCTGCAATTGAACGATGAGGACGATGAGAACGACAGCGAGTGTCATGATCATCTTCAAACCACTCATTTGACGTACTTCATAATCAGTTGGTCCGAGTGCAATCGTGTCATACGTTCTCGGTTTCCGGTAGTGAATGAACGCCGCTATCAATCCGACGACCATCCCTAATGCCGGGATACCCATGATCGAGATGATGTTGACGTCTCCGACAGTCAAGCCGTTTGCTTCAACGTTTGCGATGAGAATCTCATTCAAGTAAATCCCACCAAACCCGACAGGTAACAACATATATGGTGTCACAAGACCGAACGTCAAAATGATCGCTACGAGACGACGGTCTACATTCAACTCATTGAACAGTACGAGTAACGGCGGAATCACAATCGGGATAAAGGCGATGTGTATCGGAAGCACGTTTTGAGAGCTGATGGATAACAATAAGATGAGTGACAACAGGAATGCTTTGACGTACATCACACGCTTGCCTGACACGTCACGACCTGACATCGCAATCAATTTTTCAGCTAAGACATCCGGAAGCCCCGTCTTCGATAACCCGACAGCGAATGCGCCGAGGAGCGCGTAGCTGAGTGCGATGCTCGCTCCACCACCAAGACCGTCACTGAAGGCGGTCAACGTATCGTTGAACCCAAGTCCTCCAACAAGCCCTCCGACAAGCGCCGCTAAGATTAATGATAATACAATGTGCACTCGGCTGATGGCGAGCGCAAATAAGACGATGACTGCAAGTAATACTGCGTTCATATCGATCCAACACCTTTCGCGTTTTCTTTCTCTTGGTATCACTTTAATATGATAAAGACTTTTTGAAATTTAACATATGATGTGACCCTTGTCAAATCGAATATGAAAAAAAGCGATAACTCGTGAAAGTTATCGCTTACGTGTTACATTTCGACGTTATGATACACTTGGCGCACATCTTCCAAGTCTTCGAGCACATCGATTAGTTTTTCAAACTGTTCTTGCGAAGCGTCATCGAGTGACACTTCGTTCTGCGGGAGCATCGTCAATTCCGCAACGGCAAACTCTTCTACACCGGCAGCCTTGAATGCAGTTTGAACGGCGTGGAACGCTTCTGGCTCTGCATAGACGATGACCGTCTCGTCTTCCTCGATAACATCACGCACATCAAGGTCATGTTCCATCATGAGTTCGAGGACGTCATCTGCCGACATTTCATTGACACCGATGACGGCAGTTGCATCGAACATATATGCGACCGAGCCACTGACTCCCATGTTGCCTCCGTTTTTACCGAAAGCGGCACGAACTTCTGAAGCCGTACGGTTGACGTTATTCGTCAATGTATCGACGATGACCATCGAACCATTCGGACCAAACCCTTCATATCGAAGTTCATCGAAATTTTCCTCATCGCCACCTTTGGCTTTGTCGATGGCACGATCGATGATCGCCCGGGGCACGTTATACGTCTTCGCACGTTCCACAACGAATTTTAATGACTGGTTCAACTCAGGATCAGGTTCCCCTTGACGAGCGGCCACATAAATCTCGCGACCGAACTTCGCATAGACGCGACTCGTGTTCGCATCTTTTGACGCCTTCTTCTCTTTAATGTTGTTCCATTTACGACCCATTACATGTCATCTCTCTTTCCATTTGTACGTAGATTCATTACAGATTATATAAGAAGTTGTGGGAATTGACGAGAAAAGTTTTACTTGTCACCTTTGTCCATCTTCTCGACAATCTCTGTAAGTGTCTTCAAACTCTCAATGAGTCGATCAGTTTCGTCCTCATTCAAAAAGGCGAGACGTTCCTCGAATAGTCTACGGAATGAGTCTCTGCGCTCAAGTAAGATTCGTTCACCTTCCTCGGTCAGTTGATTCCAAATCACGCGGCGATCCCGCTCGTCTGGCACCCGCGTGATATACCCCTCGTTCAATAATTTCGTGATGAGCGGGGTAACGTTCGGTGGCGCGATGGAGAGTGTCTCGCTGATTCGTCCATTCGTGACAGCCCCCTCGTCCTCAATCAACATCAATAGATGGAAATGAGAGAAGTTCAGGTTTAGAATTTGAGGAAAATCAGATCGACGTAACAATTTACGACGAATTAAAGGAATCAGTTTGACAAACTGGTCCGCTGCATCTTGTTTCGGCATAATAGATTCACTTCCTAGTTAGGTTCTATTTTCATTATACACGAGTTAGGTGCAGTTGAACCTAAAAACGGGTTGATGTGATGATTGATACATCATAGTAGAGATTGAATCGACACAAAATATGTAAGCGTTTACATTGAAGGTTTGATATATTTTCATGAAAACGAATTCGATTTTACTGAGGACGCATACAAAAATCAAGAGCTATCAATAACAGATAAAAAAATATTGTGAAAGAGTTCACATTCTTGTCACCCACAAAACCTGAAAAACATTGTATTCTATGAATGTGAAGGAAAGCACAATCTCTAAAAACAGTCATCACAATGTGCTTCCATCAAGTCAATATGTTCATAAAAAGCTCTCACTTATGAGGAGGAACCTAACATGGCAGTCAAAGAGAAAGCAAAAGTGGAAACAACGGCAGAACAAATGGTGGACACGCTCGTAGCAAGTGCGCATAAGGCACTCGATACGTTGATGACGTTCGACCAAAAGAAAATTGATCACATCGTACAGGCGATGGCGCTTGCGGGACTCGAGCAACACGTCACACTCGCGAAATTAGCACATACAGAAACAGGTCGCGGTGTCTTTGAAGACAAGATGATCAAAAATATCTTCGCGACAGAATATATCTATAACTCACTCCGTGGTGAGAAAACGGTAGGCGTCCTTGAAGATGACGTTCAAAACGGAATCACATACATCGCGGAACCAGTCGGTGTCGTCGCTGGGGTCACACCGGTCACAAACCCAACATCGACAACGATGTTCAAAGCGATCATCGCCATCAAGACACGTAACCCGATTATCTTCGCGTTCCATCCATCAGCGCAACAATGTTCAAGCGAAGCGGCTCGTGTCCTCCGTGACGCAGCAGTGGCGGCAGGTGCTCCTGAAAACTTGATTCAATGGGTTGAAGTTCCGTCACTCGATGCGACGAAAGCGCTCATGAACCACCCTGGTGTAGCGATGGTCCTTGCGACGGGTGGGGCAGCGATGGTCAAATCGGCTTACTCGACTGGTAAACCAGCACTCGGTGTCGGACCTGGTAACGTACCAGCCTATATCGATAAGACTGCGAAAGTGAAACGTGCCATCTCAGACGTCATCCTTTCAAAAACGTTCGACAACGGAATGATCTGTGCGTCTGAACAAGCGATCATCGTCGATCAAGAAGTATATGAAGAAGTGAAAGCAGAGATGACGGCACTAGGTTGCTACTTCTGCTCACCAGAAGAAAAAGCAAAACTTGAAACACTCGTCATTCGAACAGATACATGTGCGGTCAACCCTGAAATCGTCGGGAAGCCGGCAGCATGGATCGCTGAACAGGCAGGTCTCAAAGTACCAGCGGATACGAAGATCTTGATTGCAGAGCTTGAAACAGTTGGCGCAACGGAACTTCTCTCTCACGAAAAATTAAGCCCGGTTCTCGGTGCGTATAAAGTTCAATCACGTGAAGAAGGATTCGCAATCGCTGAAAAAATGCTCGAGATTGGTGGTCTCGGTCATACGGCTGTCATCCACTCAACAGATGACGATGCCATCCTTGAGTTCGGTCTCCGTATGAAAGCTTGCCGCATCATCGTCAACTCACCTTCAGCACACGGTGGAATCGGTGACCTTTATAACGAAATGACACCATCCCTTACGCTCGGTTGTGGGTCTTACGGTAAAAACTCCGTCTCAGAAAACGTGACGGCGAAACATCTACTCAACGTGAAAAAGGTGGCGAGACGTCGCGTGAATATGCAATGGTTCAAAGTACCTGAAAAAATCTATTTCGAGAAAAACTCAGTACAATATCTTCAATCGCTCACAACGAAAAAACGGGCGATGATCGTCACAGATGAAATGATGGTCAAACTCGGATTCGCTGACAAAGTCATCAAAAACTTGCCGGCTGGTGTCGAGTACCGCATCTTCGACCAAGTCGAACCGGATCCATCTGTTGAAACGGTCATGAACGGTGCCGAAGCAATGCGTCACTTCCAACCAGACATGATCATCGCACTTGGTGGTGGTTCACCGATGGATGCTGCGAAAGGCATGTGGCTCTTCTACGAACGTCCAGAAGAGAAGTTCTCGAATCTACGCCAGAAATTTATGGATATTCGCAAACGGACATATAAGTTCCCGACACTCGGTAACAAGTCAATGTTTATCGCCATCCCGACAACGTCTGGTACAGGTTCTGAAGTGACACCGTTCACTGTCATCACAGATAAAAAACGTAACGTGAAATATCCGATTGCTGACTATGCGATCACACCAGACGTCGCCATCGTCGACCCTGAGTTCGTCATGACCGTTCCAGCTTCAATCACGGCTGATACAGGAATGGACGTCATGACACACGCAATCGAAGCATATGTTTCCGTCATGGCGAATGATTACACAGACGGACTTTGCCTCCGCGCCATCAAGATGATCTTCGACTACCTACCAAAAGCGTATGAAAACGGTAGCGATGCGGAAGCTCGTCAGAAAGTACACAACGCTTCAACGATGGCGGGTATGGCGTTTGCGAACGCATTCCTCGGTATCAACCACTCGATCGCTCACAAAATCGGTGGAGAGTTCCACGTCCCACACGGTCGTACGAACGCGATTCTCATGCCACACGTCATCCGTTACAACGCGACACGCCCATCGAAACTTGCGGCGTTCCCGAAATATGAGTCATTCATCGCAGACGAACGTTATGCAGAAATCGCGCGTTACCTCGGACTTCCAGCAAGCACGACAGCTGAAGGTGTCGAGTCACTCGTCCAAGCGATCATCGAGCTCGGTCAACGCTTGAACATCAAACTTTCGTTCAAGGCGCAAGGCATCAAGAAAGCAGAACTCGATGCGAAGATCGACAAGATGGCAGTCGACGCATTCGAAGACCAATGTACGACGGCCAACCCGAAAATGCCGCTCGTTGAAGAATTGAAAGAAATCATGTACGCAGCATACGAAGGCGTATAAGCTTCAAAATTTACAAGGGGCCCGTTCAACTCGAACGGGCTTTTCTTGTGGTCGGAATATGACATTCAGTTTCTAAAATTATATTTAAATTTATAAAAAATTGAATAGTCAGACCATAAATAGCTGTATATAATAAAAAATGGTATACATAGCAATTTATTGATGAATGGAGATCGTGTCATGATCATCGTGTTTAGTTTGTTGCGTTCAATCGCGACAGTTGTTCTTTTCTTCAATCCAATTTATTCGACGCCGCTCGAGACCGCGGAATATATTTCATCAGTTGATCGAAATGCGGATAGTTGGGAGAGTGCCGACTTTTTTGAATCATTCGGAACCGAGTTACCTATCGACATGGATCGAAACCTCCTTTACACAGAACGGATAACCGGCTGGACTGAGATTGAAGTGGGGGACGAAACGTATGAGGGGTTTTCATCGATGACGTTTGATCAACCGTTCAAAGGTACGATTCTACATATGACGTGGGGACAAGACATTCCGGATGTGAAAGAAAAAGTGGTCGTCTTACCGACAACAAAGTTTTCATATGACAACATCGAGGATGCGTATACCGTCGATTACGCAGGTGAGGTTTTGAATGACCAGGAAGCGAACGCGTACTTGTCAGAGCTCGCATCTGCAGGAGCTGCAGGATACCTGATCACCCCTTATGAAGACGACCCATATGAGACGGGTTTCGTTTTCACGTCATCCTATATGAAGTTAGATGGTACAGGGGTAGACTTGGATACGGCTGAACAACTGAAGGATGGGGAAATGATTCGAGTCAAACCTTATCGTGAAGAGATCCCATATGTCGAGTTTGTCCAACAAGGAAAATCGGAACGGGAGATCATTCTCATGTCACGACTCGATTCTTCCTGGCACGGAGCCCATTATTTGTCTGCCGTCGGTCCGTCTACGGTCTTATATCATCTGATGCAGGTGATGAACGAGGAAATGCCAGACTATACGATTCGATATGTCTTTTTGAATGGAAACGGCGACTCTAGAGAAGCGAGTGACGATTTCCTTGAACGGCTAGGGGAGCAAAAAGAAAAAGTGGAAACGGTCGTCATGCTCGATATTCTTGGGACTGGTGATGGTCCACTATACGTTCGGACGAAAGGGATGAAATCCTATCCAGTACTAGAACGGGCGCCATTCGCTGAACTAGAAGTACGTTCGTTAGCAAGTTCACCGGGTGACGCTTACGATGAAGCAGGAATCCCTTATTTGATGTTGAGTGATTCATTAGAAGGAAGTTGGCATGTGTTCACGGAGAAAGATACGTTCGAACGGCTGTCGGAAGATGGAGTAACGGGTGCGGTCGATTGGATGCACAATTGGCTAACTGACTGACCTAATCATTGTCGCTGTCTGAGAAGACGGCGACATATTTTTTTAGATGTCGGTTTCGGGTATGATAGTAATGGAGGCGATACGATGAAACAAGAGATGACAATTACGACAACATATGGAACGATTGCAGGAACTTTTCTTTCCCATGAGGAGCCTCGGACGACGATTGTCATGTTGAGCGGAAGTGGGCCGAGTGACCGTGACGGCAATATGGGTGGTGTCGGATTTAACACGTATGCCAAGCTGGCAGAAGCGTTGTATGACCATGGATATAACGTGTTCCGATATGACAAACAAGGAATCGGGAAGTCAGATGGAGACTTCAACAAAGTCGGATTACATGACTTGATTAACGATGCGATTCTTGTCGTACGCACCATTCGACAATTGGCCGATGTGAATCGCTTATATCTACTTGGTCATAGTGAAGGGGCCGTCCTTGCTCCTGCCGTTCAACTTGAGACGAAGGCGGATGGACTGATCTTACTTTCCGGTTTCCATGAAGCGTCCAAGCAGATGTTCTTATACCAAGCAGATGCACTCGCTAAAGACATCGAACATGTGAAGGGAATAAAAGGTCTCTTCTATCGGTTGACGGGCGTTGCCAAAAAGGTCAGACAACGACAGGACGATTTGTTAGAGCGCTCTTTACGGACAAACGTCTCGTCTTTCAAATATCGAGGTCAAGTCGTAAATGCGAAATGGATTCGAGAACATGCATCCTATGACGTCCGAGAGCGGTTGGAGCATGTTACCGTCTCGGTTCTTGCGATTACGGGGGGACGTGATGTCCAAGTCCCACCCGAACACGTCCATATGATTCAAACAAAAGGGGAGGTCACCTCATCGATCATCGATGATATGAATCATCTGCTCGTGAAACGGGAGTCACCCCATTCGCTTCTCACGTTGCATAAAGAGTATCGAGAAGCGATCGATGCGCCGATTCATCCAAAACTCGTTCAAGAATTGGATGAATGGGTAAAAAAACACTCATAAACTCAAAAAAACGGTCATATATTGACCGTTTTTTATGTTATAATTGTGACAAGTTGAATGGAAATGAATGTTTTTGAATGATTTTAGTTGTTTTTATAATGAAAACGCTTTATATTAGACGTATGGAGGGAACAAGATGTTAACGAAACAACGACATCAGTTGATTTTGCAACGCTTATCTGAACAGAAGGTCGTCAAATTAAAAGAATTGGTTGATTTAACTGATTCATCCGAGTCGACGATTCGTCGAGATTTGACGGACCTTGAAGCGGAAGGGTATCTGGCAAGGGTTCACGGAGGCGCAACGCTCATTGCGACTCCAGATGAGGAACCGACATTTGAAGAAAAGCGAGACCGGTTCGTAGATGAAAAAGTTGCGATTGCACGGAAGGCCGCAACGTTCATCGAAGACGGGATGTCGATTTATTTAGATGCCGGTACAACCACTCAGGCGATGGTTCCGTTTTTAGAAGGAAAAAAAATTGTCGTCGTCACAAACAGTCTACCGATTGCGAATGAATTATTTGATCTTGATATTAAGACGTTTGTGATTGGCGGAGAATTAAAGCGTTCCACCCAGGCATTGGTTGGGTATAACGCACGCGAGAGCATGATGAATTATCGTGTCGACCTCGCCTTTCTCGGAATGAATGGAATCGACCTTGAAGCGGGTTACACGACCCCGGACCCAGAAGAAGCGCTTGTCAAAAAAACGGCAATCGAATTGGCACAAACCTCGTTCGTACTCGCGGACGCATCGAAGATCGGGAAACGAACGTTCAGCCGAGTCGCGACGATAGATGCCGCACAGTTGATCACATCAAGCAGTGAGTCAATGAGTTCCATCCAAACAATCACAAAGGTGGTGAATGCGAAATGATTTACACGTTAACACTCAACCCTTCTATTGATTACTACGTAACATTACCTGAAGTACATCTAGGAGAAGTGAACCGAATCGAAGAGACGACGGAGCGCGCAGGCGGTAAAGGAATTAACGTCTCCATCGTTCTTCGGGAATATGCACAAGAGACGAAGGCGCTTGGTTTCATCGGTGGGACGACCGGTGACTTCATTAAAAAGTCACTCGTAGACCACGGTGTACACACCGATTTCGTAGAGGTGAATGGGAACACCCGGATCAATGTCAAGATTCGGGCGAAAGAGGAAACAGAACTGAATGCGAGCGGACCGAATATCACAGAGCGCGAGCTCGAACTGTTGACGGCCAAGTTCGATCAAGTTCAAGAAGGCGATATTGTCGTCCTCGCGGGTAGTATCCCGAGCAACCTACCAGACTCGCTATATCGGACCATTGCTGAATCGATTCGCGAAAAAGGTGCCGACTTTGTCGTCGATACAACGAAAGATGCCATGATCGAGGTGCTCGCCCTCGAACCACTCATGATCAAACCGAACCACCATGAATTAGGTGAATTGTTTGATACCGAGATCGAAACGTTTGAAGAAGCTCTTCCATATGCCGAACAGCTCGTCAAACGCGGGGCGAAAAACGTCATCATCTCCTTTGCGGGAGACGGGGCACTACTTGTTAACAAAGACGGAGCCGTCACAGCGAACACACCGGTCGGGAAACTGGTGAACTCGGTTGGTGCAGGAGATTCACTCGTCGCCGGATTTGTCGCGAATGTGAAAGAAAAAGGTGAACAAGAAGCATTTCGATACGCGGTCACGACAGGAAGCGCATCTGCTTATACATTCGGCCTATGTTCAAAACAAGAGATCGATCGCTTGATCGATCAAGTACAACTCACACCACTGAAACGAATGGAGGAAACAACATGAAAATCACGGACTTGCTCCAACGCGACACGATTCAATTGAATCTACGCGCGAGTTCTAAGGGTGAGGTCATCGAAGAACTTGTCGATGTCCTCGATCGCGCTGGTAAACTATCCGACCGCAACGGTTATCGCGACGCAATCCTAAAACGTGAAAGCGAGAGCACGACCGGCCTCGGAGAAGGGATTGCCATTCCTCACGCGAAAACGAGTGCTGTCAAAACGCCAGCAATCGCGTTCGGTCGGTCGGAAGGAGTCGACTACGAAGCGTTAGACGGACAACCGAGCCGCCTCTTCTTCATGATTGCGGCAGGAGAAAACGCGAATAATGAACACCTTGAAACACTCTCTAAACTTTCAGTTTACTTGATGGACCCTGCATTCCAAGAGCGTCTCTATGCAGCCACTTCTGAAAGCGATGTCATTCGTGCCATCGAAGAAAAAGAAGCGGCAGAAGCGAAGCCGGAAGTCGTCAAACCGACGAATGAAGATGCACCGTTCATTTTAGCGGTCACGGCTTGCCCGACAGGAATCGCTCATACGTATATGGCAGCAGATAGCTTGAAGCAAAAAGCGGAAGCGATGGGCGTCGATATTAAAGTCGAAACGAACGGATCGACTGGTGTAAAAAATGAATTGACACGTGCGGATATCGACCGGGCGACAGCGATCATCGTCGCAGCGGACAAGGCTGTTGAAATGGATCGTTTCGCTGGTAAACGAGTCATCGAAGTTCCGGTCGCACAAGGGATTCGGAAACCTGAAGAACTCATCAATCGTGCGGTGAAACAAGATGCGCCGGTATATGAGGCTTCGAAAACATCAGGTGGCGCTTCGAAAGAGCAACGTACAGGCGTGTACAAACACTTGATGAGCGGGGTATCTGCGATGCTTCCACTCGTTGTCGCAGGTGGTCTCTTGATTGCCATCAGCTTCTTCTGGGGCATCAACTCTGCTAACCCGGATGACCCGTCTTACAATGAATTTGCAGCACAGTTGATGACGATCGGTGGAGCTGCATTCGGCTTCCTCGTTCCGATTCTCGCCGGTTTCATCGCGATGTCGATTGCCGATCGCCCAGGTCTCGCACCAGGTCTCGTGGCAGGGGTACTTGCAAGTCAAGGGAACGCCGGATTCCTCGGTGGTCTCATCGCCGGTTTCTTGGCAGGTTATGTCGTCCTCTTCTTGAAAAAGGCACTTGCGAAGTTGCCAGCTTCACTTGAAGGAATCAAACCGGTCCTCTTATATCCTTTACTTGGATCATTTATCTCAGGTATGGTCATGTTGCTCGTCGTCAATGAACCGATTGCAGCACTCATGACATGGTTGATGGATACGTTGAACAGTATGAGTGGCGCGAACGCCATCCTTCTTGGTGTCATCGTCGGTGGGATGATGGCAGTCGATATGGGTGGTCCGATCAACAAGACAGCGTACGTCTTCGGTACGGCAGCACTTACAGCGGGTAACCAAGAAGTCATGGCAGCCGTCATGGCTGGAGGGATGGTACCACCACTCCTCGTCGCACTCGCATCAACAGTCTTCGCTCGTCAAAAGTTCTCGAAACAAGAGCGCGAAGCAGGAAAAACTGCTTATATCATGGGAGCCTCGTTCATCACGGAAGCGGCAATCCCATTCGCGGCTGCGGACCCGATTCGCGTTCTTCCATCAGCGATTCTCGGATCTGCCATCGCAGGAGGATTATCCGCATTCTTCACGATTCAATTACCAGCGCCACACGGTGGGATCTTCGTCTTCCCACTTCTTGAAGGAGCTGGAAACGTCGCTGTGAGTATGGGTCTCTATGCACTCGCCATCTTGGCAGGTGCGGTGGTCGGAGCATTGCTCCTCTCGTTCTTGAAAAAACCGTTAACAACATCGACACCAGTCCAATCTAAAGAAGTTGCATAACGTAAGAAGAGACGTCGCCTTTATCCAGAGGTGACGTCTTTATTGTTGTCGATGTCCGTGCAAAATTCACATAATCTCGGATTGCAAGTTGGGGATTTGTGGTAAACTATTTGTAAAGCTTCGGGTGAGGAGGGGGTCACATTGGACATTCGAGTCGCCAAACCAGATGATGTGTATGGGATTGCGAGAGTGCGTGTGAACGGGTGGCGTACGACCTATCGGGGGATCGTACCGACTGAGTATTTGCTAAAAGTATCATCCGGCTCCATCGAATGGGCAGAACGCTTGCGGACCGCCCTTCGTCGGCAAGAAGTAGCCGGCTTTGTGGCGATTGTCGAGGACGAAATCGTGGGCTTCGTTCTTTACGGAGAAGAGCGGACAGGAGAGTATCCAGACCACACGAATGAAGTGTATGCTATTTATATTTTAGAGAACCATCAAGGGAACGGGATCGGGTCCGCTCTCCTTGAACATGCCGTGCAATCGATGTGTGAGGCAGGGCTCTTGATCTGGGCACTTGAGATGAATCCGTTCCGTACATTTTATGAGCGAAAACAAGGGCAGGTCATCGACCAGAAAGATCGAGAGTTTGGTGAATTGATGCTTCGAGAAGTGGCGTATGGATGGGAAACGACCCGTCATGACTCCATCATGGGAGCCTAAGCTTTGAGACTGTAGAATGATCTACGGTCTTTTTTTGTGTCTAATGTATGAGCCTTTAACCGATTTTTTCATTCAAGATAGATTCAGCTTTGCAGCCAACAACGTAAATTCCCACGGGATATTTTTCCCGTTCCATCCTCTCTAGTTCTATAATGGAATTATCTATAATAATTTTACAATGGTAATTTGTCAATAAATCTATGTCTAGTAAGGACAAATATGGATGAATATAAATGTAGAAATGAGGATACGATGAATGATAAAAGGAATATACGAGGCGCACTTGCCGGTGAGTGATTTAACTGAATCAATTCGATTTTATGAGAAATTAGGATTAGAGTTGGCATTCTAAAATGAAAAGTTGGCTTTCCTTTGGATTATGAAAGGGGAGAGCTGGATTGGGCTATGGAAATCTGGTCAAGTCGATTTACCGTATCATCCATCAATCCGACACATCGCTTTTCGAATCGAGGAGCAGGATTTGGATGCGATCAAAGCATGGCTTGAGAATCAGGGAATTGAAATTCGTACTGCGTTCAAGATGACACCGGAACAGCAGCCACTCGTCCTTCCAAATGCTCCATACGAGCATGCGGCCATCTACTTTGAGGACCCGGACGGCAATTCGCTTGAACTCATCATGTTGATTGGAACAAACGCAGATGAAACTGCTAATGTGATTCCGTACGAAGAGTGGTTAAAAAAATATAGAATGTACATAACTGATTCAAAAAGGGGAGAGAATATGCTATTTCATTATCATCTATGGACACCACATGTAGAAGAAACGGAGAAATTTTATGCGAATCTCGGTTTTCAAGTAACTCAACGAATCGGAAAGAAGGATGGGGAATTCGAATCCTTTAGTCCACCACTCGACTGGGACGATTTTAGGGAGCAGTCCATTCAATTTAGAATCATTGAAATGAAGCGGGGAGCGACGAATATCACTTTCGGTTACGGAAAGAAAGTGATGTTTGATCATATTGGTTTTTTAGTATCTGAAGAGGAAAAAGTGAATGTGTTAGAACGAGCAGAGGAAATAGGGTTGACGGTTCAGTCAAATGAACGAAGAACGTTCATCCATACACCATACGGATTTCGAATCGAGCTGCAGCACCATTTCGATGCTATTCAATCACATTTTGAGAATCGTATCCATCGATTGAATATTGAAACGAAAACGGTAGGTCTTGAAGATGTATTGCAACAATTATTCAATTGTCCTGTCCCGCAAATCGTAGCAACTGAATCGGATCACACACAGTTAACGCATGTAAACCTGATGAGTGATTGTACGATCAGTTCAACTGATCCGAACGGTATTCAAATCATCCTCTCAGAATGATTAATAGATGAAAATTTTTAAAGGGGCAGAGGAAATGATAAATTTTGATCAAGAAATCCAAAAGATACAAACTATGGCACAATCGCCAAAGAAGCTGTTCCTTGCAATACGTGCCGCCAGAAAATTAGTCCGAGAGTACCCAGACGAATTCATCGCCTGGACGACTCTCATTAGTGCTGAAATGGATACGCCGGAAGAAGACTATGAGAGTGCCTCCAAACACTTATTCGAAGCATTTGATAAGTTTCCCGAGCATTCGATTTTCTTCGCCCTCGGCGTATATCTTGAGTCAACTTTCGTCTATCCAGTATATGACGAAACAAAGATCGAAGAGATCGAGTCGATGCTGAATAAAATGGATGCTAAATCAAAAGGGATCCTCTACTATTCGATGGCCAATCTACATGGTTATGAACGTCCAGATCAGTATGAAGTGTATCTGTTAAAGGCGATTGCAGAGTACCCAGAATTTCCTAGTTACCATCTTGATCTTGGACGGTACTATATCTCAAACAAGAATATTGAAAAGGGAAAGCTATATATAAAAGAAGGCTTACTTAGAGTAAAAGAGTGTTTCAATGAAGCATCGCCTCTAGAATTTGAAATTTCTTTATATACGTTTATCGACGAAGAGATCGGTGGACTTTATATGTTTGAGGAGACTTACAAAGAATACGAAAAAATGTCCCTTTGAATCAAAATGGAATACTGTTGTTCAATCAAACAATCTCTTCTATACTGAATTGAACAAAAAATTCCAAATGAAGGGTTGGGGAAAGATGGAACACCGAAAAATCTGTATCAAGTTAAGTGGAGCCGCTCTAGCTGGTGATGGAACGGATAATTTTGACGAAATGAGCCTTAGCCTGATTGCAGAAGAAATATTATCACTCGCAAATAGCGGGGTTGAAGTATGTGTCATGGTCGGCGGGGGAAATCTCTTCCGAGGGAATCAAGCAGAAGCATGGGGAATCAATCGAGTGGAAGCTGACAGTATCGGGACGCTCGGGACGGTCATGAACTCATTGATGCTACGTGGCATCTTGAAACGTGATGCCAATCGAGAAGTGCGTGTCATGACGTCGATTCCAATGCCGAGCGTAGCCGAGCCGTACATTCAACTTCGAGCCATCAATCATTTGAAAAAAGGATATATCGTCATTTTTGCAGGCGGTAACGGTCAACCGTTCGTTTCTTCAGACTATCCGGCTGTTCAGCGTGCCATCGAAGTGGGATGTGATGCCTTGTTCGTGGCAAAGAACGGTGTCTCCGGCGTATATGACCGCGATCCTCGTTTGGATTCGGACGCTCGTCAATATGAAACCCTTCACTATAACGATGTCATTTCGAATGATTTGAAAGTGATGGATCAATCGGCATTGCTTCTCGCGAGAGATCACGGTTTGCCGATTCACTTGTTCGACTTCAAGGAGCGGAACGCCATTCATCGGATTCTCGAAGGAGAGAGCATTGGAACGATGATTCATCACCATGAAACGCAGCTCTTACAGAATTGAGGAGACAGCATGTATGAAGTAACAGATGATCACGTCATTGGGAAAAACGGAATACCCGTCCCGTATTCGTACCTGCAGCCTGATTCGTCATCCGACACACTCGTGATTTTGTTGCCCGGATACGGATATACAAATGATTCTCCAATGTTTCGCTATACGACTGGATTGTGCATAGAGAATGGGTTGAACGTTCTCGAAGTCAACTATCACTATCGCGACGAGCGGTACGATTCAGTCGATGTAAATAAGGCGATTGTTGATGATGTTCGACTCGTCATCGATCAAATCCTACATACTAATTCCGTTCAACAATACATCATCGTCGGAAAATCGCTCGGTACGGTTGCGATGGCAAGTGAACTCACCCGAAACGTGTTTCATGATGCCAAACTCGTTTGGTTGACACCTTTGTTGAAACAAGACGACATATATGAAGCGATCCAGTCTCATAAAGGACAACAGATGATTCTCATAGGAACGGCGGACCAACATCATGTAGATGAGAGAATGAAGCGTCTTGAACATCTGGCCTTGATCGAACTCGAGATTGTCAAGGAGATGAATCATAGCCTCGAGTACACAGGAGAGACATACCGGTCACTACGGTTACTTGAAACACTTCTCAAGCGAGTGGAGCAATTTATCATGTCCTCATAGGTCGTGAACCGGAGGAGAGTTGCGCGATCAAATGTAAGGGAGGAGTCGACGTGAAATTTACCACTGAGCGTTTAGAAATCAGACCATTTATGGAGAAAGACTTGCATGCTACATTCGAAATGTATACAAAACCAGAAGTATGCAGATATCTTTTGCATGAGCCATGGACGTCTGAAAACAGGAAGAAAGAATTTGATAAAAAACTAATGAATTCTATTCTTACCGAGACTAGTACGTTGAATTTAGCAGTCGTATATCAAGATGAAGTGATTGGGGATCTCACAGTTTGGTACACAGGTATGAAAGATACGGTAGAAATCGGGTATTGTTTTTCTGATTCACATTCAGGAAAAGGATATGCGACGGAGGCAGTTAACGGATTGCTAGGGGAGTTGTTCACAAAGCTCAATCTACATCGGGTACAAGCCAATCTCGACGCCAGAAATGTAGCTTCCCAGAAATTATGCGAACGGGTTGGAATGAGAAAAGAAGCTCATTTCTTTAGAGACTATTGGAATAAGAATGAATGGACCGATAGCATGGTGTACGCGATGTTACACAAGGAGTTTGTAAGACAATAAACGGAATAAGTTTATAGAAAAGGAGATGACGCGCGTCATCTCCTTTAATTTACAATTTTTCAATAACCGTTTTCGGGTCGACACGTTCTGTATAGTCAGCAGGCACATCACTGAACGAAATCGTTCCATCAGATTGGATGATGAACGTGGCCGGTTTCGGCAACTGCCAATCTTCGTTCCCGTTATGTGCATCGACATTTAGTCCAGATGCTTTATAAATATCAATCAAATAATCTGGCATGTCAAAGACGAGGTCGAATTGACGAGCGACAATATTATCAACATCACTCAATACATAAAAATCAAGTTCATTCTTTTCTTTCGTCGAAAGGGAATAATCCGGCGTTTCCGGACTGATCGCGACAAGAGTCGCGCCTTTTTCTTGAATCGTTGCCAACTCGCGCTGGTAAGCGCGGAGCTCGAGGTTACAGTATGGGCACCATCCACCTCGGTAAAATATGACGATGACTGGTCCATTTTCAAGGAGCGTTTTCAAATTGACGGTTGTCCCGTCCGCGTGAGGCAATTCAAACGACGGCGCTTGATTTCCAACTGTTAACCCTGATGCGATGCCTGAATCTTTCAATTCTTGAGTCACCTGAGCCATCAATCGTTGCTTCTCGGCAGGTGCATTTTGTTTGAACTAATCTTTATAGGATTTGATCTCTTCCAATAATGAATTCATCATTTGACTCCCTCTTCCGATATGGTAACTCAAATTTTAACTAAATACGAATAGTATGATTTGTTCAATCGAACACAACGGTGAAACTCCATTTCAGTTTCCGAAAAATAATTTTCGAATAATTCAATCAATTCTTCAGATTTAATGACTTTTGACCGATATGATGAATAACCCAAGGGGGATTCGACTCACCGAACTCGCTTGAACATTTTATTCGGGTTAGGAGATGTTTTATGAAACAGAAGCGCACGATTAGTATCAAGCAAAAATTGATTGTCTTATCCGTTCTATTATTGATTATTCCAGCCACATTGATTGGAATCGTCGCCTATTCGCAGGCGAAAGGTAAAATCGAGTCTCAAATGATCCAGTCCGCCAATTCGGGGGTAGACCGGATGAACAATGAGGTCACGAACCTCATCGAACCGATTCAAACGGACATCTCGTTTTTTGCGAATCGGATTGATAGTTCCATTTATGAAGAGGGAGAAGCGAATCAAGCGTTAGCAGAGAAGTTTACTGAGTATTTAGAGACACATCCAAAAGTGACGAACATTTACTTCGCTTCAGTAGAAGGTGCGATGACGATCTATCCTGAGCAGGAATTGCCAGAAGGATATGACCCACGCACTCGTCCATGGTATGAAGCGGCTGAAGCAAGTGGACAAGAGGTTGCCATCACGAATCCGTACGTCGATGCCGCTTCTCAAAAAATGATGATCACGGTTTCGAAGAAGACTTCAGACGGTCGTGGTGTGGTCGCCGTTGACGTCGATGTGAACGATATCGCTGAAGTGGCATCCACAATTCAAATCGGGAAAGAAGGATACGTTGCCATCTTCGACCAGGCAGAACAAGTCGTCATTCATCCGTCGACGGCTGTCGGTGAAAAGATTGATGAATCTTGGACAGATTCGCTCTTTTCCAAGGAAGAAGGGACTCTGTCTGTATCGGAGAATGGGGAAGGCGTGGAGAAAGCATTCGTGACGAACCCAATCACCGGATGGAAGATTGCCGGTACGTTATATGACGGTGAGATTCAAGACGAGACGGTCGGCATTCTTTGGACGACTGGATTCGTCATCATCGGAATGTTCGGGATTGCAGCCATTCTTCTCTACTTCGTTCTCCGTTCAATCTTGCGTCCGTTGCGTTTATTGACAGAAGGAGCAGAACGAATCAAATCAGGAGATTTAACGGAGCCGATTACCGTCTTATCGAACGACGAAATCGGGCTTGTCTCAGAGAGTTTTAATGAAATGAGCGATTCACTTCGTATGGTATTACTCCGTCTCGATGATTCAATCAGTCAAGTTGCCGCCTCGTCTCAAGAATTGATGGCCAACTCGGCACACAATACCGCCTCATCAGAACAGATTGCCCGTGCAGTTGATCAAATGGCAGTCAGTGCCGATGGCTCGAAGCGACAACTTGACGACAATGCGACATCGCTCCAAGCGATCACGTCAGGAATCATGCGAATCTCAGAAAGTTCCATGGACGTGTCTGAACTTTCACGCGAAACCTCAAATGAAGCGGAAGACGGTTCGACGACCGTGAAGGAGAATGTGAAGCAGATGCAGGCAATCGATGCGTCTGTCGTGACATTCGAGGGCGTCATTCACTCATTGGCACATCGCTCTAACGAGATTGGAGAAATCGTCACGGTCATCAATGGAATCGCTGAACAGACGAACCTGTTAGCATTGAACGCTGCCATTGAAGCAGCACGTGCAGGTGAGAACGGCAAAGGGTTCGCGGTCGTTGCGAGCGAGGTGCGTAAACTCGCAGAACAATCGCAACAGTCGACGAAACAAATTGCAGCGTTGATTGATCGAATCAAGCATGAGACGGAACAGTCTGTACAGTTGATGCAGGAAGTATCTACTCATACGAAGGCCGGATTGGCGTCATCTGAAATGACAGCAGACCGTTTCGAGAAAATCAAAGAGCGGACAGTCGCGATGACACCACGGATTGAAGACGTGACCGCAACCGTCGAGGAGATTGCAGCAAACGTTCAGGAAGTGGCAGCGACGGCATCACAAATCGCCGACATCGCCGATGAGAATTCGAGTGTCTCGAAGCAAGTGGCGGCAACGACCGATGATCAATTGAAATCGATTGAAGAAGTATCGCAGTCAGCAAAAGCACTCGCGACCATGGCCGAGGAGTTACAAGACCTCGTCTCGCGGTTCAAACTGTAAAATGAAAAAGAAGCAGAGCGCCGAGCTCTGCTTCTTTCGTTATAAAATCGGACTGAGGAGTCGTGAGACACCCTCCCGAGCACGTACTGTCCATTTCCGCTTTTCATAGTCTTCCATCGTATACGTGCGACTGACCGCCGTATCGGTCTCGAATAAAGAAACGAGTTCGAGGGCGACCCGCTCATCATAGATAAGTGCGTTCACTTCAAAATTGAGACGGAAGCTTCGAGCGTCCAAGTTCGTCGTCCCGACGGTCGCGATCTCATCATCGACGACGAGCGTCTTCGCGTGGAGAAACCCTTCATCATACAGATAGACGTTTGCCCCGTAGTCGAGGAGTTCCCCAAGGAACGAGAGGGACGCCCACATGACGAATGGATGGTCCGGTTTTCCAGGGATCATGATATCCATCTGAACGCCAGAATAGAGTGCCATTTTGCAAGCGTCCATAAAACTCGTGTCTGGAATGAAGTATGGCGTTTGAATGACGACCCGTCGTTTGGCGGACATGATCATCTTGATCATCATATTCTTCAAATGTTCCGTATCCGAGTTTGGTCCACTCGTGACGATTTGCATCGGAGAATTTTCTTTAATGTCATGTCGCGCAAAGCAGAAGGCATTTTCAGGATCATGTTTACGGTGACCAGAATAGTTCCAGTCCAATATGAATCGGTGTTGTAAATTGTAAACGACATCTCCTTCGACACGCAGGTGCGTGTCACGCCAATAGCCAAATTTTTCGACTAAACCTAAATACTCGGTACCGACATTGAATCCACCGACATAGCCGATTTTCCCATCGATGATGACGACCTTTCGGTGATTTCGGTTGTTCAACTTGAAGTTGATGATCCCGAGTGTCGGTGGGAAGAAGACACGCACCTCGCCATCGTTCGCAATCAACTCTTTAAAGTCCGAGTTCCGAAGACTACGTGAGCCGACCGCATCGTAGAGGAGTCGAACTTTGACACCGGCTTTCGCACGCTCGATCAACTCTTTCAACAGTGCCTGACCGAGAGCGTCACGCTGGATGATGTAATATTGAATATTGATTTCCGTTTCGGCCGAGCGAATGTCATCCATCAACGCTTTGAACTTTTGTTCGCCGTCGTGCAAGATGAGGGAACGGTTATGTACACTGATCAACGATTTAGAAGATCGTAAGTTCATTTGAAGTAGTTGGTCATACTTTTCAAACAGCGGCTGCGCGAGCTGGGTTTGGCGCGTATGAATTTGTTCAAGTTGCGCTTCGACTTGAAGCGAATGGAAGGAACGTTCTTCTACACTTAAATTATAGAAGTTATCCTTCTTAAGTTGTCGCCCTAGGAAGAGATAGACGATGAAGCCGAGCACTGGTAAGAAAAACAGGACAAGAAGCCAGGCCCAGGTCGCGCCGACGTCACGTCTTTCGGCGAAGATGACGGCGAGTGCGAACAACATGTTTAACCCGAGGACGATATAAAGTCCCCAACTGAAAATCATAGACCAATCCAACGACATACACCCCTTTATAATCGATTCATAGCTTAATCATACATCAAATGAGGGAATAGAATGCTATCAAATGAAATAGGGGGAGAAGATGATGAACATGGAAGTCGTATGGAAGAAAGGGATGGCGTTTGAAACACATACGCCATCAGGACACACGGTGATCCTTGATGCGGCGGATGATGTCGGTGGGCTCGATACAGGACCTCGTCCGACAGAAATGTTGCTTCACGCGACCGCATCCTGCACAGGAATCGATATCGTGTCGATTCTGCATAAGATGCGCCAGCCAATTGAAGCATTCGAAATGAAAATCGATGGGGTGCGGGCGACCGATCACCCGAAACGCTTTACAGCCATTCACATCTTGTATATCCTGAAAGGCGAGTTATCGGAAGAACGAGTTCGGCGTGCCATCGAATTGTCCGTTGAGCGTTATTGTTCTGTATCGCATAGCCTCAATGCGACGTTGACGTATAGTTATCAATTGAACGATGGAGACGTCACTCCGTTTGATTTTCACGAGTGAGCAGGATGGTTGAAAGGCATGCGGTTCTCCGTTATATTTGTATTTCAAATACTGTATAACTAAAGGAGGACGTTATGATTCGACTCGCGACGAAGCGCGATGCCCAACACATCGCGAACCTAATCGAACAACGAGCCGTAGCGCTAAATGAACAAGGAAGCGACCAATGGACCGAATATTTGGAACAGGACCTCGTAAAGCGTGTGCGCACTGACATTGTAGAAGGCAGTGTATATGTCTTTGAAGATGGCGAACAAATTTTAGCTTCAATCGCATTGTTACCTCCAGATGAGTGGGATGATAACTTATGGGACGACAGTGAGCGTGGACAATATATCCATCGAATCGTCGTCAGCGAAAAGCTAAAAGGGCAAGGCGTCGGACAGCAGCTCATGGAGCATGTCTTAGAGGAAGCCGATGAAGATGAACCAATTCGTCTTGATTGTGTCGCTGACAATGAATTTTTAAATGATTATTATCCACGTTTCGGTTTCGTCTTTGTCGATTCACGAAACGGGTACAATACGTTCGAATACAGATTGGATGAGAGCATGAGTGCATAAGGGTCATTTGACCCTTTTTTTGTTATACTATCAACAGCGAAAAGGAGGGGTTTTATATGACTAAAACCATTTTGGTGGGATTAGGATTCTCGGCAAACACGTTCCATTTGCCGTTCTTAAAGGCAATCGATTCATTTGAAGTGAGTGGTGTCGTGTCATCGCGCCCGGAAGAAGTGCAGGCTGAATTACCTGGTGTCACGGTATATGCGACATTAGACGAGGCGATTCAATCGGATGCTTCTCTCTATGTCATTACGACACCATCGCATTTACATAAAGAGATGATCGTCGCATGTCTTGAGGCAGGAAAAGATGTGCTCGTCGAAAAACCCGCATTCCTGACAACGGAAGAAGGATATGAGTTGATGGAACTTGAAGCGAAATCGAAGGGCATCGTCAACGTTTATCAGAATCGTCGTTATGATGGAGACTTCTTGACGGTTAAGTCGTTTCTTGACTCGAACGAGTTAGGAGACTGGAAGGTCGTTGAATCTCGATTTGATCGTTTCCGTCCGAATGTACGTGACCGGTGGCGTGAAAATGGAGGACCAGGTTCCGGTATTTTATTCGACTTAGGAAGTCATCTGATTGACCAGACTCTAGCCTTGTTTGGAAAGCCAGATCGTATTCAAGCAGATGTGATGATTCAACGAGATGGTGGCCAATCCGATGATGGGTTTCATCTGACATTCTATTACGGTGAGAAGCGAGTATACCTTCGTTCGAACCCATTCATCGCCGGAGAAACACCTCGGTTTGAAGTGCATGGTACGCAAGGAAGTTTCTTGAAATATGGACTTGATCCTCAAGAAGATGCTCTGAAGCAAGGAAAGTTAGAAAGTGACCTTATAGAGACTGGCGTATTATCCAAAGAAGAGGTTTCGTCCATTCAAATCGAGAAAGGTAGTTATTTGGCGTATTATCAACAGTTAGCTTATAGTTATGAGGTACGGCAACCCGTCGTTTCATTAAAAGATGCAACATTGACAACCTACTTGATTGAACTTGCTCGTAAATCCAGTGAGACAGGAACAGTCATCACGGTAGATTGACACGCTTTTTCGTTGATTTACTAAACCGGTGATCAATTCACAATTGGAAAGAACGTGCGATGATTTCTTTGTGAACGTGTCGACACTTCTCTATTGTAAGAACAATCATACGAGTCATAATAAAAAATCGATGCCACCGAATAATTCGTTCGAGCGTGCATCGATTTTTTAATTAGGCCGCATCTTCTTCTGTCGATTCGACTTTTTCCGTATGACGGACAATCGGGAAATTTTTGAACAAACGGCTTCCGATCAAGCCGAAACCGATCCCAAGGATGAATAGCACGACGGCTGTGAAGGTGACCGTTTGCCAATCGTTGAAACCATACATGACTAGAAGTCCCGGAATCCCGGCTGCCGAACCTGGCGCATCGTTGATCATACCGGTCATGGCGACAATCAATCCGGCGATGGCTCCACCGACAAAGTTGACACTGTAAATCGGAATCGGGTTAGCAGAAATGAGGTCAGCTTGCGTCAACGGTTCGATGGCGACAGAGAGTTGATCTTTCTTTGTTCCGATTTTCAATTGACGGAACAACAAGTAATTCATTGAGATGGACGCGGTCAACGCGAGCGCGGCAATCGCCATCGGGACCCCGGTCAAACCGAGCATCGCCGTCAAGGCCATCGAACTGAGAGGCGACGTTGATACGACCGTGACGATCCCTCCTAAGACGAGACCCATGACGACTGGATTTTGTGTTGCTGCCAGTTCGATGACAGCTCCAATCTGTTCAAGTGTGTTTGTCACGAGTGGGTCTACCCCTGTCGCGACGAGACGGGCGAGCGGTGCCATCACGATGACGTAGAAAATCATATCGACGCCGGTCGGCAGATAGCGATTGATTCGAGTGCCAGCCAAAGCCAAAAGATATCCTGCAAAAAAGCCAGGAAGGATTCCGAATCCCGATACAGACAACCCGATCATCAAACTATAGACGGGGTTGATTCCAAGTGCGATGGCGACAAGAGCCGCAGCGGCAGGACCTGACAAAGCGCCAGCCGCTTGACCTACCTCTTCATAAAGAGGAAGTGGCAGCAATCCGCCGATTGCATACGCGTTGAACGCTTCGACGAGGAAACTCGCGATTGCAGCACCGGCCAATGCTCCCATCGCCTTCATTCCAAAAGGCGCCTTATAACTAAATAATGTGAACAAGGCGAGGATGAGCAGTAAAAGTGCGATTCCTTGAATAATGACCATAAACTCTTCCTTCTTTCTATCTCTATTTATTCATAATTTATTCTATATTCATGCATAGAAAGACTTCTGTAAAGCCATATTCAAAAGAAAAATTAAAATTGAACAATGATACCGGTTTCAATTAGAAATTCCAAATCAAGAAAGCGTTTTCTTCAAAAAATGACATCAATTCTACAAGTTTGCACGTGTCGAGCCGCATGAGATTGGGAACAGATAGGGGAAAGACTTTTCAAAAAGTATTGGTCGAGGAGGATGAATCATGCAGAACGAAGACAGACCGTGGCATGCGCTCGAAGTAGATGAGGTGCGAACCCATGTGGAGACTGATCTTGAATCAGGTCTTACAACAGAGAGTGTCACAAGTCGTCAAGACGAATTCGGCAAAAACGTATTGCCGGAGAAAGAGAAAACCCCTGAAATTATAAAATTTCTAAGACAATTCAATGATGTTCTCGTGTACGTCTTGTTAGCGGCTGCCGTCGTCACGGGATTCTTAGGGGAGTACATCGATACGATCGTCATCGTTTTAGTCGTCACGATTATCGGCGTCGTCGGATATCTTCAAGAGAATAAGGCCGAAGAGGCGCTAGAAGGAATCAAAAAATTGTTAGAAACAAAGGCGACCGTCGTTCGAAACGGCAAGCAATCCGAAATCGACTCGAGTGACCTGGTCGTCGGGGATGTGCTTGTGCTTGCTGCCGGTGATAAAGTGCCGGCCGATGCCCGTGTCGTGCAAGCCGAAAAGTTTAAGGTCGAGGAATCGGCCTTAACGGGAGAGGCGACGACTGTCGAGAAAAAATCAGACGTCGTGAAAGAAGAATCGGTGTTGGCCGACCGGAAAAACATGGTGTACTCAGGAACGAGTGTCGCGACGGGAAGTGCAAAAGCTATCGTGACAGCCATCGGTGAAGGGACGGAGCTCGGCCAAATCAACGCTTCAATCTCAGAAGTGCAGACCGTCAAAACCCCTCTGATTCGACAGACGACCAAGTTTGGTCAAACGGTGTCCATCGCCATCTTGATCATCTCCGTCGTGATTTATGCGTTCGGCTACTTTTTACGGGATTATGAGCCGGTCGAATTGATGCTGACGACAATCGGTCTTGCCGTTGCGGCAATTCCTGAAGGATTGCCTGCCGTCATCTCCATCATTTTGGCGCTCGGTGTACGAAATATGGCCGAACAAAAAGCGATTGTGCGAAGTCTACCATCTGTCGAAACGCTTGGTGCTGTATCTGTCATTTGTACGGATAAAACAGGTACATTGACAAAGAATGAGATGACCGTCAAACAAATCGTGACAGCGAACCATGATATCGAAGTCTCGGGTAGCGGATATGCTCCGAATGGAGATCTCGAATTGAATGGTCAACCGTTTGACTTGGACGATGACGAGTCGATGATCGACCTGTTAACCGTTGGGAAAACATGTAACGATGCGCAGTTGAATGAAGAAGACGGGGACTGGGTCATTAACGGTGATCCAACCGAGGCTTGTCTGTTGACCGTCGCTGAGAAGGCCGAGCGCCCGATCGAACGTTTAAAAGTCATTTCGAAGATCCCGTTCGATTCTGAATATAAATACATGGCGACGCTCGTCGATTACAAAGGAGAGCGAATGATTTTCGTCAAAGGTGCCCCGGACCGACTCTTTGATATGGCATTGTCTGAAGACTTTAAACAAGACTATTGGGATGAAAAACGAAAAGAGATCGCAGACCGCGGTCAACGCGTTCTCGGTGCAGGCTTGAAACGTGTCGACAGTTCAAAAGCGTCAATCGACCATGAAGATGTTGAAGATGGTCTAACTTTCCTCGGATTGTTCGGAATCGTCGATCCACCTCGACAAGAAGCCATCGATGCGGTCGCCGCGTGTCGTGATGCTGGGATTCGAATTAAAATGATCACGGGAGACCATAAAGATACCGCTGTCGCGATTGCAAAAGAACTGGGCATGGAAGTGGAAG
Source organism: Exiguobacterium sp. s181 (assembly GCF_018617125.1). GTDB lineage: Bacteria > Bacillota > Bacilli > Exiguobacteriales > Exiguobacteriaceae > Exiguobacterium > Exiguobacterium profundum. The sequence goes on from NZ_JACSJM010000002.1 coordinate 793,320, forward strand.
GCGCCCTCGAAGGTCGTGAATTGACAGATATGACAGATGAAGAAATCAAAGAGGCTTCCGTTCATAACGATGTATTCGCACGGACCAGCCCTAACGACAAGCTTCGTCTCGTCAAAGGATTGCAAGAGAACGGTCTGATTACATCGATGACAGGAGATGGTGTGAACGACGCACCTGCCTTAAAACGTGCTGACATTGGTGTGGCAATGGGGATTAAAGGGACGGAAGTAGCGAAAGAAGCATCTCAGATGGTTCTTGTCGATGACAACTTCAAAACGATCTATAACGCCGTACGAGAAGGACGACGGGTGTACGATAACCTGAAGAAAACCATTCTCTTCTTGCTTCCGACAAACGGAGGTCAAGCGTTGCTTGTGGCAATGAGTATCTTGCTCGGAGCGGCTGCACCGCTCAGTCCTGTGCAGATTTTATGGGTCAACATGGTTGTCGCGATTACTCTCTCTTTAGCAATCGCTTTCGAACCACTCGAAGAGAGTACGATGAAACGACCGCCACGTCCGGCCAATGTGCCGCTACTCAGCCGATACTATATTTTCCGCGTCACCTTCGTTTCAATTATTATCGGGGGCGGTAGTTTATGGATCAACTATATGCTCGGAGATTTCGACTACTCGACCGAGAAATTACAAACGATTACCTTGAATGCCATCGTCATGGCCCAGCTCTTCCACTTGTACAACTGCCGTACGGAGTTGGCACCTGCATTCAACCGACATTTCTTTGACAATAAGATTGCGTTTCTCGTATCGGCCTTACTCATTGCCCTACAATTGTTCATCACGTACGTACCGTTTATGCACACGTTATTCGGTACCGCTCCATTAACGTGGGAAGATTGGATTTATCCAGTGGCATTTGGTGCCGTCGTCTTTATCATTGTTGAAATTGAGAAGGCGATCTCCAGACGTGTCATCGGCAACCGGAATATACACTGATACGTTTCATTCATGTGAAAAAAGGTTAAACAAGTGGAGTAAACATGAAGGAGGGATACGATGAAGCGTGACGAATCACAACCAGGGGTTCACCCGGATCCGCTACCGGATGATGAATCGAACCCGGCGAAAAAACCGGCTCCGACACAGCATCCTGACCCTGATCCAGAGGAAGAATCGAACGAATAAAGCGTGTAACAGGTAAAAGATCCTCCTAGCTGAAATAAGCTAGGAGGATCTTTTTGAGTTGGTTTATGATGTTGACTTTACAGAGCGGCTATTTTGTAGCCGATTGAATGATTTCTCGTTCATATGTTCCGTGATGACAAAATCACCGACTGGGCATTCCCATTTCCCTTTTTCGACAACACATTCGCGCAATGTCACTTGGTCATCGTATAAATCTAGTTCCAATGTGTCTTTCAAAAATTGATCGACTTTTTGGTTTGGAACTTTTACATATTCATTGAATTCGAGCTCTTCATTCTTGACAGTCACGTAAGAAGTGACTTGGAAATAACGCATGTGATGGTCTCCTTCATTAAAAACTAACTTCTAGTATAGCCGTTTCTGATGAAAACGGGTACTCAATGTTTCATTTCAGCACGTTCACGCTTCGGAGGTGCTTCGTTGAACGGTTTTTGATGGCGAATCATGAGCCAAAAAATGAGACCGAACAACGGGATATAGGGGAGCGGCCATAAGCTCATCTTATAGCGTTTCGCGTCCCGATTCATTAACGTAATTTGAATGAATGCCAACAAAAAGAAATCGACGGTCATCGTTCGAACAAATTGATTGTTCTCCACATAGGACCAGTATTCTGCAACATTTCCAGTATTGGCTGCAGCGATGAACAACCCGATTGTCACCAGTAAAAGCACAACGCCGAGGATACGGGTCGGCAGCGGTTTGACCGGGGTCGGATAAGGTGACTGTCTCGCAAAAGCCAAATAAGGAGCGAGTAGAAATCCCCCAACGAAAAAACTGGTGACAGCGGCGATGAGTGGATTCGGTTTGAGCTGATTCACTTCTGACCAAAGAAGTGGAAACATCGCCAGGGGAAACACCCCTAAGATACTAAAGAGCGATAGAGAATAGCCTTCGTACGCCTCGGTATTATAAGTCACAAAATCGAGAAGAAAGCGTCCGTCGAACGGGACATTTGGACCGATGACGGCGAATGCAATTGCCAGTCCCCAAGGAATCAATAAGAATTTTCTTGTCATACGAACACCTCGTCAATGGTTGATAGTTGTAGTATACCCTCTTTTGGAGACACGAAAAAATGAGAAGATGCCTGACGCATGTTCTCATTTATTTTCACGTGCATACGTTTTAATCATCGTGACGAGTTGCTGAGTTTCGTCAGCTTTCACATCAAGCATGATTCCATAATCATACAGCGAGCCCGTTTGGCCACGGTGTCTGACATGTCCCATGAGTTCGATCGGTTGAAGTGTCGGAACGAGGTCGAAAAGAAAATGGACCTGTAAATCATCAGAGAGCGGGAAGAGGTAGTCCGAACGCAATTTTAATCCATGAGAACTCACATTGAGGAGCAATCCTTCCCCATCATAGAGTTCTTTTTCTTCCCATACAAGTCGATAAGGGATGGTACGGGGATTCGGTAGGATATAGCGGAACGTCTCCTGGCGGCGATAACGCATCAATTCACCCCATTTCTTTACTTCTTTTATCGGCAAAATTGAATTTAAAATGAAGTGGAAGATTGTATAAAATTATAGTGTACTCGCTTTACAAATTTGAAAGCGCTTTCTATAATGGATGTACGATTTGAATAGGGAGGAGATCAGATGAATGTCCATGATTTACTCCGACGTTACTCGATTCAAACACCAGTCATCTATGAAAAAAAACGTAACGGGGAGTGGGTTAAACTCGAGCGCTTACCTGCTTATACCATTCTTGAAGTCGAAACGAACGATCATACCATCGAGGCGGTCGCGATTGATGCATTCAAAGCGATTACCGTCTGTCGAGAGTCGGCGTCGATTGAAGAAGCCCGTCCGTATGCTGTGCGTATCCTGATTGAACGACCATAAGAAAAGCCGTAACTTCATGTTGAAGTTACGGCTTTTCTTTATGCTGCATCCTGTTCGGTTTCGTCTTGTGGATTTGTTCGTTTTGCGTAATACATAAACGGTGTCGCCATCCAAGCGATCACAAACTTTGCCACGTATGTCGTGATAAAGATGTTCCACCAAATGTCCCATTCCATTCCCCAGAATGCGATGATGCAGAACGTGAATGTATCAATCAGTTGAGATAAGACGGTCGAACCTGTCGTACGAAGCCAAAGCTTCTTCTCGCCCGTTTTTGCACGGATCTTTGAATAGACGAAGACATCGAACAATTGAGAGACCAAATAGGCAGCAAGGCTACCGAGTGTGATCAATGGCAGCATCGAGAAGAGTGCCTCGAAGCTTTCATGCATGAACAGTGCCTCTTCAAACGGCTCATATAAAAGTGCATATTGCATGAGTACCGTTGAGACGATCAAGATGAAAAATCCGAGCCATACGCCTTTACGGGCAGCCACTCGCCCATGTTTTTCGTTCAAAATATCGGTTGCCAAGTAGAGCGAACCGTAAACGATGTTACCGAGCGTGAAAATATATCCGCCAATTACAATCTGTTGCGTGACTTGGATGTTTGCTACGACCGAAGCCATCGCAATCCAAGCATATAAGCCGACTCGTCCGAATAACTTGTAACTGAGGACGAGTAGTCCGAGTGTAAGGATGGCAGAAGGAATCCATAACCATTCGTTTAGCATGAATCATGCTCCTTCCTCTAACTATTCAATGATTTCAACTTTTCAAGTTTATAGAGGAACGGAAATGATGTCAAGGAGAGGGGGGAGGTCCACTCAGGTAAACACCGTAAAATTATAAAACCCTCTTCTATATCAAAAGTGCTTCTGGAAACTCCCTGCTAAGTGCAATCGTTCGACAAACTAAAAATCGATTCGACAAACCGTGATTCGCGACATGAAAAATAAGAAAGTGGGAACAAAGTGGGAACGGGCAAAAAGAAAGCACCTCCTGTCATAAACAGGAAGTGCTCTGAACCGCTTGGTTGAGCGGTATTGTTGATGCCTCCGACGAGAATCGAACTCGTGCTGCAGCATTACCATTGCTGAGGTCTGCCACTAACCTACAGAGGCGTTATACCAACTATGTTACACAGATTATTCGTCATTTTCAAGCTTTTTTAGAATAATAAGACCTCCAATCTTCGATAGAGGAAGACTGGAGGTCGAATGCTACATGTTTATTTTGTACGGATCCAAACGGCACCTGCAGAGTTGTCTTTCGCTTCACCGACTACGTCAATGACGAGACCGTATTGCGGAAGTTTGCGTCCTGCATCTGGAATGAGCGAGTTGATGTAAGAGTTTGCATCATTGAACTGCTTCACGCCAGGCTGTGCTTTGTAATCGTACACGCCACGACTCGGTGAATCGATATACCAAGCGAGCGTCTTATCGAGACTGAATGCCGCATCAGCAATTTGGTAACGTGTGCTACCTGCGACTGTCTGTTGACCGTTCAAGTTACCGATCAGCGCTTGTGGATGTGAATCGACGACACCGAGGAATCCTTCACCAGGGTGAACACCGACCCAGTTATCTGTGAACGAGTCATCACCATACCACACGACAAGACCAGTGTTGTATTTCACGCCGCGGCCGTTGAGAAGACCCATATCCGACCCAGCGTGGTTACGCCATTCGAGGTAGTAATAGTGTGGTTTTGAATCGTATCCGTCTGAAGAGACGAATCCATCGAGCGTCACGGCTTCAGCGCCTTCTGCATCATCTGCGAAGAGTGTTGCGGATTCTGATTTGATTGACAAGTTATCGACTGCGAAGCCTTTCATAGCGACGCCGCCGTCTGTCACGTATTCAAAGACGATTTGAACATCTTGACCAGCGAATTGTGAGAGGTCGTATGATTTGTTGACCCATGCACCGTTCGTCGTCTCAGCAGGGTAGCCCGCTTCGTTTGCGCCGTTGACGTCGTCACCGAATACATCGAGAACGACTTCTTGACCACCGCTGAGGGCTTTGATGTACAAGTAATCATAGTCCGATTCGACTTCATAGAATGAATCGAATGCGAGGACTCCGTCCGCACCAAGTTTCACAGCTGGTGTTGCCATCTCAGTATGGATGTCGTCACCTTTTGTCGAGTAATAGTAGCGATCGCCATAAACTGGTTCGATTCCTTTAATCTTCTTATCAGGAAGGTTGACTTTGACGATGCCTGGGTTGTTTGATTTCGTCACAGATTGGTCGAGTTGTGCGACGAACCCTTGAGAGTTGAGGTCTTCAAGGTCGACTTCTGTGATGTTTACCCAGTTTCCACCCATGATTTTTTGGAAGTATTCTTTGTTTTGTGGTGAGAAGCTTGTTGGCTCCGTACCTGCGACTTTACCGGCCCAGCTACCGCCACTCATGATTGACCATGATTGAATCGGTTCGCCTTGACCTGTGTACTGCGTATCGTACTCATCTGGAAGACCGAGGTCATGTCCGAATTCGTGTGCGAAAACGCCGACCGCACCATCTTCTGGTTGAATCGTGTAATCGTACGCAGCCATTTTTCCGCCCCAGTAAGGAACTGCAGCTTCTGTATTGGCTACTGGGTAAACACCATCAAGAACCCAGCGATGTGACCATACCGCATCGTCACCGAGCGCACCGCCACCCGCTTCTTGGCCAGTCCCAGCGTGGATGATCATCAAGTGGTCAACGAGACCGTCCGGCTCATTGAAGTCACCGTCTCCATCCAAATCGTATAGATCGTATTGGTCATGTTCTTTCAAATCGATTCCAGATGCGACCGCAGCATTCAACGCATCTTTGACGAGTTGACGTGGTCCCGGTCCGACGTTATCATGTCCGCCATCGCCTTTGTCCGCACCGTAGTCTTTTGCGGTTCCCGGAACGGTCAACCACTCCGAAACCTCACCATCGACAGTATAACTTCCGCCTGATTGTTCTTCATAGTATTGTTTGAACGTTTGAACCTTTTCACCGTTAAAGAGTTCAAATTGTTGATCACCGAACATATACTTTTCATAATGTTCTTTACTGAAGTTATCGCTGTACATATAGCCCGGCTCTTGGATGATGTTATTGTGTTTGAAATCGCTGTACTCGACGAGGAGAACGAGGACTTTATCTTCACGTACCGAACCGTTGTATGCAGATTGCCGGGCAGGAGAAACCTTCACTTGACCGTTCGGTTTCCCTTTACGGTAATTTCCTTGCCCTTTTTTCGCTTTATCAAGAATTCGTTTTGATTCCTTTTCGAATTGAGTATGTATCTTCTCTTTTGCTTTTGAAGCCTTCTCGTTCACTTTGTCGTCGTGCTTATGTGGATCTTTCGCTTCACCTTGCTTTTTCGAGATATATGCATCGACTGCTTTCATGCGTTCAGATGCAGACAAACCTTTTTTGATGACGCCGCGTTTCTCGAGAGCTTTCGCGAGACGCTCTTCATCGATGATGTTGTGGTCGAACGGAGCGAGCTCGCTCGTTGTCGGTACCGATGGCGCAACCGAGAGGGGAGCGGCACCAGCTGCCGGAACGATACTGACTGTCATGGCAGATGTCATGAGAGCCGCTAGAGTCGTTCGACGGATGGAACGTTTTTTCATTTGTATGAACCTCCTGTTAAAAAATAATGGGAAAATGTGTGAGCTTGTTGTAAATGTACTCTTTGTGTCTGATTAATGTCAATATTCAGAAAATAATAAACGAAAAAGGAGTCTAAAGACCTATTTAGTTCAATTTGACTAAATAGACTTAGACTCAAGGTCGATATATCCGTAATGGAACTTCGACGTTTTACGTTTTATGTGAGCGAAACCGTACCGTTCAAAGGTATCGCTCTCAAAATGCGCCTTCAAGACAATTCGTTTCTTGGCTACTCGTGTTGCTTCGGTAATCAATTCTTGCGTGAGAGGGGAAGTGTCGGCGATTGTGCGAAGTGGGTTCAGATGAACCGATTCTGAAATCGTCTTTTCAAACATCGGATCAAAGTAGATACAATCAAACGAATTTTCCGCACACGTTTTCAAATAGTCAAGAGAGTTGGAGTGAACGACCTCAATGCGTCGCATCGCCTCATTGACCTGCTCATCTTTTTCGACCCATACGGACATGCCTTCTCGGACGAGTTGTGCCGTAATGAATTGACTCTCAAGGCCAATTACTTTACCGTTTGAACCGGCGACATGGCTCATGACGATACTGTCCGAGCCGAGTCCGAGTGTACAATCTAAAATATGATCACCCGGAGTTGCTTGCATGGCGTCAATGAGTGGATCTGATCCACCTCGGCTCAGTTGCTTCACCCGAAAGACGGAGCTCGATGGGTGGAAAAAGAACGGTTCTGTACTATGCAGAGGTGTGAACTCGACACGTCGTTTATCAAATACAAGTACATCTCGTTGATGACGTTTCTTCAACTCGTCGATGGAAAGTTTGCGCCGGTCGACAAATTTCATCTTGTATTCTGTGGCATGTGTATGCGCTCGAGATAAGACATCATCTGTCGGACGTAAACAAGTGGTTACAATATACATGATTCGGGCTCCTTCATAAAAAATGAGACGCAGGTGCGTCTCATTTTTTCTTGCTGAGTAAGTCTGATAATTCATCGATGAGTGCTTTATGAGAAGCGAGTTCTTTCTTCTTCTCGTCGTTCACGTTCATCGGACGTTTTGAACGGCTTTGTAGCGCTTCAAGCGTTTCATCGATTGACGATTTCAACGTATCGCGTTCTTCAGGTTTCAAAGATACTTCGTGCGGATTTTCACCAGAAGCATCTAATTCGCGGAGACGTGCCATCAATTGCTTTGCCTCGCGATTCAAATCGATTAACAATCTGTCAATTTGTTCCAGTCGTAATTTGATCCCATCACGTTCTGTAAACATCTGTTTCACCTCTTTTTGCGGTTTAACCCTAAGGTCTCTTCCTGTTTACTTTACCATAAAATTTGTTAAACGAAACTACCGGGAATATATTCCATTTATTTTGGCTGTAAGAAACATTGTTTCTCTATCCCCACACGAAGTTCACCTGCTATACTAACTGAGCTAATTAAGGAGGTGGGCGGATGGAAACAACAAATCATCCACCAAAAGCGCTCAAAGGAGCGATTGTGTCGATTACGGCATATTTGATCTTATCTATACTAAAGGTATTCTTCGGATACTTATATGAATCTGAGGCGGTCCTAGCCGATGGATTCAACAATACGACGGATATAATTGCATCAGTCGCGGTCTATATTGGCATTCGGGTGGCTGCATTGCCACGGGATGCCGAGCATAAATATGGTCATGCGAAGATGGAGACGATCTCTGCACTCATCGCTTCATTGATTATGATTGGGGTCGGTATTTTCGTCTTCTTTAACAGTCTGTCGAATTTAATCGGGGGCGAGTATACAGAGCCGAACCCGTTGGCGGCGGTCGTCGCCTTCGTCAGTGCGCTCGTCATGTTCGGGGTGTATCGGTTCAACTTGAACCTCGCGAAGAAGACAAAGTCATTGGCACTTAAGGCGGCAGCGAAAGACAATTTGGCCGATGCGATGATTTCAGTCGGAGCCACGCTTGGTGTGCTATTTGCTTATTTTCAACTGTCTTGGATGGACACGGTCTTAGCAATTGTGATTGCCGGCATGATCATCCGGACAGCGATCCAAATCTTTTTAGATGCCACCCATCAGCTTTCTGACGGGTTCCCTCCGCACCTCGTCGAGTCCTATGAGGAGACGATTGAACAATTTGAGCGGGTGAAAGAAGTTCGGGAAATCAAAGGGCGTCATCTAGGGAATCACGTGATGCTCGACGTGACGATTGCAGTCGATGGCGATTTGACCGTGGACGCGGCCCATGAATTATGTGATGACATCGAACGGAAATTAGATGAACAGCATGCGGTCGATTCGGTGCATATTCATATCGAACCGATTTGACGTTCGGTTATCTTTTGCGCTTCATGAAGGGATTCGTTTATAATAAGCGCAGACAGATATTGAACTACTAGTTAAGGAGGGCACGGGATGAACATCGTGCGTCAACCTATTCGCCAGATTGATGAGATTGAATATGAACATTTTCAGAAGTATGGAGAAAACGCATATGGCGTTTCTGCTGAAGAGTTGAAAGGGATTCTCGAAGAAATGGGGTCCGAGCAACTTTATCACGCAGAAGAGCATAGTTATGGAGAAGACTTCTATTACGACTTGATGGTCGATGACAAACTGGTCGGTAAAGTCTTGTTACTCAAGCTTGCCCGCGTATACCAACTCGACCTGATGGTGTTCGATGCGTACAAAAACAAAGGATATGCGACGGAAGGATTGCGACTTGCCTTACTGGACTCAAAATTGATGGATGGACAAACAGTCCGGGCTGGCATCCCACCGACGAGCCCACATCAACAAGAGATGCATCATATTCTCATTCAGAACGGGTTCGAAAAGCGGAACGGTTTGTATTACTTAAATTTCAAGAAACGATATGTGGTAAACCATTAAGCTGACGGCGTCTCGCACGTCAGCTTTTTTCATATGGAGGGGTAAGGATGAAGCAAGTCACCATTAAAGACATTGCGGAGCTCGCTGGTGTCGCCAAAAGTACGGTCTCACGCTATCTGAACGGTGGATCGGTCGGAAAGGCAACAAGGGAAAAACTCGACCGGGTCATTCGAGATACGAACTATGAGCCGAATCAGTTCGCTCAAAGTCTCAAGTCGAAACAGACGAAGATGATTGGGGTCATCGTTCCACGGCTTGATTCGTATGCCGCCTCACGGACGATGATGGGGATTGATGAACAGCTCACGGAACGAGGATATCAAATGCTCGTCGTCAATACAGCACAACAGACGGAACGAGAAATCGAACAGCTATATAATTTGGCCAAACAAAAAGTTGCTGGAATCATCTGGCTCGGGACGACGGTCACGGAACGTCATCTTGAGGCGATTGAGGCGATTCAAATCCCGGTCTTGTTGATTGGTCAGCAACATGACAATGTCCATAGTCTCGTCTATCCTGACTATGATGCGGCCTATGCGCTCGGTAAACAGTTCACGGAGTGGGGTCATCGAAACGTGGTCTATGTCGGGGTGTATGAATCGGATATCGCGGTCGGTCAAGCACGCCGTGACGGATTTTTGCGGGCGTTTCAAGAGTCGGAGGCAAATGTCAAAGTCATTCAAACGACGTTTAAGATTGAGGATGCCATTCCAATCGGTGAACAGTTGGCGGAAAATGTTGGCTCTGTTTCCTTAATCGTTTGTGCGACCGACAACATTGCCTTAGGCGTCCTGAAAGGATTAGCGAATCAAGGGGTCTCTGTCCCAAGAGATGTCTCTGTCAGTGGATTTGGAGGATATGATTTCACGGAAGTCCTGCATCCATCCATCACGACGGTACACCTTCCTTATCGCCGAACTGGTGCGAAAGCTGCCGACATGATGCTACAGCTGTTGCAAGGTGAACACGTTTCAATGAAAACGTTCACAATTTTTGAACTAAAAGTGCGCGAAAGCGTTGACAAGTTAAATTAAATCGTTTACATTTGTGTTGTGGAACCGGTTCCGCAACATTTTTTTATTCTAAAATGGAACCGGTACCAATTGTATAAAGAACTCATATGATTTATGGAGGTGGACGATATGAACACCGTACATTGTATCGGCGAATTATTGATTGATTGGGTATGCGAGGATGCGTCTAGCGATCTCGTGAACGGGACGACGTTCGTCAAGAAGGCGGGAGGCGCACCTGCGAATGTCGCGGCAGTCGTCAGTAAGCACGGGGGGCAATCTAGTTTCCTCGGACAGGTTGGAGATGACCCGTTTGGTCTCTTCTTGAAACAGACGTTGGTCGAAAACGGCGTCCGAACAGAAAACCTTGTGGAGTCTGGAGACACGACGTTCGCATTCGTATCGATTCAAGAGGACGGAGAGCGGGACTTCACATTCCGTCGCGGAAGTGACGGGGAGTATGCCTTCGAGTCGATCGACTTATCGGTGATCGAGTCAGGGGACATCATTCATTTCGGCTCGGCGACAGCACTACTTGATGGAAAATTGAAAGACGCGTACTTCAAGTTATTGCAATTTGCAAAGCGGGATGGCTTGTTTATCTCGTTCGACCCGAACTATCGAGATGCATTGATCACGGACCTCGAGCAATTTAAACAAGATGCAAGACACTTCATCGCGGAATCGGACTTCATTAAACTGAGCGAAGAAGAAGCATACTTGTTAACCGGAGAAGAACAACTAGAAGACGCTGTTCGTGCACTGCTTGAATTAGGGGCAAAACAGATTGCCATCACACTAGGGTCTCGTGGGACGTTGATTGCGACAAGCACGCATCATGAAATCGTTCCTTCAATCTCAATCGACAGTATCGATTCGACGGGAGCGGGAGATGCGTTCGTCGGAGCTTACTTATATCGGTTGGCAACACTCGGGTTTGACCCGGAGCGCTTACGTTCCGACATTGAATATGCGAACGTAACGGGTGCATTGACATGTACAGCTTATGGCGCCATTCCAGCAATTCCATCACGACAACTTGTGAATGAAACGTTAGGAGGGAAATGAAGATGGATTACAAAAAAGAAGCAGCATCGATCCTAGAGGCGATTGGTGGGAAAGAAAACGTTGCTGCAGCCGCGCACTGTGCGACTCGCCTTCGACTCGTATTGAACGATGAGTCAAAGGTCGATGAGAAAGCACTCGAACAACTTGATGTGGTTAAGGGAACATTCTCTACAGGCGGACAATATCAAATCATCATCGGACAAGGTACGGTCAACAAGGTCTATGCGGAATTTTCACAATTGACTGGCCTTGGAGACATGTCGACGACAGACGTGAAGTCAGCCGGAGCGAAAAAAATGAACCCGCTCCAACAGTTCGTCAAAATGTTATCGGATATCTTCGTTCCAATCATCCCGGCCATCGTCGCCGGCGGTCTCTTGATGGGAATCAACAACTTATTGACGGCACCGGATTTGTTCTTTGATGGACGTTCGTTGATTGACCAGTATCCAGGCATGGCCGACCTCGCAGCGATGATCAATACGTTCGCAAACGCCGCCTTCGTCTTCCTTCCTGTACTCATAGGGTTCTCCGCAGCCAAACGGTTCGGTGGTAACCCGTACCTAGGTGCAGCGCTCGGGATGATCATGGTCCACCCGGACTTGATCAATGCATACGCTCAGGCAAGTGTTGAAGAGATTCCGGTTTGGAACATTTTCGGACTCGAGATTGAGAAGTTAGGATACCAAGGACAAGTCTTACCAGTCCTCGTCTCGACGTATATTTTATCGAAGCTTGAAATTAACATTCGGAAGTTTATGCCGGCGTCACTAGATATCTTGCTTACGCCATTGCTCTCACTCCTCTTCACAGCGTTCATCACGTTCGCTTTCGTCGGACCGATCACTCGTGAAGCAGGGAACTTGATCATTGATGGGTTGGTATGGACGTACGATTCACTCGGGTTCGTCGGTGGCTTGATCATGGGTCTTCTCTACGCTCCAATCGTTATCACGGGGATGCACCATAGCTTCATCGCAATTGAGACACAACTTCTCGCCGATATCGCTGAAACAGGGGGATCGTTCATCTTCCCGATTGCTGCGATGTCAAACGTTGCACAAGGGGCTGCTACCCTTGCCGTCTTCTTCTTGACTGCTGATAAGAAGATGAAAGGTGTCGCCTCAGCATCAGGAATCTCTGCATTACTTGGAATCACAGAGCCTGCCATGTTCGGGGTCAACTTAAAACTTCGTTATCCATTCATCGCAGCCATCGTTGGTTCAGCCGTTGCGTCTGCATTCATCGTTGGAAACGACGTATTGGCAGTAGCGCTCGGTGCTGCCGGATTACCAGGTATTATTTCAATCGCACCGGGTTCGATCATCTCGTATATCATTGGTATGGCGATCGCATTCGCCGTGACATTCGGATTGACATTCATCCTTGCGAAACGACAAGCAAAAAAAGAAGCGGTCAAACAAGCCGCGTAACGAAAAAGGAAGTGACACTATGAATTGGACGAAGGCCGAACGTTATCGTTCACTCCGTGACGTGAGCGCCCTCGAAATGGAGGTGCTCCGTGCAAAGACGGCCGCATCCCCGTGGCGGTTTGGGTACCACATCCAGCCGCCGACGGGCCTCCTCAATGACCCGAACGGCTTCGCATATTACGATGGAGAGTACCATCTATTCTATCAATGGTTCCCGCTCGGGCCAGTTCACGGTCTCAAACATTGGTATCATGTCAGTTCGAAAAATCTCGTCCATTGGACCGACCGCGGGGTGGCGTTAGTCCCTGAAACGAAGGAGGATTCCCACGGTGCCTATTCTGGAAGTGGGTTCGTCGTAAACGACACCCTTCACGTCATGTATACCGGGAATCATCGTACGGACGATTGGACGCGTCACGCCTCGCAAATTATCGGTGTCTTACGTGACGGGATGATCGAGCGGCGCAACGTGGCCATTCCGGATATTCCGGCCGGTTACACGGAACATTTCCGCGATCCGAAAGTATGGGAAGAAGATGGATCATATTATGCGATTGTCGGTGCACAGCGAACGGATGAGACAGGATGTGTCGTCTTATATCGTTCGACCGACTTGAATGATTGGACGTTTTTAGGTGAAGTGAAGACGGAGCTCGAGCAGTTCGGTTACATGTGGGAATGTCCTGACGTGTTTGAACTGAATGGAAGGCATGTCCTCATTTTTTCTCCGCAAGGGATTGAGCCTGAAGGTCATCGCTATCACAACATCTATCAATCTGGATACGTCACAGGCACTCTTGATTTAGAGACGCTCGTCTTCACGCACGAGTCGTTTGAAGAGCTCGACTTCGGTTTCGACTTTTACGCCCCGCAATCGACGGAGCATGACGGTCGTCGCATTCTAGTCGGTTGGATGGGCCTACCGGAGATCGAATATCCGACAGACCGCTACGGTTGGGCCCATGCGTTGACGCTCCCTCGAGAACTCTCGCTTGAAGATGGCGTATTAAAACAACGACCAATCTCTGAAATGAAGCAACTCCGATCTAATCAGTTCGTAAACGAATCAGGGACACGGCTTGACGTGATCTCACCCGAACATTTTGAATTGGAACTGTCGACAGCTGGAGAAGACTTCAAACTTGAACTATTGAAGACAGAAGATGAGTCGCTCGTGATTCGGTACGAGAAAGATACAAACGAATTGACCATCGATCGGACAAACGCGGGTGAACCGTTCGCGACGGAGTTTGGGACGACCCGGACAAAAGTGATTGAGGTCACGTCCCTTCATCTGTATGTCGACTCGTCGAGTGTCGAATGTTTCGTCAATGACGGTGACGCTGTGGCAACCCTTCGCGTCTTCCCAAGTGATGGTGAGAAACGAGTCCGCTACGTCGGAGACGAGGCAAGTTTAGTCGGTTGGAAATATGAATGAATGTAAAAGCTGAGCGTTTGCTCGGCTTTTTAATTTTTCCAAATGTTGAAACCGTTTCGATTGGATCTACGTATAGATGAAGAGAAGAGAGAGGTGAGAGAATGAATAAAATGATGAAGTGGGTTGATGCGATTCGAACGATTACCGCACCATTTGGAGATCCGATTGGAGAAATTGAGAATGAAGAAGTTGAATGCGTGATGGTGGCGGAGTCGACGGTGCGTGGAATAATGAATCCAGAAGTGAAGTTAAAGTTTCATGAATTGAGCCAGGTGCGGGTGTTCGCGGAAATGCTACGTAGTTCAGAAGAAATCGAAGACGTCGAAATTGAAGTGGTACCCGATTTTGATCTCTTGCTGCAATTTAAAGGTGGCGAGCATGAACGATATCAGCTGTGGCTCGGACAACCCGACCATCCAAGTGTGATCACAGAATTTGAACGAACAGACGTTGTCTGGCGACTACCGGAACATTCGACGAATCAATTGATTGATGCCCTCGGGTTAGATAAGTAAAAAAGCACCTCTTTTTGAGATGCTTACGAGTTGAATCGGATAAACCGTTCGATTTGTCGCTCTGATTTTCTTGCTTGCCGTCCGACCCAAATCAAGTGACCGGGACTGTTCAGAATCGTAAGCTGCGCATGTGGGATCAAGCGCTTCGCGTAATGGGCATGTCGAACAGGAACTGCTTTGTCGTTTTTCGAGTGAATGATATAGGTTGGGCACGACACACCGAGTAACACCTCACTTGAGACACGTTGTTTCAAATCGAACTGTGCGCCAAGTCCAAACGCCATCTGATTCGCGACGCGTTTCAGGAGGAAAATATCATAAGGAGACACCTCTTCTCGAATCGTCTCGAGTGCCAACACGCTTGTCGATTGAATCATACGGGCCGTCGCTTCGAATGGATGTTTATGAATGGCACGAGCAATAAACTGTTTCATGATGTATTGAAGTGCGATAAATGCGGGTTGGACGACATTTCGGCTGACCGTGTCCCGATACGGGAAATCAACGACACTCGTCACGGCGGCAGCGAGGGTCAAACTAAGGACACACTGATTCTGTGAAGCGAGCTCAATCGCGGTCGGTCCTCCGGCAGAGATGCCATAGACATGATATCGATCAATATCTAGCATTTGCATCAAGTGAGAGAGTCGGGATGCAAACAATTGAGGAGATGCTGAAAAAGAGTATGGTGTTTCTCCATATCCGGGTCTAGATGGGACAATGACCCGGAAACCGGATAAAACGAGTTGGTCCACATGGTATGGTTCTAGACTCGAGGATTGGGTCCCATGGATCAGTACGATGACGGGACCGTGACCGCGGTCTATATATTCGATTTTTGA
Source organism: Exiguobacterium sp. s181 (assembly GCF_018617125.1). Lineage (GTDB taxonomy): Bacteria > Bacillota > Bacilli > Exiguobacteriales > Exiguobacteriaceae > Exiguobacterium > Exiguobacterium profundum. The sequence continues at coordinate 809,171 of NZ_JACSJM010000002.1, forward strand.
GCCGTCGACGTGTGCATAATATTTCAACTTAGATGGCGCCTCCTTAAACGTTTTGTAATGGAAAATACCTTTATTTCGTGGAAATAAAATGATAATGTCTGTTTATACATAATTTAGATAGAGAAACGAAAGGGGATAGAACCGTGAATAACCGAGAGCGGTTACTTGAAGTTCGACGTTTCTTCGAACGTTACACGGACGAAGCGAATCCAAAGACACTAGAAGATTTGCTCGAGTACTTGTCAACGATAGGAGATACTTCTAAGTTAGCAAAAAAATCGGTGAAAGACGATATCCAGGCACTGAATAATTCGGGGTTTGAAGTGCAGGATGAATTGGAGAAGAATGGTCTCGCTAAAAAGTATTGGCATTCGGCCCGCTTATTTGAGATTCATGAACTCCGGATGATGGTCGATGCGATTGTCGCAGCGAAATTTATCTCGGAAGACGTGACCGAGGAAATTGTAGAGAAACTTCAAATGCTGACGAGTATCCCTGAAGCGAAGACGCTACAATCGATCATCAAGACGCCGAAGAAAAAACACGGACACATTCCTTACCATATCGATCGTATCCAACGGGCCATTCATGAACGAAAAGCTATCTCGTTCCAATATACAGACGTCGTCGGATTTGATGTGACGAAACGAACGTTCCCGCTCCGCCGTGACGGAGAGCGATACGTCGTTAATCCCATCGATTTGCATTGGAATCACGAGCAGTACTACTTGATTGGGATCGACGAATCAATCGGAGAGGTGCGGAACTACCGGGTTGACCGCATCGTCAATTCGGAGATTGTGGAAGATGGCACCATTCGTCCGAAGCATCATTTACCTGATGATTACTATCAAAAATCATTCAATATGTATAACGGATCTGATGAACAAATCGTTTTGTCCGTCGACGAACGCGTTCTCCCGGTCATCTTTGACAAGTTAGGGGAAGACGTTTCTGTTTCTGAACATGGAGAACGATTCCTCATCCGCTTCGATGCGGCCGTTTCTGACGGATTTATTTACTGGTTGCTATCTTTGGGTTCACAAGTAGAAGTGGTTGAACCACTCACGCTTCGTGATCATATGAAAGCAACGATTGAGAAGATGGCAATTACTTATGAACATACAAGCATTCATTCCGCCATCGAGTAAGCAGATGTGCTATACTGCTTGCGACACTAGATGAAGGGGGACAGGCGGATGTTGAATTGGATGCCATTGATCATTCCGATTGTCGCTGTCATTTTCGTAACGATCGTCGCAAGACGCGCCATGAAAATGGATAAAGAGAACTAATAGGAAGAGACATCGTCCAGGATTGGGAGATGTCTCTTTCGCTATGGAGGTAGAACGTGGATACGATTACACATACGTTATTCGGTTTGACGTTATATGGTGCAGCCGATAAGCGTGATTTACAACAACATGAAAAACGAGCCTTATTCGTCACGACACTCGTCGGGAGCCAAATCCCTGACAGTGATGTAATTTCACGGCTATGGGACACGGAAGGCATGTATCAGATGTGGCATTGCGGCATCACTCACTCGATCTTCCTCGTTCCGCTCTTTGCACTGCTCATCTACATACTGGTTCGCCTTCTCTTTCGAGTGACGGACATCCGCTATTTTTGGTGGGCATTATTGTCTGTCTTCGTACACAATACATCCGATTTGTTCAATGCATGGGGGACAGGGTATTTCGAACCGATCTCGGACGTGAGAATCACATTCGGTGTGATCCCGATTGTCGATTTTGTCTATTGGGGAATCTTCTTGGTCGCCTGGCTCGTCGCACGTAAACAAGAAGTCCGTTATAAGACGTATCGGTATGCGTGGGCTGCCCTCGTTCTTTATGTCGCGCTTCAAAGTGCGCAGGGCGCCTATTTATATCAGTCTTATTCAAAGGAATATGACGAAGTGGCGCTCTCGGCTTCATTTATCCCGACTCAGTTCACGGTCATTACGAAGACTGACGAGGACGTATCGCTCTTTCAAGATTCGATATATCAAGAAGCGACCTTGCAATACGAATTGACGAGTGCCGAAAAGGCGAGTCTTGAACCATTGTTTGAAGCGAATCATGAGGCGCGCACATTGACCAAATGGTCGCCGTTCGTCGTCATCGTAGCAAACGAAGAACGGCTCGGCGTCTTTGACCCGCGGTTTTATGATGGCGAATCCTCATTTTTATATGAATACATCGAAAGGTAGGACAACGGATGGGACGTATACGTTATCTCTTTATCTTCGCTTACGAACAGGCACTTAGTTGTATCTTTCCGGTCGCCATCTTCGGAGCGCTTGCCGTCACAAAGTTTGTAGAGTTACCACTCCCACGATATGACGTTTTACTCATCTGGTGTTTGTTCGTTCAAGTCGTCCTTGTGAAGACGGGGCTCGAGACGATGGAAGAAGTGAAGGTCATCAGCTGGTTCCATGTCATCGGTCTTGGACTTGAATTATTCAAGGTGCAGATGGGGTCATGGAGTTATCCGGATGAGGCGTTCACAAAAGTGTGGGGCGTCCCGCTCTATGCCGGATTTATGTATGCGAGCGTTGGTAGTTACGTCGTCCAGGCATGGCGTCGTCTCGATTTACGATTTACGAAGATGTCGCACCCAATCATCGCCTTCGGACTTGGCATCGCCATTTACTTCAACTTTTTTTGGCACCATGTTTGGTTAGACCTACGGTGGCTGTTGATCGCATTCATCTTTTTGGCGTTCGGTCGCTCGGTTGTCTCGTATAAACTCGACGATCGACGATTTGAGATGCCGGTCGTCCTGTCATTCTTCTTGATTGCCTGCTTTATCTGGCTTGCTGAAAATATTGTCACGTTCTACAACGGCTGGGCGTATCCGGACCAATTGAACGGTTGGGCCATCGTTGATTTAGGAAAACTGTCGTCCTGGTTCCTACTCGTCATCATCAGTATCCTCCTTGTCGCTTGGCAAAAGCGAAAATTGGAGTATGAATTACCTTAAACTCGACATGTGTCGAGTTTTTTTGTGAGGGGACACGAATCCTTTTTTGAAGAAAGTCGTATTGTAAAACGAGGTGATTCGGTTGTTGGAAATTGTACTTACTTGGTTGATTGGATTATTGTGTCTAGGATCTCTTGTCATCTATTGGACGGATTGGCGGAAGACACGCAATCGTGTGAAATTAGGTCAAGCTGCTATCGCGATCTTTGCATCAGTGGTTGTACTTGGAATGGCAGGCATGGAAACGTACGACCGCATGACGACGAATCACATCGTCGAGACGGGAGAATGTTATGTCGTCGATGACCGATGATCGAAGGGTTCATCGAACGTGACGCTATGGTTCGGAGAGCGGTCATACGGCTTCAAGGAAATTCCGGACGTTGCATATGGTCCAGGATATGTGTTTACGTGTCGCGCAATAATGACAAAGCAGATGCAATCAGGAATCGATTATGAGTTGCGCTCACTTGACGGTGAGTTATTGTACTCAACTCATTCAGATGATTGATTGCGTGAAACTCAAAAACAAAACGTGTTCAAAGCTAAATGCATAGCTTCGAACACGTTTTTCTGTCCTTTTCTTATATGTACGCCATAAAAGTAACATCATGACGATAAATGCAAGTCCACCGACCAAATTGGTTCCGAAGAAAAGATACTGAGACGACAAATAACGGGATACTGTCTGCCATATAAAAGACAGTGAAATCAAGGCAAAAATGAATATACCAAAAGGGTTGGAGAGAATCGCAATAAGTTTATGATTCATTGTCATGCACCAAATGAGTGGAACTTGGCAAACGTACTATTTATCATTTCGATTCCTTCATCTTGTTTCGTTTTCTCTCTAAAAAGATCGGAAGGATATTCATAAAGATTGCCGCAATCGTCAAAAACCATAACGCACGAGACATACCGGGTACGACATCCATTATGGCAGCCCAGTCTTTTGCTTCGACCCACATGTTGAGCAAGCTATACTCGGCGCATAACGTGAGAGCAACTAATGATAGGGCAATCGCCATCGGCAGCTTATAGTCCTTCTCCATCATAAATACGGTCAAATTGATGAGCGTCGCCCCAATCGCCGCCAATCCAAAAATAATCCACATCCTATAACCCCCTAAATATTTCTATCTATACATTGTATCATACAAATTAACCCAGATAAATTTCAGAAAATTGTTTCTATTTGCATAATAAATATGCTAGAATCAGTGGAAAGTGTCTTTGGATATTATTCCCTTTAGAAAATGAACAATCAAACGAACATCCTTTCACACTTTTGATTGAGAGATTGGCATTCAAAAGGAGATCGAACTATGACGTATATTGCTCGAAAATCAGTTCATCTGATTGTCGCATTTTTCATCTTGATTGCAATCAGTGCGCTACCATCGCTCGTCGTTCAGACGGATTTTAGTCTGACGAATTATTGGAATGGGATTCAACAACAGATGGATCAATTACAGAAATTAGAGGACATTACATATTACAACATCACCGCGCAACGTTACTTGCCACTCTTGCCGGCACTTGGACCGCTCGTCAAAGAGTCGGTCATCATTTTTACCACGGCACTCGCGGTATCGACCTCGCTAGGATTAATGTATGCGTACCTCTACTATCGGAGCGGGAGACGCGTTCGTACCGTTTTACACCAAACGAGTCAGACGCTCGAGATGGTACCAGATTTGTTCTGGTTAATTTTTTCTCAATTTCTTGCGATTACAATCCATAAGTCGACAGGGTTCGATCGCATTGAAGTTGCCGGAGGATTCGCAGAATATATACGGTTTCTCCCAATCGTCACATTGACGCTGACGACATTATTCTTCTTTATCAAATGGTTGACGATTCATATTCATGAACAAGAAGCCATTCCGTATCTCGAACTCGCGCAAGCGAAAGGGATTCGACCGAGTGGACTGTTTTGGAAACACTTATTACCGAATATCATCTATCGGTTTTACCTCTTTTTCCGTTCGAACATCATTACCATCTTATCGACACTTTTGATTGTCGAATACTTATTTAACGTTCAAGGGTTATTTCGATTCGCCGTCTACAACCCGCAGATGGAGATATTACTGGTTATCTTATTCGTCATCTATATCCCGATTTTTCTGTTGGATTTACTGATTGAATGGATTATTCCGAATGCATGGAAAGGAGGGATTTGATGCGCCGAGTATTAATACGTGACCCGATTTTCATCTTCTGCTTTGTTATCGTAGCGGGGCTATTGTTGATGAGTTTTGGAAATACCGTGTTTCGTGATGGGAATGTTGATCAAACCCTCATGCTCTACTCTGATGAAGGGAGACTCATTGGAATACCACCATTAGAACCGTCAAAATATCAATGGCTCGGAACGGACAATGCTGGATATGATTTATTCCAAATGCTCGTGGAAGGATTTAAGTGGACCGTTGGCATCTGTGCGCTCGTCGCATTCGGACGGATGGTCATCGGTCTATTGATTGGCATCCCTCTTGCTTTCAGGGGAGCTCGCTTAAATCAATTCTTTAAAACGTTATTGGACGGCTTTTTGATTCTGCCGATTTCATTGATCGCATTGATGATGTTAGTAGGAACACTGACCTTTTTTGATTCGACACAAGTGCCTCCATTATTTGATCGAGTAAAGATTGAACTAATCGTCTTAGTCGTTCTCGGATTGCCTGCCGTCACGTTATACCTGATCACAGAGATTCGACAATTGCTTCAACAAGAGTTCATGATCGTGGCTCAGACGCTTGGTGGCAGTGTCTGGCACCGTGTGAGATTGCATCTATTTCCGCATCTCGTTCCAACCCTCGTGATCGTCTTCATGCAACAGTTTGTCCAAACGCTCATGTTACTTATTCATCTCTCGCTGTTTGGGATTTTCTTCGGAGGAACGGTTATGTTACATGAAGGGATCATACCGACCGTCTATGAATGGTCTTCGATGTTCGGGTATTATTTCAGACAGTTCACCGCAATGACGTGGATGACGAATCACTTGTTTCTCGTTCCGGCCATGTCACTTGCTGCGCTCATCTTTATCTTTAACTTGTTGACGAGCCGTCTCGAGCGAGCATTTAAGCTCAGACGTCAAGAACCGGTGGTGACCGAGGCAAGTCTAGCACAATCGGAAGCGGCAGCTGCTTCCCTTTCGAATCCGTTCACCCTTGTTGATTCGACTGTGTCATTAGGGAAGGAACCGGATGATATCGTATGATATGATCCGGTTTTTCTATGTCGAATGGACTGAACGGTCTTGTTTGAGGGAACGTGTATAACAGATTGAGGTGACAATTCATGAATGGAGTGAATCGATATGAAAGCTGCGATTTGTACCACGTATGGGCCACCGGAAGTACTCGTCATTCAAGAAGTGCATCAACCGAAGCCGAAAAGCAATGAGTTACTGATTCAAGTCCATGCATCGGCCGTCCACTCGGGAGACCGACGCCTCCGCGCACTAGACGTTCCAGCATTAGGAAAACTACCGATGCGATTAGTTGTTGGGTTTAAGGCGCCACGTCAACCGATTCTCGGTGTCGTGTTGGCAGGTACCGTCGTAGAAACAGGAAACAGTGTGAAAAACTTTCAGGTCGGAGACAACGTCTATGCCCTCACTGGGATGCGTTTTGGTGGTTATGCGGAGTTTGCATGTGTGAACGAATCGAAATGTGTGTTTCAGATGCCCGCGCATGCCAGCTTTATCGAGGCAGCGGCGCTACCATTTGGTGGGACGACTGCATTACATTTTTTACGGAAGGCACGTATCGAGCGAGCGACGAACGTTCTCATTTATGGTGGAGCGGGTGCTGTCGGTTCGACTGCCGTACAGATTGCGAAGCATTACGGCGTGCATGTCACAGCAGTTTGCCACGAGCGAAACGTTGAACTTGTGAAGCGACTTGGGGCTGATGTGGTCGTCGATTACACGAAAGAGGGGTACGATCTTGAATTAAATACGTATGATGTGGTCTTTGATGCCTCAGGGAAAATCGATAAACGATTAGCGAAAGCCCATGTGAGCGATAACGGGGCCTTCAGTTCTGTCGCGGGGCAAGGACCAGCCAGTGAACGTAAAGAGGATTTGATATTTTTGAACGAATTGTTTGAGTCAGGAGCATTGCAACCCGTCATTGATACGGTATATCCACTCGATAAGATTGTCGAAGCGCACCGATATGTGGACCAAGGGAAAAAGGTTGGAAATGTGATGGTGAGCATTAATGCAGAATAAATTAAATGATAGTATAAAGAGAAGTATCAAATTCTTGCTTTATCGTGGGGTTTGGTCGACAACCTCACTTACATATGAATGGATTCACCAACTAGACAAATCATGAGAGCGGGCGAATAGTCATGAATATATTGATTGGGCAACCGAAGATAGAGCGAAATCTCGAGCAACTGAAGGGAGAGATTGAATCAAACCATACGGTGGACTTGATTCTCTATCCAGAGGGGTATTGTACATATAGAGAATTGGATGAGCTGAGTGATTTAGCGATCCAATTCAACACAACGATTGTTTTAGGGTATCGAGATGACACGAATAAAGATCGGGTCCTCATCATAAACAAGCAAGGTGACACGTTGTTAACGCGACGGAAAACACCAGAGAATGAGCTCTTGTTCATGCCATCAAGTGCCACAGATGGAGCAGAAGAATACGGATATTTACTGTGCAGGGAGATTTTTATGGGGGTTGAAGGATTGAAGGGTCATGAGCATCTGACGATCATATTCAATCCAATCGGGGTCGGGATGTTTAGTGAGGAACAATTCACGGAGTGGACGGAAGAAGCGAGAAAAATTGCGATGGAACGAAAAGCGATGATTATCGGAACGAGTCACGCAGATGGATCGTATCGAAATTGTGGAATCTCGCTTCCGATCGCATACTGCTTTGATGAAAATGGGGAAGAAGTGTTTTTATCTAAAAATGATACGCGGACGCGAGTGTTAGAGACTGATTCAAGAGTTACTACATTCGTCTAATAAACGGTACCATCTCTAAAATAAAAATGAATTATCTATAGCGATACTTTTCTATTTCACATACTGTATTTTAAATTTTAATCAGAAGATATAAGGATGACATTATGAGAATCACAGAAGCCACGCTCTATACGAACCGGCTCGACGAAATGAAACGTTTTTATGTGGCGAAGCTTGGACTATCCGTCGGTGACGAAGATTCGACCCGATTTCAAATCGAATTAGGAGAAGATACCTTGATATTTCAAGAGGCTGTAACGGAGCAAGAGCGACAATACCATTTCGCGATCAATATTCAGGCTAACCGGTTCAAAGAAGCGAAGGAATGGATCATGTCACGTGTCCCGCTTTTGACCGAGGAAGGGGAGGATGAAATCTATTTCGAAGGGATCGATGCATCATCGCTTTATTTTTACGACGCGGACGAGAATGTCATCGAGTTGATTGCTCGACATTCGATTAATCCGGAAAGTAACATCGAATCTTTTTCGTCAAATGAGTTTCTTGGAATCGGCGAGATGAGTTTGACGGTAGAAGACCCGTCTCTCGTCGCACAGGAGCTTGAAACAATTGGAGTAAGACGGAGAGATGGAAACTCAATTGACCCTCGTCATTTGAACTTCATAGGTCCTCCAAATCACAATACTTACATTCTCCTCGTACCTCGAGGGCGTGTATGGCTCTTCTCACCAAAACTGTCGATTCCGAGCCCGATTCAGATGGTACTTGATCAACAATATATCGTCGAAATGGATGAGAAACACGAATTTCATATTCACTCCATCAAAAAATGAGTTCACGAATGAACTCATTTTTTAGTCTTTAGATTCTATATACCGATGAATTTCCTCTAATCGAATGGATGCGTTCTCTAAGTTCACTTCAAACGATTTGTCTGAGCATTCAACTGTGAGCGAATCTCCGCTCTGACGTGAATACTCTAGGAGTAGTGGTCTGATTCGTTCATGTACAATTTGTGCATTTTCGATTGACGTTTGAGGGAAAATCATAGCGAATGTGTCTTGCGCAACTCGATATTTCTTGTCTGTTCGTCGAGTCGCTTCGTGAAGTTCATCACTAAAGTAGTTCAAGAACCATTCATACTCGGATGAACCATACCGTTTTTCAAAATCATCAAGAATCGGTAATGTGATGAATGACACCACAAACGTTTCCCCGTGGCGAATCAACCGATTCCGTTCAGCCTCTATATCCATCAAAAACCGATCTCGGTTATCAAAACCAGTCTCTGGGTCGACCGCAATCAACTGACTGACTCTCGCTTCCGCAACCTTTAGTGCAAACTGGGCATGAAACAGCTTGACTTGGAGCCAGTAAGACAACCCCGTCAAAATCGCTAATAGTAATAAAATGTATAGTTGCGCAGTAGCGGCAGTCTTATACACAGGCATCGTGATTAAAAAGTAAGCAGCGAATCCTAACAGAATGAGTACACCAGACCCGCGATAAATGAGCAACGTTGAAAGATAAAGAATCGGAATACAGATCATCCACCAAACAGGTAGATGATTCATGATCAGCAGAGAGGAAAATAGAATACTACATGCCAACGATACAACGATGAGTGCGATTAGTTGTATGGACATTGTTGTCCAATGTCTCATAGATATCCTCCTCTTAAAAGAAATAAATTGCAATGATAACACTATTATCCATTTTCCGAAATAGTGATTGTTCAAACCGATTTGAACACTTGATTCATTATAAGTGATTCACTCGATTATGAAAGGTTTATTTTTGAAAAGACGTGAATGTTTGCGAACACTTCTTTAGAAAAAGAAGTACGAATGATTGGTATATAATGGAAAAGAGGTGGTAGCATGAATCGAAAACATATATTGCTCGTCGGAGGGACGGGGATGTTGGCAGGACTCGCATCTTATTTGGCAATCGAACATAATGTCACGGTCATTGGGCGAAATAAAGAAAAAATGGCGAGCGTCGTACAAAGAAATCCTGAAACGTGTCATCCGCTGATTGTTGATTATTGCGATGAGGAACTACTTTCAAACGCACTACAGCGAGCAGTGCAAAAAACGGTCCATTTGATCGAGTCATCGCGTGGGTGCACCGAGGCTCAGGGAAAGCGATGCAACTCATTTTGAATCATTCGGAAACTGCAGAGGTGATACATATTTTAGGTAGCCGGGCGAATCCGGAATATGAGAAGGCGTGTCTATGTCTCAATGAACAACAGCTGTATCGGCAAGTCCAATTAGGTGAAATGCATGAGTTGGCATCTGTCCGTTGGTTGACACACGACGAGATTGTGAAAGGTGTTCACGATGCCATTCAGAATCAAGACGACTATCGATTGATTGGGACACGAAAGGATGACGTAGATGTTCACTCGAGAAATGATTAGTGAATGGATGGGGATGTACCACGAATTTCATTTTCAGATTAGGATGAAGGGATTCATCAGTTCAAAAGATATTCATACATACACGTCATATGTAGTTAGGAGGGTCAAAAATTGACCAGACACTATTCAACGGGAGAGGTCGCGAGAAAACTGAACGTGTCTGTGCGTACGCTTCGATACTATGACCAAATCAATTTGGTCACCCCCTCGTATACGAACGATGTACAGAAACGATTTTATAGTGACGACGAAATGTTTCGCCTTCAAAAAATCATGCTTTTAAAATCGATGGCCGTGCCGCTTGATGAGATTCGGAGAATCTTAGATGAGCAATCACTTACAAGCATCTTGTCCGCACATCTGTCCTCGTTAGAAGGAAAGATAGAGGAATTGAAGCAGGCGCAGAACCATACGGTCACACTCCTTCAATCCATGAAGCTTGAAAATGAAAAAATCGATTGGACGAAACTACAAACTATTCAAGCTAAATCAAATGACCGGGGACAATGGACGGACTATTTTACGGAAGAAGAGTCTGATTCATTGAAAGCAAGTTTACCTAAATTAGAAGACGGTGAGCATGATACGAAAAAGTGGATCAACTTGATTCGGAGAATTGAAATTTTATTGGAACGTGGGGTCGCCCCTTCCTCAAAAGAAGCTCAAATTCTTAAAGAAGATTTGACATGGTTAACAGACGAGACATTTGGACAAGATCAACAATTGATTGAATCATTTTGGATGATTCGAAAATCAACTGATGCATCGAATGAATTAGGACTGTATCCAATCGATGCATCGATTCTTGCCTATATTGATTCACTATATCAAGAAATAGCAGACTGATTCCCTCATGCCAATGCAGTCAATAGAACGGCTAGCCCATTAAAGGTGCCATGGATGAGCATGCTGGAATAGATAGAGTTAGTCCGTTCATATACCCAAGCGAACACTAGTCCCGATACAAAATTGACGAGTAACGTGTTTGTCGTCGGTAAATGAGCGAGAGTGAATATTCCAGCACTTACGATCATCCCGATCCCAACCCCAAACCGTTCTTGAAAGAAGCGGTACAAGAACCCACGATAAAAGATTTCTTCATAGATCGGTGAAACGATAGCCGCCGATCCAAACGCAATCAGTATGGAGATAATCGACAAGTCACTTTGTAAACTCTCTGTTTTTGTATTCGACGTACCGATACCGAAATATGATTGGACTATGACGATGATAATACTGAGTACAATTAGCACAATTGTCCATAGAAAGATGATGCCCGAATCTTTCAATGGAAAACGGCGAAGTCCTAACGTTTCCAGCGATAGGGTTTGAGGACGTATTGCGACGAGATAGAGGACAGTCATAAATATTATGGCTAATAACAGGCCGATACTTGTTCCTGAATAGAGGGTGTTTCCCCATGACTGTTCTAGAAAGTTGTGTAATTGTCGCTCGATAAGTAGGGGCGTCACTCCGAATAGAAGAACCATCGTAATTGCGAACTGATTCCATGTCCAAATGGGAGTTGTTTTCTTTTGCATTTGATTCAACATCGTATTTCCTCCTTATGTAGTTGTAGACCCATCATATCGGGTGACGTAACGTCACCTGCAAGCAGAAAATTGAAAAAGGAGTAATAAGACTATGGAACAATGGATTGGATCAGCTGCTTTATGCATCAACGAAGAGCAGGAAGTCCTACTCGTAAAGAATCGTGACATACAACAATGGAGTTTGCCATCAGGTGGTCTAGAAGACGGAGAAACTCCGGAACAGTGTTGTCGGCGCGAAGTGTTAGAAGAGACGGGCTATCGCACTTCTGTTGATAAACGACTACATATCAAACGAGCCATCATATCAAACTTTCAGGTCGAGACACATTATTTCTTGGCAACGTGTAAGGAGCGGTTGGCGACCGCAACTATCGACTCGGACATCGATAAAGTCAATTGGTGGTCGATTCATGAATTGGAGCGATTGGAACTTGCATTTCAAGAGGATCTTGAGCTGATTAAACGGTGGAGTGTATGAATAGAGTGATTGAAGTCAATGGATATCACATGGAATATCGATTATTCGGTTCCGGGGAACGCCTCATCGTTGTGATGACAGGAATGGGAGGTTCATTCGAAGAGTGGGTTTCTCTTTCTGAACAATTAAGCGAGTCGTATCAAGTATTGCTTTATCATCGCTCAGGTTATGGTGAGAGCGAGATAAATATGCGCTCGAGTCGAACGTCATCTCATCTTCTTGAATGTACAGAATTGTTGGATGCCCTTCAGCTAAAACAACCAATCATATTAGTCGGTCATTCTTACGGAGGTCTGTGCGCGCAACACATGGCCAAACTTATTTTGGATAGAGTAGTAGGAGTCGTACTCGTTGATTCCACTTCCCATAACCTTTCAATATTAGATGAGTTAGAAACGCCTATAATGGATGGTCAGTATTCAGATGAAGATTGGCGGACGATGTGTCGTTCTTATTCAAATCTATCGAAAGAAGAATTAGAGCGACTCCATCAGCCAGAACTTTCACTCGAACAACAAGGCTTATCATCAGATGTACTCGCACGTCTCAAGCGTTTTTATCAATCTCCTCAGTTGTATAAAACGATGTTGGAAGAAGAATCGTTTTGGCATGACGATGCCTCAATCATCAAACAAATGGGTACCTTTTCATCAATCCCGTTAATTGTCATCGGTCGAGATTCTGAAGCGATGATTGAAGAAGGGATAAATGGAGGGTTACCTGAGGCTGAAATTCGCTTGCTAGAAGAGACGTGGCATGATCTGATCCATCAACAGTTGAGATTATCAAATCAATCGGAACTCATCATCGCAGAAAAGGCAGGACACCAAATTCATTTACAACGACCAGACACAATCATCGAAGCGATTCATCGAATCGAACAAGCCGGTCGCATAAAAACGACCGGCTCATGACTTAAGACACTTCTTCGATTTGATTGTGATTGAAATACTCCCGTTTCGAACGGTCGCGCATGACATGTATGGTGTAACAACCAACAAGAAAGAAGATAATCGAGAATGCGAGATAGACCGGGCGAATCCCAATCATTTCGGCAAGGAGTCCAATCCCAAACGTGAGTAGGATGACGAGTAGCGACTCTGCCACATTGATAGCGCCAGAGAACCTACCCATGATTTCGACCGGGACATGGTGTTGATAGAATGATAAGAATCCTGTATTTGCAAAGGCAAGCGCGAATGTCAGGACAAAAAATCCGATGGAAGCCATTGTGAACGAGGATGAACTTGCGAATAGGAGATAGCCGACTGGTGTCATGATCGCCCCGAATCCGATACAAAACGATAAGGACAAGCGGTGACTCCATCTTGAATTGATGAGTGATCCAAAGATGATCCCAATCCCAGCGATACTGACGAGAAACCCATATCGGCTCTCAGACAAGTGAAGAACTTGGGTCGCGAATGACGCCTCCAAGGAATCGAGCCCAGACATGAAGATGGTCATGACACAGAACAATCCATAGATGAGCGTCACGTATTTGGCATTTGATGCAAATCGTACGACCATTTTCCAATCCTCGATAATGAAACTTACAGAGAATGGTTCAATCGACGCTTCTGTTCGATGATGAGACGGAAGGCGCGACAACATACTGACCGAGACGATGAGTGCGAACGCATTCACGAAAATCGCAAATGTTGGGCTCCCGACTAGAAAGAGCAGTCCTGCAATCGTCGGACCTAGAATATACCCGGATGACTGTACAAAGTTCTTCATCGCATTGAACTTTTGTCGGTTCGAGGCAGGTACGAGTTGCGTCATGTAGACCAGACTCGATGATTCGAATAACGAGCTCATCACATTGAGAAGAAAGACGATCCCGTAGATGAGCCACAGTGAATCAATCCAGCCTAAGCTGAATACGAGGAACGCACGCAGACCATCCAGTAACATCATCAGTCGTCTCGTATCGACCCGGTCAATCAGGCTACCTGACCAAAGATTCGAGACGAGCGAGGCGAGCGGGACTAATACATAGAGAATCGAGACGGCGAAAGGGGATCTAGTCATCTCTAAGATAATCAAGTTGAGCGCAATGAAGTATATCCAGGCACCAAGGTTTGAGATTCCGACACTAACGAGCAGTAACGTAGAGGTTTTTCGAAACGAATTCAAGTCAATCACTCCTTCTATTTTTGATCACTTTCGGAACGCAAAAAAATCCCACCCCCAAGAACGAATTCTTGGGGACGAGATTCTCATCGTGGTGCCACCCCTGTTCGTCCGCACGTCACCGCACGAACCTTATTCGGTACTGCCGAATGAATCGGACTATACCTCAACTCTATAACGGGAGTTCCCGTCGCCACATCCCTCGGGGTGAGTTCCATAGCGCTGCTCAGAGGTTTGTTTCGATCAACGTTCTTTACTCCTTTTCACCAAACGGAGCTCTCTACGAAAGATTCATTGATGTACTGTTCTCTTCATCGCGTTTGTCAGATCATTTTTAAAAGGATAGCACATTATGAAAAAATTGGAAACAACAATTCATCGTATAAAAACAAAAGTTTTCCTGCATGAATGAAAAATCAAAGAGATTTAGGATAATGAAAATTTAAAGGAAGATATTAAGCTTCGTGATATTGCCAATGAAGAATTTGAACAAGAATTAGAAGAACAGGAAGCGCTAAAAATTCCTCAGTTCTCCATCATGGCTACATACAACAGAACTAAAGTGGCTGATTATGCAAGGCAATATGTAACCAAAACCAATCCCAACTATAAACGTTATAATTTAAACTGTACTAATTTTGTTTCACATGCGATTCACGCTGGTGGAAAAGCGGAAGTAAAACCATCGCCTGTAAAAAATGGTATGCTTGAAACGACCACGTATTGGTTTAATGACAACTACATGGATTGCACAGGGTCTAATAGTTGCTATGTGCGAGATAAGACATCTACCTCATGGGTAAGAGTGACGGATTTCTACTCGTATTGGACAAAGAAAGGCATGAGCGCCACAACTAGTACTAACAAAAACACCATCATTAGTAATGCAAACGTTGAGATGTCATTCAATTTAAAAGTAAAAATGGATGATTTCACTCGGTTGTCGTAAATAGAAAAGCTAATGGAACTGTATATATTTCTTCTAATACAGCCAATTATTATAACCAAGACTTCAAAAACCGAGGCAATGATTCCCTTAGTTTTAGAGTAATTAAAATTAAATAAAGTCTTATAAGGACTTTGATAATTTGAGGAGACTATATGAACTATAAAAAGATCACCTACACTATTTTATCTATTGTTTCGATCTTAGCAATCTGGATCATTTTTTCTATAAATCAACCTCGTAAATGGATCGGGAATTCTAAACAATGGGAAGCAGAATATAATAGAGAGTCGAATGCTCCAAAAGGTGACTGGACAGGTTACGTGTACTGGCTTGGTGAAAACGATGCTACATTAGTTGGGGTTGAACTCACTAAAGACGGTGAGCTGATCCATGAGCTTGAGAATACCAGCGAACACCTGACGGGGGAAAAGAATTCCACCATCTTCATTCACACTTGGGAACCAATGTTTAAAAGTGAAGATGAAAAAGTGGAATTGACTATTCAGTGGGAAGATAAAGAAGGGAACCATGAAGATACGATTGTTCTGAACCCTAAAAATCGGTATTTTGTCTTCCCTAGTTTTATTTAATAGACGGTTTGTCAAATTAAGCGCAACACTTCCACGGTGAAGGCCTCGTGTGCGGTCAGGTATTTTCTCGGCCGCCCGTTGGCGTTCTCGTTGCTCCCCCGTTGCCACGATGCGTACGGGTCGGCGAAATACATCGGCACGCTGAGCGACGCCTGGATGCGCTCGTGACCGCTGAACTCTTTGCCACGGTCCGTCGTCGCCGTCTCGAACGTGCCGTCCGGGAGGGCGCCGTGCACCGCATGGATCGCCCCCTCCATCGAGGCCGCGGTGCGGTCCGCGATCGGCAGGGAGAGATAGAACCGGCTCTTCCGCTCGATGAACGTCGCGACGCACGCCTTCGATTTCCCTCGTCCGGAGACGACGGTGTCGAGCTCCCAGTGCCCGAACGTCCGGCGCCCCCTGACCTCTGGCGGCCGTTTCGAGATGGGGAGTCCGATGTTGATGCGCCCGCGCGTCTCGGTCGGCTTTTGACGTTTCCCCTTCTGGCGGAGCACGGTCAGGGGCACGTCGATCCGTCCCGCGTAGATCCATCGGTAGATGGTGGAGAAGGCAATTTTCTCTGTGTAGAGACGGCCGACGATCTGTTCCGGGGACCAGGTCGCACGCAGCTTCTCGACGATCGTCCGGCGCATCGTGTCATCGAGTTTCGTTTTGGCGCCGCAGTTGGTCTTCGTCTTCTCGTAGCGTTTCTGGGCACGTTCAGCCACGTAGTCGGGGTTCCGTCTGATCTCCCGCGAGACGGTCGAGGGCTGTCGCCCGAGCCGTCTCGCGATGGACCGGATGGACATCCCGAGCTCCAGATAGGTCTCTATTTTCACGCGTTCCGTTGTGGTAAGGTGGGTGTAGCTCATGCGATTTCCTCCGTTTGAATGTGTGTTGTGGTGACTTCATTCTACACGAGGAGAGCGTCATGGGCTTTTTTGTGTTCACGTTTGGGTGTCGCACTTAATTTTATAATTCATCTATAATATAGAAAGCTAACGAAGAATCGAGGTGCAGTGTTGATCGACTATAAAGAGATAAAAGAGACGAACCAAGTACTTGCGACTTTTCATAAAATTGATTCCAATCAGTTAGATGGCTTCATATCGAAACATTCGATATTGATCGGGAGATATGATGAATACGTCACAAAGAGTTACATTGACGTACAGCGACACAGCGATTGTGAAGAAGCAAATCAAAGACAACATCATGTTCAAACCGTGATAAAACCTGCACTCAATGAGCTGAAAAGACATGTTTCACGAATTATATTACAGTCTATTAAGGATGAGGATCACGTGACGCGCCTAATGCGAAATCGGATGAATCTTTATCATGAAGAGAATGTTGATTTATTGATCGAAGAGGATCAACTTATACAGAAGTATTTGCAAATAATCGGTCAATTGACTGACCCGACAGATCATTCTAAGTCGATTGCGGAACTTCATGGAGACCTATACGATGCTGACGAATCCATCCGAAAACAGGCTTTTACGCTCATTTATAAAGCGTATGTCTCAACAGAAGCTGACATCACTGAATGCTTGAGAAGTCTTATTCAAAATCGGGAACATCAGTCACAACGATTAAACGCTAAGAGTTATCGTGAACTAGCCTTTATGAAGCTAGGTCGTCTAGATTATGATGCCGAGGATTGTATACGATTTGCGAATCAAGTGAGTAAACATTTTGAGCAACTTCGCCGCTCGTTTCAGCAACTACAGACAAAGGAATTGAAGAAATCGAAACTTTCGCCATGGGATTCATTCATTTCTCCCTTTTCGAATCATCACGATTTATCCGTTTCGTTCCATGACTTAATCAGTGGAACGGAACGAATCTTGAATGAAATCGATCCCTACTTTGAAAAGCTTTTTAGGGACATCTGTGCGAAGGGTCATCTCGATTTAACGCCTCGACCGAATAAAGCGGAAGGTGGATTTTGTGAATCTTTACCCGACACAAGGTCATCTTTCATTTTTATGAACCGATTCGGTGGATTTGACGACTACATTGTGTTAATACATGAAATGGGTCACGCCATCCACCATGATCTCTCACAGCAACACCTATTTTTCGAAGCGCAGACCATTTCGTTTGAAGTCGGTGAATTCGCAGCCATGTCACTAGAGCTATTTTCGATGGACCAATGGACAAAAATCTTTTCAGATGAACGAGCTTTCATTCAAGCTAAACTAGAACAGTTTCGATTAATCATCGAATTTTTACCAAGTGTTTTCATCGTGGACCAATTTCAACATAATCTATATGATTCAGAAAAGAACGTGGACACATTTGATGAAATATTTAAACGCTTAGTCGATCAATATGAGACTGATTTGATTGATTGGAGCGATGTGAGTTATTTGAAAGGAAAAGAGTGGCTGCGCGTGATTCATCTTTTTGAAACACCTTTCTATTACATAGAATATGCGCTTGCTCAGATTGCTGCACTTCGCATGTATATGCAGTATAGGCAACATCCAGTGGACACTCTGAACAAATATAAGAATGCATTAGCTTTAGGTGGTACTGCTTCGATTCCTGATACTTATCGAGTAGCAGGCGTATCCTTGTTTCCATCTGAGGAAGAATTAGTCGAGTTGACTGATTTCTTAAATGCTGAAATTCAACATTTGGCGATGCAATTGGGTAGAATTGATTAATCTAAGTACCTATTAAATATAGATTAACTCAACAAGCATTTCACGGAATGGGTAGGCTACAACCCGGCTCGATTCCGTGAGAACAAAGGGCATCAGCTCAAACGTGATTAGAGAGCTTCAATCGATCTTGAATTTGGTAGGGGAGGGCGTTGAACGGTCCCTCCAAGCGTTGTACCGCATTCACATGATAAAACGTGCTCGTCTCCTCCATATTCATCATCTGATCCCCCAAATCGTATAGGAAAACGTGTTTATTCGTCCCGATAGCAATCCCGAGTTCAACATGTGCGCCTTTACCTCCAGGCAATAGGATGACGACAAAGTCCGCTGATTGAATTCCAGAAACCTCTTCTTCGCCAATCGAGCGTAATGCATCAATCGATGTGGCGCGTTCGTTTTGAGTCCAATCATATGTATGGGTGTGACCGAGCGCAATCAGCTCATTACGCATGAACCGTACTTCTTCGATATTTGAAAAGCTTGAACCGACATAAAATCGCATGTGAAAACCTCCAATTCGTTATAGATGATTCATCTGGTAAAGAGCCACAACATAAAATAAAATGATCAACAAGCAGCAAAGTACAAAGAAAGAAATCACGCTAATTAGGACGAATTTCATCAAAGAAAGTGAAACGTATGATTGAATCAAGCGTGTGGTAAAAATCGACGAGAGGACGAGTAAAATGATTGTGCCGATGAATCCAATCGTGCCACTTGTCACGCTTGGAACGTACCGAAAATAAGTGATTGTGAAGATGATGAGGATTAAAGCTATCATTAAATCTTTACGTTTTTTAGTCATTTAATCCCTCTCGTTGATGTTCCAACTTCGACCTTACCTGTTCGGCATCCTCTGCATCAAACGTGCTGTACCACCTCACATGGTTGAGATCGATGATCCGATAATGTCCGCTGATGATATTTTGTTGAAGGGTGTAATGTGGACCTGACTCGATTGCATGCCAAAAGACGCGTCCGCCGAGTGTTTTTTCTTTCGGCTCACAAGTGTTCTCGGTCGCAATCAGTTTGACGAATTCGACGGGGTCGTCACCAATCAAGTGTATGAGAATCTCACTTTCGTTAAACAAGGCGCATAGCGTCACAATCGTCGACCAACTCGCTTCATTCCGCTCCTTCTCGATTTGGATAAGCGTTTTTTTTGAAATACCGAGTAAGTTCGCCATCTCTTCCTGTGAATACTGAGATTCGATACGAATCAATTTCATTTTTCGAGAGACTTGTTCAATAAATTCGGATTTTTGCATAAGTGCTCCTTCTTGTTTGTCTGATTTACAGCGTCGCTGAGCTTATGAAAATCAAAATCCACGAGATTCCGAGAAACACGATAAATAAGAGCAGGCAGACGATGATATAACAGCAAATGTATTGCCAGTAGGTCAATTGTTTTGATTGATAATAATGGTATGTAAAACTGAATGTCGAAATCCCGATGACTAAGAACGCAACAATATCCCAGATGATGCCAACCTTCAAGAACGATGGAGTCAGAAACGAAGCGATGAGTGCAAGCGCGACGGTCACAATCCCCGTAGAGATGGCAGCGGATGGTGTTGAAGTGTTTTCCAACGAATCACCTCCTAGTATATTACAAGTGTAATTTTACACTAAAAGTGGGCGATGTCAATTTCATAATGTAAAAAAACCCTTCTCTAAGGAAGGGTCTCGTCACTCGTCATGTTTATTCGTTAAATAGGTCGTTAATGGGTAGACACCGATGCTTTGTAAGATCAGAGAGAGTAAAATGACGGCAAACGCGAGAGATATCATTTCGCTCGAGCCGTTAATGTTCTCTGCCTCTAGCCAGAGGACGAGGGCAATCGACATCGTTCCTTTAATTCCTGACCACGTGAGTAATGAAGTCGCCGTTAAATCGTCTTTAAATTCTCTACGCCATACAGGAACGGTATAAACGAGACCGCCGACGACGATGAAACGGGTCAGGATGGAAAGGAGGAATAAAAGAACAGCGAACGTCCAGAGCGATACAGACAAATAGCTGGTCGCCTCGATTCCAATCAATAAGAACAGGAGAGCGAGCAATATCGGAATGACGATGTCCCAAAATCCATTCAAGTGACGCTGGACCGATTCGTAGTCCTCTTTCATGCCGAGCTCATGAGAAAGCATCATTCCGGCTGTGACGGTCGCAAGGACCCCCGATACTTCTAGCGCGTCGGCGAGATAAAATGCCCCGTATGCGATGACGATCGTCAACATGACGAGCTCATGCTTTTTAAAGCTGACAATCATCAATTTTTTAAGTAATAATCCAAAAATGAAGCCGATGCCGATTCCTCCGGCTGACACAATTAAAAATTCAGTTAATAAGTTGAGCGTGGAGAACTGTTCTCCTGTCGCGAACATACTGAGGAAAATCGTGAAGATGACGACACTCGTCCCATCGTTCACCATCGATTCACCTTCGACAACATCCGCAATCCGTTTTTCCCCTTTACTCCGCTTTAAAATGGCTGTCACGGAAACGGGATCGGTCGGAATCAATATGGACGCCAATAAGAAAGAGGCGGTCAGGCTGAGCGGGGTGAAGAGCTCGCTGATCCAAAACGTGCCATACCCCATCAGGATGGCGGTCAAGACAAGACCAACCGTACTCAATATCGTGATGATCCCGATATTGTCTTTCAAATCTTTGTATTTGAACTGATAAGCCGATGTAAACAGAAGTGCTGGTAGGAACACCTCGAAGATCATATCTTTTGAAATGAATACCGAATCAAAAAAGGCGATGTATGAGAGACCAATCCCAATCAAGACCAAGATGACCGGGACAGGGAAGTAATTTCGTTTGGAATCAATCAAATAAATGAGATAGCCAATCAGTAGCAATGTGATGATTTGTTGCGCGATCATGACGACGTCCTCCTCTACAATCAAGTTGCTATACACTATCTTCCCATTCAAGGTCTAATCAAACGAGAATTGTGGAATATAGGGATAGTACATTCATTTCATAGAGGGAGGAATCGATATGGGAAGCCCGATTGGTGATTTGTCGTGGACGTTTTATTCAGAGTGTGAGGTGCCGAATGATATCACGGAGTCATTCATCGATGGGGAGCGGGCGGCCGCTGCCTATAATACTGTCCGTGACGTCGCCGTCTTCACGAACA
This sequence comes from Exiguobacterium sp. s181, assembly GCF_018617125.1. Taxonomy (GTDB): domain Bacteria; phylum Bacillota; class Bacilli; order Exiguobacteriales; family Exiguobacteriaceae; genus Exiguobacterium; species Exiguobacterium profundum. Next base: position 831,064 of record NZ_JACSJM010000002.1, read on the forward strand.
AACGTCTCATTGTCCGCGATGCGCAAGGGCTGACGGGTAAAAAAATTGAGGTCTACTCGCTTCCGTACGACTCAATCAATATGTACTCGACGGAGAATGCGGGAAGAATGTTCGACTTGAACTCAGAAGTTCAACTGTTCACTCGAGCCGGAACGATCAAAATCAATCTAAATAAAAAAGTGGATGTGCGTAAGTTCGACAGATTACTCGCAGAAGCAATTTTGTAAAGCAGTAGACCGAGAGTTCTCGGTCTTTTCGTTTGGATTTTTCTGACAATCTCTTATCATACATGATACGATCATACATAATGTGTGACGGAGGTTACGATGCGATTTTCAATCCGATTATTGATGGTCATGTTAAGTAGTTTGATGTTGGTGAATGGATTCATCTATTTGGCTCGTCTGTTTTGGGAATGGTTTCACGACCCGACAAAAGGTGGAATCGTGCTTCTCTTGTCTGGAGAGGACGGAACCAGCAGTGATGAATATGGAGGGAAGTTTCGTCTGAAAGATGATGAAGATTTTCAATTCTTGAAGAATGACTTTTTAGACTATACGTTCGAAACAGGAGGAACAGTAACCGAGTCGGGAAATTCATACTGGTTATGGTTCCTTATTGGGGGTTTGATTGTTCTCCTGATTTTGACGCTCAGCATGCTACGGAAAAGAAAGCGTGTCGTCTCGACTATTGATTTCTCGAGTGGCACCGTAAAACGAAAAGGGCGTAAGGCTAAAGCAAATGGATTTGTGGAATCCAAAGAGGTTCAATGGACCGATAATGCGGTTCGGAATGCGCTCATCCAGTTCAATCTGGACTTGCCGATTGCCTCAAGACATCAATCGAATGAGACGGTGTTGGATTGGTTCAAGCGAATCGGAGTGGAAGAGTTGGACCTTTCTCCTTATTGGAAATCGAGATATATAGATGAAGTGGTGAGTGATGAAGAATCTAGACAATTTCGAGCAGCGTTGGAGTTTAAGCGATTCGAAGACGGTAAGGGGTGATGGTGTATGAACGATGAAATCGAGATGATTGATTCCGATACGCGGAAGCCGATGGGTTCCGCTCGTTTGGTCAAGACCAATCATCAATTCTACATCCATTGGAATGGGTTGAACATAGACTTCAAACGGCATGAATATGTGGCAGGTATTCGAATCATTGACGAGAATCACTTGTTCATCTGGGCGTTTACGTTAGAAGGAGAACCGATCAATGCGTGGGCGTTAGATGCAGACGGAGACATCAAACATTCATTTCACGCAGGTAACGCGATTGCAGTAGTCGTTATAAATGAAACGGGAATCTGGATCGGGTATGGGGACGAGGGTGTCTTTGGAGAAGGGATCTCGACCGAGGCACTCGTCTGCTTCTCAACAGAGGGAACCGTACGTTTTCGCTATAATCAAGAAGTCAGAAAGGCCCCGGTCCTTCATGATTGTGACGTGATGTGTGCGTCAACGAATGGGGTTTGGGTCATTTCTTCAATCGATGCTCGTCTTGTCCATGTCCATATGAACGGACGGATTGACTCTTATCCGATGCCACGTCATCTCCTTGACTGTTCCTCGTTGACTATTGAAAACGGTGTAGCCTATGTCGGAAATGAGGAAAAGACTTATCGTTGGCCGTTTAAGGAGAGGAGACGTGCCGAAGTCTTTCAGAATGAAACCAAATAATAAGAAAGTATATTAGCTTGCAATATATTTCAAATACCTTATTTTTTAATCATTTATAGACCAGGATGAACTAAATGATTGTACCAATCAATACTAGTATGCAAGAAGATATTTGCAATTTTTTTGTTAAACATTGGGGTTCAACTCAAATGGTCGTTTCTTCGGGAACATACGATTGTGCAGAGCTCGAAGGATTTGTCTACATGAAAACAAATCAAATTCACGGTCTTGTTACGTATGTTATTCGGGATGAAGAAGTAGAAATCATATCTGTTGATAGTCTGATAGAGAATAGTGGGATCGGCTCTCACTTACTCCATGCTGTTGAAGAAATTGGTATGCAGCACGGAGTTAAGCAATTAATCGTCATCACAACCAATGATAATTTGAGAGCGCTTGGCTTTTATCAACGTCGTGGCTATCGTCTAGAACGAATCATTCATGATGCGGTGACGCGGGCAAGAAAACTGAAAGCGACAATCCCACATGTCGGATATGATAAGATTCCTTTATTGGATGAAATTTTACTCATCAAAAAACTGAAAGAACAGAAATGAGGAATTCACATGATCCGTTTTGGCATCATTGGTACAAATTTCATCACAGACTGGTTTATTGACACAATCAATCAGTTGGATGACGTAGAAGTGACAGCACTCTACTCGCGCACGGAATCACGTGTTAAAGAATACGCAGAAAATCACTCCATCTTACATACGTTCACGTCACTTGAAGAAATGGCTCAGAGTGATGTCATCGATGCCATCTATATTGCGAGCCCGAACTCACTTCACGCCGAACAGAGCATCTTATTCATGCAGCATGGCAAACACGTCCTCTGTGAAAAACCGCTCGCCTCGAACGTCCAGGAAGTCACTCGTATGATTGAAGTCGCGAAGGAGAACGAGGTCGTCTTACTTGAAGCACTACGAAATCTGTTCATGCCGAACCTTGAACGGGTTCAACAGGCGATGGAGCGAATTGCTCCGGTGCGTCGGGCCGTCTTCAATAAATCACAGTATTCTTCACGATACGACCTCTATAAACAAGGGGAGAATCCGAACACATTCAACCCTGATTTTTCGAACGGCTCGTTGATGGACCTCGGTGTCTATCTCCTCGGGCCTGCTTTGAAACTGTTCGGTCAGCCGAATGAGATCCAGGCGAGCGGGGTGAAGCTGGAATCGGGAGTGGACGGGAGCGGAACGGTCATTCTCTCTTATGACGATTTGGATGTGATCATCATGCATTCAAAGATCCATGCGACATCGACTCCTTCTGAGATCATCGGGGAAAAAGGACGCATCGTCATCGACGATATTGCGACGTGTGATGAAGTCCGTCTAGAGTTGCGAGATGGCACGTCAGAAATCGTATCAGAATCACAGAATGCTCCGATGTCATATGAGATCGAAGCGTTCGTCCGTGCGATCGAAGCTAGTGCTTCGGAAACAGTTGTACATACAGTAAATGACATGATTCGTCTTGCTGATGTGATGACGAACGTTCGAACACAGCTTGGCGTGGCCTATCCAGCAGACAAATAAATACAAACTTAAAACGGTCCTCGATGTCATGTGCGCATCGAGGACCGTTCCCGTTATTCTTTGTTCAAATAGAGATATCTCAGAAACAGCCCCAGAACAATCGTCATAACGACAGCGGGAATGAGTCCGATGAGCAGTAATGTGTTCATACCGTTTCCTTTCTGAGCGATTCGAGACGTTCATACATCTCATCAAAGGAATGGTTGTCCGTCAACATGCTGAGCTCTGCATCGGTAAGTTCTTTCAATTGAGTCGACCACTCTCGTTCAATCTCGACTTCAGCTTTACTGATTTCCGTGTTGGCCCGTTCGATTTGCTTCGTATGAATCGTTTCAAGACGCGACCGAATCATATCGCGAAGAAGTGAGGTCAACTCATCCTTCAGTTGCGTCCGTCCGTCTCCCTCGAAAAATTGACTCGCATTCTTATAGCGCTTCAATACCGACTGATAAGGTGATGTCTCGAGATGAATCGGTTCGACAGCCTCTCGTAACCATGCCACGTCGAGGTCATGGTCAAATTCAAGCGTCGGAAGGAGCGACGCATGACGCTCGGTCAACCGTTCGACCAAGGCTACGAATTCGCGTTTAACATATCGCTCCAACCGATACTGGAACACTTGGAGCTCTTGCTGGATATCGTAGGCGTATTTGTCGAGTGTCCGTCCGAGTGCGCGCTCCAGGCTCTTTCTCGATCCGTCGACCTCGACCGGATGGAACGTCTCCTTGACGAAGTCGGAGAGGCGGAGGAGCGAACGCGTCTCGAGGTGGGCGAGGAGTTCTTTCGATTCCCGATCAAACAGGTCAATGAGTGCTGACATATCGAGTGCCGGTGGGTTCTCGAGTAAAGCAATCAATTGTTGGCGACGATGTTCTCTCGCCGACGCGTCTTCTTTCGCTTCGTTCAAAACACGATCAAATGTAGCAAGTAGCGCCGTCGTTTCTTCCTGTATACGCATTGCGTTGCCGAGACGAAGGTCTTTGTCGACATAGCGTTCAAGTGTCGAGACGAATCGATCGAATCCTTCGTCATCCCCATTCATGGCGTTTCGGCTTGAAATGGGGATGACGCTTGGTCTGCGGACACCGAGCGCGGTCAACTGTTGTGAGACATAGCTTGTGACCGCATCCCGCTCCTCGTCATCTGTCGCAAGATCAGAGGCGTTCACGAGGAAGAACATCTCGTGATCTCCTGTCCCCTGGACCCGTCCGAGCTGAATGACGAGCTCCCGGTCCGCTTCGGTGAACGCATGATTATAATACGTGACGAACAAGACGGCGTCCGCGTCACGCATGTAGCCGAACTGTACCTCGCTATGACGATTGAACTGCGAATCGGCACCAGGCGTATCGACGAAGACGATGCCACGTCGTGCCCAAGGAGAGTCGAAATACAGTTCAATTTCTTTCACGATACAGCTTTTCTCTTCTTGTGCGACGAACGCGCAGAACGTGTCATAGTCGACGATTTCCGTTTGTCCGAGATAATCGAGCGGTGCCGCCTTTACCGCATTGACGAACGGGTGGTCGACATCGAGCGAGGTGAGGGAAGTCCCGTAACCTTGCAGCTCATCTTCAAGTTCATCCCGTGATTTGAAGGTGATCATCGCCGTTCGATTTGTCCGACCATCTGGCGGTACGATTTTTGTGATCGATGCCGTCAATGGGTTCGGTGAGGTCGGTAGAACCATCTCCCCGAGAAGGGCATTGAGGGTCGACGATTTTCCGGCCGAAAACGCACCGAAGATGGCGAACGTATATTGCTCATGCTTCGCACGTTCGATTTTCTTACGTAATGTCGAGACTCGGGAGCGGAACAATGGGTGATTATCTAATATTTCACATACCGTATTCTCATAAGAAAAATCAAAATCAAATAAGTCATGATCATCATCTAAAATCGACGTCGATGCAACCTCTGATTCAACAACATTCGACTGTTTTTCAGGGAGACACGTTGCATCGACATAGTTTCGAACGGCCAACTGATTTAACTGATTTGAATCAAGTTGCAACGCTTCATATTGACCGATAGCATTCAGACGGTTCGAAAGACGAATCCGTAACGCTTCCGTATCGAGCGCTTCATACAACGCTTCCTCTTCAGTCGTAAATTGTTCCAAGCGCATGTCGACTTCCGCTTTTATGTACGTATCCGTCGAATGGACCCAAGGTTCAGATACTTTCGTCACCCATGACGCAAGGGCCGTCTCGATGTCACGACTGAACTGTAACACCGTGTCACCACTTAGGGATGCGCCGGATTTCACTTGTTCGGTGATGAGTGAGCTCGGTGCAATCGGGAGGACATCGCCTTTCGGTAGCAAGGTCTCTGGAAGTTTCAAATCTCGGATGATGTCTTCCGCGTACTTCACGAGGTGCGGTCGTAAGTTCATATCAATCAGACGGTTGAACTCTTTGGCGGCCACTTCCTCACGACGAGCTCGTTCCTGCTTCGTCTTCTCTTTCGAGAACAATAGTCCGACCTTGAAAGAAGGAGAACAACTCTCGAGATAAGAGCGTAATAACTCACGGAACTCATAAGTCATGATCGGTGCACTTTCGACGATTGGTGCCTGATGTTTGAAAAATTCGCGACGGAATGATGTCCACCATGCCCGTTTCTTCTCAAGGCGATGTAGACGTGACTGCATTTCCTTCGGACTCTTTTCATAAGTTGGCAATTGATCCAACGTCGATTGAATCGATGTTTCGTTGCGGCGGACTAGCGTATGAATCAATGCATCCGCATGCTCGACTTGCTGCTGTCTCGAGTCCGTGATGACTTGTCGCACATACGACCGCAAGCGCTCGACTTCGTTATGTGGATGCTTCAAATCACGAAGTGAGATGTAGAACGTGTCATTTGGTATGATGTCATGATGACGGAACGCCTTCGTCAATGAGGCTTTGAAGTCCACAAAGGAAAGCTCATCCTCATCATGCTTGTCGATTTGGTTAATGATGATGGAATAGGGACGACCTTCCCGGCTAAATTGTTTCATCAGCCCGATGTTTTGTTCCGATTGGACATGGTTGTAGTCCATCATGAAGAACAAGTGATCGGCCAAGAAGAGCGAGCGCTCCGTCGCTTGGCGATGTCGTTCATCCGTTGAGTCAATCCCTGGCGTATCCATCAACACGACGTGTTCATCAAACGGGAATCGGTCAATCGTATACTCGACTTCCTTAATTTCCTCGACTTTGCAATAGTCACTGATGTTTGATAGGGAAGAAGCGTCTAATGAAATCCAATCCGTATCATTGATCGCGACGGCTGCCGCTGATTCTCCACCCCGCAACGTGACGATATTGGCACTTGTCGGAATCGGACTTGTCGGAAGGAATCCGTCCTCTAGCCAGTCGTTGAGCAATGTCGACTTCCCGGCTGAGAAGTGACCACAGACGGCAATCCATACTTCTTCATTCGTTACTTTTTGTAGGGCTGTCCGAGCGAGTCGTGCAGCGTCCGTCATCTCCTCTTGTTCAAACGTTAAAGCGAGTCGTGCTAATTGTTCTCGTTGTTCGTGCATGTTTCCCATCCCCTAATTATGATTCCGTCGTGATGCCGACACGGTGTCCGACATATGCATCATTCGTTAAACAATCCATTGCTAAATCGGCGACATCGTTCCTCGAGATTGGACCTGATTGTTTCGTGCCTAATACCTTTTTTGAGATGATGATGTCTCCGTCCGATTGCTCATCGATCAGTTGAGTCGGACATATGATTGTGAAGGCTAAACCTGAATCCCGTAATAACTCATAAGCACGGGCATGATCTTCGGCTGCGGTTGTCATCGTACGCTTCGATTCTTTCGTTTCAAAGCGATAGTTGTCGCTATCATGAGCCTGTAAGATGCCGGCGGTCCCGACCGTGATGATGCGTGTTACCTTAAATTGTTTCATCGCTTCGATCACGAGTGGTGTGAATGTAGACAATACGTTCTGTTTGTCCGTCCCTAACGCCGAGATGACGACGTCTGCAGATTGAACCGTTTCTCGTACTGCTGCTTGGTCCGTCGCGTCTCCGATGATTTGGTTGACACCCTCCTTAGAATCCATCGAATGTCTTGTTAAAAGTTTGACGTCATGTCCTTGATTTAATAATCGCTCAAGTATCCGTTCCCCTGTACGGCCACTTCCGCCGAATAAAGCAATTGTTGACAAGTAAACCCCTCCCCATCAAGATGAAAGAAATATCCAACGCCATCATAACACGGAAGCGTTCACAAAACTGCCTGAAATGGTTCATTTCCACTTGAAAAGAATATGGTACGTTTTAGAATTGAAGAAGAAGGCAAAAAATACATATGACAGGTGTAAGAGAGGAAGGCACCACTACATGAAATTTGGGGCTAGAACTATTAAGACCGGACTATCGGTCGCAATCGTCTTGCTGATTGCCGAGGCATTTCAATTCCAACAAATCGTCGTCCCGGCACTGGCCGCATCGCTCGCACTGCTTCCGTCTGTCTATCAGACCGGACTACGATTAATTGAAGAGATGAAAGGGAACCTGATTGGAGCATTACTCTCCGTCTTATTTCTGCTACTCACTCCGAATCCGACACCAATCGCTATCGGATTCGTCATCATCATCGCCATCTCCATTCTTCTCTTTTTAAATTTAGAATCGACGACACGGACCGTCATCTTGACGACGATTCTCATCATGGAAGGGGCGAGCCAGTCGGATATGCCAGTGTGGGTGTTTGCGGGTGAACGTTATCTACTTATTATGATGGGGATTACGGTCGCATTGATTGTGAATGCACTGTTATTCCCACCTCGCTACGAACGGAAACTCGAAGCCCAAATCACCGACACATTTCAAATGGTTGTTCGGATCGCACGCTTGTTTGCGGAGACGGAAGGCGGCCGCTCCTCATTCGACTCGTTACCAGAGGCGAAAAAGTTGCATAGCGACTCAAAACAAACGTATGCCTATTTTGAAGAAGAAATTAAAGCGAATCGATGGCTTGAGAAGAAGACCCCGATCTTCCGTCGAGCTGTCCTGAAGTCTAAAATGATTGAGACGAACCGTGCCGCGCTCCATGTCATCGAGAAGCTCGATCATGATTTTCATACGATTGAACAACTTCCTCCACAATTGAGCGAAGAGCTGTATCGCCACATTCGTCACTTGTTGCGTCGACATGAGCGTCTGTTTTCAGCCTACGAGCTCGAGAACGAGCACCTCATCGATCGAGAAGAGGATCTCATCCATGAGAACTTTGACTTTGCGAAGTTAATGATTGAGAAGATGAGAGAAGAAGAGGAAGAACTCATTCTCATCGTCGTGCCGCTCGTGGCGACGATGACTGACTGGGTCAAAGCAATGAATGAACTCGAACGCTACCTTGTCACTGAAATGAAGAAACATGGAGACAACCTAAAAGTGGAACCACGTAAGAAATGGTTTTTTGAAGACTGAGAATCGGGCCGATATTCGGCTCGTTTTTTAAGAGAGTTATTTTTCGTATAGAAGAGAGGGCATTGAGGATGAAGAAGTCTTTTCAACACATCACAAAGTATTGGAACATCATCGTTATAGGTGATGAATTTGCTGTAAACTACGGAAAAATTGGGACAATCGGAAAGGTACAAGTAAAATCTTTTGAATCCGATTCGGAATGTATGAAAGAAGCGGAAAAACTCATTCGTCAAAAATTGAGAAAAGGATATGTTGAATCCCCTTTTGATTGGAACAAACATATGTATGTGGATGACCCGGAAGTTGGACCGAGTTTTCTGACCTCTCATCCGAAATATCAGGAATGTTTCAACGATGAATTCTATGTGGATTGTACGGAAGAATATGCTCCGTTCGGGAATGATGCTGGAGCCGATGCATTGGCTATGTACGAAGAAGTGCTCCGAAAGGATAGAGACCTTTGTTATCTTTCATACGCTTACGCCTTAATTGAAAGTTGGATTGATCGAGATGTTTCCGGTCCAGAAGATTGGTCAACGTATGAATATGCCTATACATGTGATCAAGTCATCGTCGCGGGTGCGTTTGCTTCCATAAAAATGACGGGAAAGCTGACGGATGATTTGAAAGTGGCAGGGTTAGCAGCCATCCATCGATTAAAACAAGCTTTCGAAATAGAGGATCAGTCTATATTTGATGAGTTATATGCACGCTTAAGTACATTCCCGACCGAATCCTGAAACTTTTCGAGAAGAAACACGTATACAATAGAGACAGATACATATGAACGATAGGGGGATTCACCATGTCAGAAACAACACCGACACCTGAAGAAGGTGTCACACCACAACGAATCAGCGGAACGCTTCCGATTGAGGCACGGTCGGTCTTTCGGTTATCAAGTGCGATTTTTTATCTCATCGGACTTCTCGTCACAGGAGCTCTCGTGGCGGCCGCTTACTGGTTCGACTGGTCGACTTGGATACAGATTGGTTTGATCGTGCTACTTGTCATCGATGTCGTCTATAGCCTGATTGATCTCATCTGGTTCCAAAAGTGGAAGCAAGAGCGGTTCACGTATGACGTGAAACCACTCGAGATTCGCCTGCATCACGGCATCATCACGACGCACGATGTGTTGATCCCGATGACGAAAGTACAATACGTCCACGCCCAACAAGGACCGCTGCTTCGAAAGTACGGTCTGCAGACGATCACAATCGGTACGGCCGCCGGGTCACATGACATCTACGCGATTGAAGAATCGTTCGCGAAGTCGCTCCGTGAACAGATTGCGGTCTATGCCCGCATCGAGGAGGAGGATGTCATATGACGGAAGCCGCCCTCACATGGCATCGCCTGCCGAGTCGCGTCTTGCTGTTGCGTGTCTTAGAGGTCATCAAGTCGTTCATCATCCCGCTCGTGTTGTTGTTCGTCATCAACAATGACTGGAGTTCGACGTTCGGTATCATCCTGCGCGTCGGGATTCTGCTGTTCCTCTTGCTCGATATTTTGCAGAAGTTCTTCGGCTGGCTCAACTTCCGTTATGCGCTCGACGAGAAGACGGTATATGTCATCGACGGTAACTGGATCAAGAAAGAGAAGTCGTTGCCGCTCTATAAGATTCAGAGCGTCCACTCGAACAGCCCATTCCTGTACCGGCTGCTCGGGGTCGTCGAATTGACGTTCGATACGAACGCGAACAGTGACGACGCCTCGTTCAAATTGTCGGGCGTCTTCCCGAATGAGGCAAAACGGCTCGAGGACATCCTCGACCAGGTCCGTCACCGGAAGACCGAAACCGACGTACTGGCAGAAGGGGAGACAGACGCGACCGAAACACAGGTGGTGATTGAAAAACCGGCGAGCCGTTTACTGTACGCCCTCTCGACCAGAGAGATCATCATCGCCTCGTTGACGTCACTATCGGTATTCGCCATCTTCCCGGTCGCTTCGACAATCATCTCGTCGATCGATGACTTCATCAATCTCGATGGCACGTTCGATACGATCGGCGATTGGGTCGTCCACGCGTCAATCATCGCGATCGGTCTGCTCGTCTTGTCGGTCCTGATGTTGTCGGTCGTCATCGGCATGGTCATCAACTTCTTGAAGTACGGGAATTTCCGGCTCGAACGACGCGGGGACCGCATCCGCGTTGAGAAAGGACTGCTCAACCGTTCCGCCAAAGAGATCCCATACGAGAAGATTCAAGCGGTCCGTGTCAAAGAGACGTTCATCCGGCGCTGGTTCAACATCGTAGGTGTCGAACTCGTCGCGGCCGGGAGGATGGTTGACGACTTGAAAGACGAGTCGTCAACCATCCTCCCGTTCGTGAAACGGGAGCGGGCGATGACCGTGTTAAACGAGCACTTCGACCAGTTCGTGTGGTCTGACACGCTTCATCGCTTGCCAAAACGTTCGCTCTGGGTCAAACTGCTACGCATCAGCTGGGTCGGAATCCTCGTCTCGGGTGTCGTTCTGTACTTCTTCCGCGATTACGCCTGGTGGCTCGTCCTGTTGTGGGCCATCATCATCGGCGGTCGACTGTTGAGCTATGTGACGACGCGTTACGCTCGTAATGGTCAGTTCATTGAGCTGCGGACCGGGGCCTTCAACGTCAGTTCATTCTTGACGGACAAGCCGCGAATCGAACAGGTCCAAGTGACTCAGACACCGCTCCAACGCCGTTTCGATGTATGTAACGTCCTGTTCTCGACACGGGGTGGCTTGTTGTCGAATGAGATGATCGAGGACATCCCGAAGCAAGAGGCAGAAGCCATGTTGCACTGGTTCTCTCGCTATACGGTAGAGGAAGATATGAAAACACCGGGTTAACGCCCGATTATCGACGAGCCCAGTCGCGTAGTGCGATTGGGCTTGTCTTTTTATATCGTCTTCATGCAATCGCACAATCATGAGCTTGAAGTTGATCATCTTTTGCGTGAGCACGAAAAAAAGCATTGCGCGTGTAGGTCACACGGGTCATGCTTTCTCATGAACAGCATGAGGAGAGACTTTTGGGAGAATGATTGTGAACGTTGTTTCTCTTGGTTGGCTCGTTACGTGAATCTCGCCCTCGTGTAAATCGATGATGGACTTGGCGATGGCGAGACCGAGACCTGATCCACCGGTGTAATGCGCACGTGACTGTTCCACTCTAAAAAATCGCTCAAACACGTAAGGGATGTCACGGGAGGGGATGGCCTCCTCGCCATAGTTCGTCATGTTGATAAGGACCGCTTCATCCGTATCATCGATGAACATATCGATATACGTTCCGTCACGCCCGTAACGAATCGCATTCTCGAGTATATTCTCAAACACACGGACGAGCTTCAACGCATCCCCTTCCACGATGGGACGTTCGGCTGAGGAGCTGAATCGAGCTTCCATTCCAACTTCCGAGAGACGTAACGTCGACTGCATGATGAGCTGATTGAGCAATTCATCGAGACGGACCTCGCTTGTCTGGAGGGCGATCCGGTCGTTTTGCAGAAATGTATAGTCAAAGATATCGTTAATCAAGCCTTTCAGATGGGTCGCGTTCTCATGGATGACTTGGATGTAATGACGCAACTCCACCTCGTCCCGGTAACGGTCGCTGTGAATCAAGTCAAGATAACCCGTGATTGACGTGAGGGGGGAGCGCAAGTCGTGGGCGACGTTCGTCACGAGCTCATGTTTCAACCGATCCGCTTGAAGCACTTCCTGCTCCGCTTTTGCCGCACTGTCCGAGATGGCGCGTACGGTTGCCATCAATCGTTCTAGCTCTGGCGGGACAGATGGTTCAACCGAATCACGGTCGGCGTGGAGTTCTTCGACAAGTGAAGTCATCCGCTCAATGTGAAACTGTAAATATCGTTTACGCTCATATTGATAAATCAACACAAGACAAACGGCGACCATCAAACTATAAAATAGGAAGAACACACCTTCACGGAAATACGACAACACGATGATCAGACTCTCCATAAATCGTGATGACTCTTCAAAGTACCAGACGACAGGCAGTAACAGCATACCGCTCAATGTGGCGACCCCGAAAGCAATAACTACATACAGCAGACGTTTCCACATCGGGATGAACGTGATGACGCGCCAGATATTATGTCTCAATTTTATATCCCACTCCCCACACCGTATGAATGATGACCTCATGTGGCACGACAGCATGTAATTTCTCGCGGATGTTACTGATATGAACCATCACCGTCTGGTTCGACCCGACCCCATGCTCTTGCCAGACAGCCTCAAATATTTCTTCAGAGCTATACACCCGGCCTTTATGTTTCGCCAGTAAATACAAAATCTCAAATTCACGTGCAGTCAATCGAATCGTCTGCTCTTGTATCATGACGGTGTGGCTGGCTCGATCGATGAGGAAAGGGCCAGCTTGTACACTTGAGGACTCGCTTGGTCGGTTATAGTTTGAACGGCGCAGCAATGCTTTAATACGTGCCATCAACTCGAGCGGATTGAACGGTTTGATGATGTAGTCATCGACTCCCGTCGTCAATCCCAATATCTTATCCATATCACCCACTTTGGCACTGACCATTAAGATCGGAATTTGGCTCGTCTGGCGCACCCGCTTACAAAATTCAAGCCCATCCATCCGAGGCATCATCCAATCTAAAATGATTAAGTCAAACGATTCTTGGTTGAACAAGTCAAGCGCCATTTTCCCGTCGGTTGCCATCGTCGTGTGATACCCGTCATTTTTTACATACACATCAATCAGTTCTGCGATTTGGACATCATCATCCACTAACAAGATTTTTGTCATGCTGAAACTCCCTCGCGAATTAAAGTTGGAAATTCTGATACAAACGTCGGAACGGGGCGTATTGGACGACGAAGCGAACGAGTAAGAACCCTAAGAGCGCCCCGAACGCATTTGCCAATAAATCATTCACATCCGTGCTTCGTCCACTGCCTAGTGTCGTGCGCACCAATAATTGAATCAATTCAAGGATCAGACTAAACTGTAATCCTAATTTAAGTACTTCTTTTTTCGTGATCGACGGTTTCAAAAATGGAAGATAACAGCCGAACGGGAGGAACATCACGACATTCAGCACAAATGAATACACATCGATGGTCAAAATCGGAATAAAATTAATCGTTCTCCACCACGGAACTTGATTCGCATACTTTCCTAAATTGACGTCAATCGGGAAAAACACGAAGTGAAGGACGCCTAATAAGTATATCCCGAATGATAGAAGTAAAATAGTTTGTGCGGCTTTTACATGTTTCTTGCGAAACGACCAGACGAGTAACGTGATGAGTCCGAGGATGGCGAGTGGGATGAGAACGACCCTTGATTCGATTGTGAACATAACTGAATAATTCTGATTATACATGGGAATGAACCTCCTAAGAATTTGAACTGTCTTCATTGTAAATGGCAGATTTAAAGAATTCTTAAAGGAGTCATAAATGAAATCTAAAAAAGGCAAAGCGCTTTGCTCTGCCTCGAACTGTTGAACAACGGGCTTAGAAACGTGGTCTCTGAATGATGTCGGACGGACAGCTATCATTCGTCACGTCAACTTCACCGTTTTTGTGTTTCTGTTACTGAAAAATGGGAACAAGTATGATATGATGCAAGTAGAAAGAGACCGGTGCTGGACACACCGGCCTCTGGCTTACAGGCTACCACTTTAAGAGTGGTCCCAGCCGCCACAATGGTTAGTGAATCAGAAAGTGACCCATCTCATTGCGCCGAGGGGGTCATTTTTTTGTGCGTTCAGACGTTGCACGATCGGATGTTCGGTGAATCACCAAGTGAACGATGATCGGAGCGAGGATTGGGATCATGACATAATCCCCAACCCAGGTCCAAAGTTGTTCCATCCGCACCACCGCCTTCCTCCATTGTGGACTTGGCGGCTGACCCCACTATTGCTGCGTTAACCTGCTTCTTCATTATAACAGATTTGTTCGCAAAAATGCGCTGAAAACAAGAACAAACGTTCCTGTTTTATAAAATGAATCTTTTGATGGAATCGGTCTCATGAATGGGTCCAAAGAAGGAATTGAGTCGAATCACTCTTGCTTGTTAGATGTCTGACAGGATATAATCAATCTCGTGTGTATACACGGGTGGGTGAGGGTGCCAATAAAGGATTGATTCCTATGGCAAAACAAACAGAATGGAAAACAGAAACATACGGGGGCGTGCTGAACTTTCTGGCGACAGCATACATCCCGGCCGTGCATGCGGCAATCTTGACACAAGCCGGACTCCCGTTCGAGGGGGCGCTCGTCGGAGCGATTTTGACAAGCATCATCGGGACATTGATTGCGGGATTCTTCAATCTACCGCTTCTCTTGTTACCGGGAATGGGGATTAATGCGCTCTTCACGTACACGCTCGTCCTACAGATGGGATTGAGCTGGCAAAGTGCGCTCGCCGTCTCATTCGTCTCAGGTGTACTCGTCGTACTATTGACGGTCACCAAAGTCGCGAGGAAATTGGCGAACGCGTTCCCGCCGATTATTCATGACGGATTGACGGTCGGTCTCGGCCTTTTCCTCATCTTGATCGGGCTCGAGGCGGCAGGGATCGTCTCAGGCGGGGGTGGGGCATTGCTTCACATCGGTGATCTCGGGGAGCGTGACGTCCAAGTCGCATTCCTGTCACTCTTCGTCGCCATCTTACTGTTCTTGAAGATGGGGCCGAGCAGCTTCCTATGGACGATTGGTTTCGGTGTCGGACTCAGTGCCGTGATGGGAACACTCGATTGGACGGGAAGCTTCGCGTTGACACCGTTCTTCGAATCGTTCGGCACGGTATTTGGGAATATCTCGTTCGCCGAGTCGACATCTCCACTCTTCTTCGTCGCGGTCGGTGTGCTTACGCTCGTCTTGTTGATTGAAAACATCAGCTTGATTCAGAATCAGACACGGGCAATCGGCAAAAAAGAAGAGGCGCCGAAAGGTCTTGTAGCGCAAGGTCTCTCGACGATGGCAGGGGCAATGTTCGGGTCAAGCCCGACGGTCTCGACGGTCGAAGTGGCTGCCGGGATATCTGTCGGGGCAAGAGGCGGGATCGCTTCGTTCGTCACGTCTGGATTGTATGTGGTATCGCTCTTATTGCTACCGCTCTTTGCCATCATTCCTGTGACGGCGATCGCTCCGGTGTTGATCATCATCGGGATGATGATGTTCCAGAACGTGAAGCATCTGCCGCTCGATAACTGGGAACATGCCTTCCCGGCGATTCTCGTCATCATCATGATCCCGTTCACGTATTCCATCGTCGATGGTATCGGACTCGGGTTCATCGCGTACACGATGATTGTCTTGTTCAAAAAGGGCTACCGGTCACTCAGTCCGGTCGTCGGTGTCTTGACCGTGTTATTCTTAGTTTTCTTCTCATTACCAGTCTGGTTATAGAGACACGCACGGCATCGTTCATCTCGAACGATGCCGTTTTTTGATTTAAAAAGACTCGTTCGTGCTATAATCGCAGTAATTTAAAGCGAACGTGGAGGGGATTGGATGCAAGTTATTCAAGAATTCGCAGCGTACACAGAATGGCTCAAGACGTTAGAAAAGCTGAGTGAATCTGATTGGAACAAACAGAGCGACTCGGAGAAGTGGTCCATAAAGCAAATCGTCTTACATATCGCCCATTGGGACAATCATCTGTTGAATGTCATCATCCCATCGGTGAAGAACGGCGAAGGGATGATATTCCCTGACTTTGACTCGTTCAACGCGCGGGCGACGAAAAGGGCCGAGAAGTTGACAGGTGAGACCGTACTAAAGGAATCCATCAATAGTCGGCGAACACTCGTCACGATGCTTGACTCCTTAAGCGAAGAAGCGCTGACTTACAAAACGACAGCGAATGGTGTCTCGCATGATCCGCATCAAGGTGTCCCCTACTCGTTACATGTAATCATCGGGGAGTTCATCGAGCATGACCGACACCATATGAAGCAAGTCGAGTCGATCCTGAAATGAGACATCGGAAAGTGCGTGGTCTAAAACGAAAATTAAGTCGTCTTCAGCGAAATATACAAGAAAATCATGAGGATCTTCCAACGGAGTTTCATAATGGGTATTGGTATGCCAAGATTCCGGTCGGACAAACTTTTTTAATGGATACTCAACACAATGCCAAAATCAAACAGTCACTCATCCATATTCTGCTCGATGAAGCGAAACGACTAGTAGAGTTGCGTGTGGATGAACGAATGCGAGTCGTCGTGCTGCTAGATTTACCTACACTCTGGAACTCTGAACTTCTCGTGTTTGAAGATGAAGAGGTGTTACAATCGTTTATGCGGCGTGATTCATCCCACCAAAAATGGATTCCAATCCCATATGTAAGAACGTTTATAAACCAATGGGTCATTCGGAGTGACCAGGACATCCGCGTGTATGGATTTGAAGAATGGTTGTATGACGAAGAGGATGAGGGTAGAGAGGTGTGGATGCTCGTTCAATGAACGGGCATTTTTCTTTTGTCTAAAAATAACTGAATATTCCGTAAAAGTTCATGGTATAATCCATTTAATCCTATTTCCAAAAAAAGGATTTAAACTATGAGAGGAGCCGTCACTTGAGATGAAATCGAATATACATATACGGAATCGCCAATGAAACAAGCCAAAACGATTTTTGTATCAGGGATTCTACTCTCCCTACTACTGGTCGCCCTCATCTCCTATTCCGGTCAACTGGGATACCGTTACTACCAATCATTAGATATCTCAGGGAGCGAGATTACGAGTTGGGTCACCGACTGTCATGACAAACGAAAATTTTTAGGGATTTTCGAAGTGACGGATGTCGACTTTTGGTGTGGGGATGCGCCATATGAAGAACCAGAAGGGAACGGTCCAGACGGAGCAATGATTGACTCAGAAGACGAGTCAGGGGGGACACCGAAAGAGCGAATTGAGGACCAATCCCCTTCTTACGGAAACCCGTCAGGAGAAGAGACGAGCAGCGTTTCCTACCTCCCATACATGATTACCGGACTGCTTATCTTGCTCGGATGGTGGCTCTGGAAAAAACGACGCCCCTCGAAGAAACAAAGCGAGGAGGGAGAGTTAGTTATCGAGGGTCACTCGCTAGTGATTTCTGACAACGCGTCGATGAAGATAAACCGAACAGTTCATCCATTACCAGCATCGGCTATCCGAAAGCAGTTGATTCAATTCGAAGCAGCGTTACCTCCATATAAACGTCGTCGCCCAACTGAGACGTTGTCGACTTGGGCGAAACGAATCGAGCTCGATGCATCCCTACTTATCTATTTAGAGACACGTTATGATGATGGAAACATCTCACCACAACGTGAGCGAGCGTTCACCCAACAACTTGATGAATACCTACTACGCACACAAAAGGAGTCGAACTCATGACCATCCGACACGTATTGGACCAATTAGACCGCATTTACCTCGGTAAACCGGAAATCACAAAATTATGTTGCACAGCCCTACTGGCGAACGGCCATATCTTGCTAGAGGATGTGCCTGGGACGGGGAAGACGTTACTTGCGAAAAGCATCGCCAAAAGTTTTGAGGCAGACTTCGCCCGAATTCAATTCACAGCCGACCTGCTGCCTTCTGACATCATCGGTTCAGACTTCTTCAATATGCAGACCCAGACGTTCGAGAACCGCACCGGACCGATCTTCACGAATATTTTACTCATCGATGAAGTGAATCGCGCCGTTCCGAGAACGCAATCCGCCTTGCTTGAAGCGATGGAAGAACGCCAAGTTTCTATCGGTGGCGTCACCTATCAACTACCGAAACCATTCTTCGTCATCGCGACGCAAAACCCGATCGAGTCGGCAGGAACGTTCGCCCTACCAGACGCCCAACTCGACCGCTTCCTCATGTCCCTTCAAGTCGGATATCCTGGGGCAGATGAAGAGCGGAACTTGATTCTACAGACGATTTCAAAGACGAGACAGACAGTGCATGCCTTGATGACGAATGAAGCTTTTTTAGAAGCACAAGAGGAAGTCGAAAATATCCGGATTCATGAAGATGTCGTCACGTATTTGCTCGCACTCATCCACGAGACGAGGCAACATCCGTTAGTCGAAGTCGGGGCGAGCCCACGGGCGACGCTCGCGCTCGTCAAGGCCTCACAAGCTTATGCGTACTTGAACGACCGTCAGTTTGTCACGCCTGAAGATGTTCAAGCCGTTGCACCACATGTCCTCTCGCACCGATTGACCCTCACCCTTGAAGGGGACATCAAATCGACGAAGCGACAAGTGTTGGTGGACGTACTCGAGTCCGTAACTGTCCCCGTCGAAAAGGTGTAACGATGCGACAGGTCGAAATCAGTACACCGTCCATTCTTCAAGACCAACTTTGGCCGGCTTATGTCAGTCTCGGTTTTCTCACCATGTGGATGCCTTATGTATGGCCCATCGCTTATGTATGCGGGGCATTATTAATCGTCATGTTCATCCGGAAACGAATCATTCGAACACTTTCAAACGAAGTCTCATTTTCTATCCGGCAGAAAGAAGATCTCTTGTTCATTGACGATGAGACATCATGTATCGTCCGTATTGATGGGTATGAGCGAATCATTGCCCTTGGTGTTCCGCTATTGATTCGACTAGAGGGTAATGAACGGATGGTATTCGAGGACGGGTCACAGGCATACGACACCAGGATCGAACAGGACATACATCATGTGAGCGTCTCGGCTGTGAAGCGTGGACCTGCTTCGATTCATATGTGTGTGATGCGTGTCACGTTACCGTTTTATTTAGGTACTCTTTTTTTCACGGATGAGGAGATGGATATGCCCTCATGGATTGTGTTACCTACCATCACGAAGTCACCAATCACCGAATCTCGAATGATTCGGATGGGTGACCGTATCGTCAAGCACTCCCCGCTGAACGATCCGT
Source organism: Exiguobacterium sp. s181 (assembly GCF_018617125.1). GTDB lineage: Bacteria > Bacillota > Bacilli > Exiguobacteriales > Exiguobacteriaceae > Exiguobacterium > Exiguobacterium profundum. The sequence continues at coordinate 850,638 of NZ_JACSJM010000002.1, forward strand.
TGATGATTCAGAGTGCAAAACGATATGAGAAAGAACCGGCTAAACAGATTGACTGGGTCGCCACTTCAAAAGTCGGTCATGTACAGGCAAAAGTGTTCGAACGACAAAATCTCGACACATTCACGATTTCCCTTGATTTGAGCGGTCCGCTCGGGAACGGGCTCCATGCGCAATATGAAGACTTGATTCAACAGACGGCGTATTGGGTCTCTTACTTGATCAAAGAAGATTGTAAAGTGGAACTGTTAATCAACCGACTCGACAAAAACAACCAAGTCGACCGTGTTACACTGGGAGAAGGAAGAAAACAATTACGGCTCATTCTCGTCCGACTGGCGATGATTCATGAATCGAACGCGTTTGTTGCATCATCGCGATTCACGTCATATGTCAGTCGTCACAAACAGCCTCACGCCGAATTGATTCACATCAATCACGCGATGCTGCTGAAATCTTCAGGGTGATGAAGGGAGAAACACATGCGACGAATGACGGGCTTACTCATATGTTGTGTCGGACTACTTGCAAACACAACAATCGTATCAGCCGAGATGACTGAATCCTCGGCGGAACGTTTTGCAGATGCATATTTTTATGACATTGTGATGGATCATATTCAGGGAGATGATCCGGCTAATTATCATATGACAGACAGTGAGAACATCTCGTTCGGACCACTACTCGAGACATACGTACCGTCATCCTCTTGTTACAAAACGGGAGAAACATGTACGTTCGTCCCAACGAAAGAATATGTGGCGACCGTCTTTCAAGATGACGAACCGGTCAACGTGATCGGAACATATGAACAAGCAGCGGGTACATATGCGTTCTCAACGTTTGGTTCAGATAAAGAAACCCCGAAAGCGTTGACGGACGTAAAAGGCGATCTCGTGAAGTACACAGAAGAATCGGCTTGGTTTGATTATGATGGGGACATGTTGACGGCGTTGACATCTAATACAAAACAGATGATTAGCGGAGATGAGATTTCAACTGAGGCGTTTCAAGTATTTTTGGTTGAAGAGAATAAAAGGATTGAAGGGGATGCCGAAGAAGGAATGATAGGTGGAGCAGGCGACTCATCATCAGTCCATTCGGATGAGACAGAGTCAAATAAGCCAACATCGAATACCAACCGATTGATTGGCTTTACTGTGTTAGCGATATTGCCATTCGGATATTGGTTCCTCAAGAGACGAAAAGCAACATGATGTCAAAAGACTTATCCAATCATCATAATCCACTAGACTTAGTGGTCATACCGAGTCATGCATTGAGAGACAGAGAAGCAACCTACTTGATTTTTCGCCATTTGGAGAATGAACAGTTTCCATTACTTATAGAACGTAAGCGGACTGTAAGGGATTCGAGAAAACGTCGCTTCTCTTTTAAAAGTCAGGAAGAAGAGCATGTGACGACCAAAACCATCAAAAATCGTGAGGTGTTAGAGTCGGAATTGACGCTTTCTTCAAATGAGGTCATCGTCTTAAGAGGAGAGAGGGATTGGATTCTGAGCTATTCCGAAGACGGGTTGACGCTTCAAGGAAACCAAGTGAGACGTGTCGCGACAACTGGTATTGTCCAAATTGAGACATTTTTTGAACATGTGGTTAGAGGTGCGTTTCCCATCAAATTGGCGTTTGGTTTATGTGGGACGTTTGCTCCATTTGAAAACGTGTTTCGCTTTATATTGCATAACCCAGATTGGAAAGGATTGATTGAAGACGACTTATTGCCTCAGCTTCAGATTCCGAAGGCGAAGAATGTGTGGCAGTCCCTTTCATATCCGACATACGAGCAGACGCTTGAGACGTTCACTATTGAATTTCATCCAAATATACTAGGAAATTTCATACTCGCACATGATGCTAACGATACGTACTATTTCATTGATCATGTGAATGGGGAGATCAAGATTTTTTGAATTCTAAATAAAGAGGGGTAGTGTAGTGAGTTACATACAGCATATGCGTCAATTAATCGGATCGAATCTATTAATCACTGTAGGATGTGGAGTCCTCATCGAACAGGACAATCAAATTTTGTTGCAACACCGAAAAGATCATCATGTTTGGGGAATCATTTGAAGAGACAGCCATCCGTGAAACTCTTGAAGAGACAGGGCTCTCCGTGGATAGTTTGAAACTGTTCGGAATCTATTCCGGTGATGAGGGATATGCCACTTATGAAAACGGTGATCGGGTCTATAGTGTTCAAGTCATCTTTTACACCCATTCATTCTCAGGAGAAATCGCTCAATCGACAGACGAAAGTCACGAACATCGATTTTTCTCAAGAGAAGACCTACCACGATTACATCAACGTCGGTTCATTGACGATTGGGTCGAACAGGTCAATCTCCCGGTCGTGAAGTGATATTCATCTTGCGACGAACAACCCCTCATGCGCGCATGAGGGGTTTCTTCACATATAGGGTCCGTTCGCCTGAATGACGAACTGGGAATGTGCGTAGTGGTACGTGATCCGTGAATAGTCAAAAGGCTTACCGTTCGTCAGATGAAAGATCGTTTCGATGCGAAGTGTCGGATCATTCTCTTGCAATCCGAGGTGGCCTGCTTCAACTTCCGTCAATCGATCGACCTGTAGATACATGTCAGAAAACCCAATCGTGACGCCGAGCGCCGATTGCACGTAATCGAAAATCGAGTCCGCCACAATCTCGCGATTCAAATAAGGGACGATGGCTTTCACATAATAGGATTCCTCATGACAGAGCACTTCCCCGTCCACATATCTCACCCGTTCGACCCGGTACACATCGTCAGACACGCCAATCCCGAGGTTCTCGGCCACCAACGCATCTGGTTTCATAACAGACACATCAATCACACCAGACGTCAAGACACGGTCTCCGAGATTGCTCTTGAATCCTTGGGTGGAGAAGAGGCTCATATAGCCGGGGCGATTATGTCGTCTGACGAAGATGCCGCTTCCCCGCAGTTGAAAGATGACCCCTTTTCGTTCGAGCAGCTCTAAAGCTTTCGTGATGGTGCTCTTACTCACTGCATATTCATTCATCATCTGCTCCAGGACAGGGAGCTTATCGCCTTGTTTTAAGTTTTGTTCGTGGATGTATTGTTCGATTTCATTTGCGATTTGTTGGTATTTTAGCATCGTCATTCCTCACTTTTTCGTCACTGATTTCATTATATCATGAGAAAACAAAAAATGTTTAAGTGTATCGACCTTGTTAAATTGTACCGGTACAATTATACTTGACGTGTACGATTCATGTGAAGGAGGACTTACAATGAAGACATTACCGAACGATTTTCTATGGGGAGGCGCGCTTGCCGCTCATCAATTCGAGGGCGGTTGGGACGCTGATGGCAAAGGACCGAGTGTCGTCGATGTCTTGACGGCAGGTGCACACGGCGTCGCTCGCCGGATCACAGACAAGGTCGAACCGAATGAATTCTATCCGAACCATGAGGCGATTGACTTTTACCATCGTTATAAAGAAGATGTGGCCCTCTTTGCTGAGATGGGATTGAAATGTTTACGTACTTCCATCGGATGGAGCCGCATCTTCCCGAATGGTGATGATGCAGAACCGAACGAGGCGGGTCTCCAATTTTATGATGACTTGTTCGATGAGCTACTCAAACACGACATCGAACCGATCATCACACTGTCGCATTTTGAGATGCCGCTCCATCTTGCCCGTGAATACGGGGGATTCCGAAATCGTGAAGTCGTCGAGCATTTCGTCCGCTTCGCTGAGGTCTGCTTTGACCGTTACAAAGACAAGGTCAAATACTGGATGACGTTCAACGAAATCAACAACAAGATGGACGTCAACAATCCACTCTTCTTATGGACGAATTCGGGAGTCCTCTTAGAAGAAGGGGAGAACGCCCGCGAAGTCATGTATCAGACTGGGCACCATGAACTGATTGCGAGCGCTCTCGCCGTTGCCAAAGGGAAAGCCATCAATCCTGACTTCGAGATTGGAGCGATGGTCTCTCACGTACCGATTTATCCGTATTCATCAAACCCAGATGACGTCATGCTCGCCGAAGAGATGATGCGTCAACGCTATTTCTTCCCGGACGTACAAGTACGCGGCTTCTATCCGAGCTACGCCTTGAACGAGTTCGAGCGGGAAGGGTATAACATCCCAATCCTTGAAGGGGACGAAGAAATCCTACAGAAGGGAAAGGTCGATTATCTCGGTTTCAGTTACTATATGTCGACGACCGTGAAGAGTGACGTTGTCGCGGACAACAGTGGCGATATCGTCAACGGTGGTCTGCCGAATGGGGTCGAGAACCCGTATATCCAGTCGAGTGACTGGGGATGGGCGATTGACCCGGTCGGACTCCGTTATGTACTCAACCGACTCTATGACCGGTACCAAATTCCGCTCTTCATCGTCGAGAATGGATTCGGTGCCGTCGATGAGATTGTCGACGGAAAGATTCATGACAAAGCCCGAATCGATTACTTGAAGGCCCATATCGAACAATTGAAGCAAGCCGTCCTCTATGACGGGGTCGACTTGATTGGTTACACACCTTGGGGCATCATCGACATCGTCTCGTTTACGACAGGAGAAATGAAGAAGCGGTACGGAATGATTTACGTCGACCGTGACAATGAAGGGAACGGATCGATGGAGCGGATGAAGAAAGACTCGTTCGACTGGTACAAACAGGTCATTGCGACGAATGGAGAGAATCTCTAAATAAGGGTGAGCAAAGAACTGTGAAATGTCTGCAGGTCTTTGCTCTTTTTCGATATAATGAAGAAAAGTGAAAAATTGGAGGGACGCATGATGCAAATAAAGAACTATGGACCGGTGACGGGTGTTTGTGCCAACGTAAAGAACGGTCCATTCGAGATGTCGATGTATGTGTATTATATCGACGGGATGCTCATCGATACGGGAACACGCACGATGCTACCCGAACTTCAACCGTTTTATGAGTCGGTTCCAATCGATCTTGTCAGCATCACGCACCCCCATGAAGATCATATCGGAACGGCAGCCTGGCTTGAACGGTCATACGGTGTCCCAATTTACATACGAGAATCCGCCAGGGACATGTGCCGGACGGGGCTAGATATCCCAGATTATCGGGCACACTTCTCAGGAGACCCCGAACCGTTTCAGCCGATTGCCTATTATGACAATCAGATCACATCAGAACATCATACTTATCAGGTAATCCATACACCTGGTCATGAACCGAATCACGTCGTCTTATACGACGAGGAGAACGGTCGGCTGTTCTCGGGTGATTTGTTCGTCCATCCTTATCCGAAGGTGATGATTCCGGAGGAGTCGGTACCTGAACAGATTCGTTCTCTCAAACGTGTTCTGAGTCTTAATTTCGAGGAAGTTTATTGCCAACACGCCGGGCATCTCGAACAGGGAAGGGAGCAACTGACCAAAAAGCTCGATTATCTAGAACGTTTGACTGATAACGTGATAACAAAAACTGCAGCGGGCTACAACATTGACGACATCAATGCCCAGCTCTTCCCCGAACCATCGCCGCTCGTCAAAATCTCCAAGCGGGATTATGACTCGAGACACATGATTGCAAGCATTCTACGTGAAGTGTACGAACAACTTCGTTGACAGAAGGCGGATCACCTAGTATTCTTAGTACAGGATTAAACGTTTAAACTTTTAAACGGAGTGATGAATATGAAACAATCAGATGCCACACCCGAAGTCTCGTTATCTTTATTTGAAGATGCGATTCCATTGTTCCAAGTATTAGCCGATGTCAATCGTCAACGCATCATCGTCGAGATCGCCAAACATGAACGCTTAAACGTCAATCAGATTGATGAGAAGATTGAGTTGTCTCGACCGGCCATCTCGCATCATCTCAAACTACTTCGACAAGCGGGCATCGTCTCATCAGAGAAAGTCGGGACAGAGAACTTTTACTTCCTGACGCTCGAGAACGCGGTCGGACTGCTGAAGGCACTGACACGAGCGATTGAAGACGAATGCATCCTTTGACCTTTCTTTTTGGAAACAGGGAGAAAGGCTTCTTTTTCACCAATGAGTTTAAAAGTTTAAACATATAAACATTATAAGGGAATGAATATGAACCAAAAACAAACGATTGTCATCACAGAAGCATCGAGCGGAATTGGCCGAGCGACGGTCGAACTATTCAGCAAACGAGGCTGACATGTCGCCGCTACGATGCGAAGACCTGAAGATCATCAAGAACTGTCTCACCTAAAAGAGGTGTCTCTCTATCAACTAGATGTGACGAACGAGACGAGTATCCGAGAGACATTTAAACAAATCGTCTCGGATCACGGAACGATGGATGTGTTGTTGAACAATGCTGGATACGGAGCGGTCGGAATTTTCGAGGAAGCCTCTCCCGAACAGATTCAACGGAAATTTGATACGAACGTATTCGGGGTCATGAATGTGATCCGGACAGCACTGCCATACTTCCGTAAACAGCGGAGCGGACGGATCGTGACCGTTTCCTCCGTCGGTGGACAGATCACATTCCCAATTTACAGCTTGTATCACAGTTCAAAATGGGCGATTGAAGGATTCATCGAATCGCTCCAGTTCGAGTTGGCACCTTTCAATATCGACATGAAATTGATTGAGCCGGGACCGATTAAGACAGACTTTTACGGTCGTTCCCAAGAACTCGTCCGTGACCAACCGCTCGATGTATATGATGGCTACACAGAGGTTGCGCTCCATAACACGAATGCCGCTGGTGCGAACGCCGAAGGTCCAGACGTTGTCGCTGAGACGATTTGGCGAGCCGCGACCGAACGGAAGAAACGACTCCGTTTTCCAGCAGGTAAACAAGCGGGCCTTTTGATTGCCCTCAAGCGTTATCTTCCGAACCGGGTATTCTTCGCGATTGTCCGAGGTGTCGTTGAAAAGAAATAATGAATCATATCCTTTTTGTTTTCTATAGAAACTATAGAAAATGAGAAGGATTTTTTATGTCGTTTTGAGAATGATTCAACTCACACAAAATTACCCGATATACCATCTAAGAGGAGGGATTTCATGAAAAAAGTCATGCTAGCACTTTCAACATTCATTCTAGTCATCGGATTGTCTTCAACACCGACAAAATCAGTAGATGCAGCGGTCAAGACATTTAAAAACTGTACAGAGTTAAACAAAACGTATAAAGGTGGTGTAGCCAAGTCAAAGACGACGAAAAATAAAGGTGGTAAGACACGTTACACGCCATATGTAAGTAAAGCACTATATGACGCGAACAAAGCACGTGATCGCGACAAAGATGGAATCGCCTGTGAGAGATAAGAACATGTATATAGCCGCCAATGAGGGCGGCTTTTTATATGGACGTAGACACATATTTGGACGCATGATATTATCATAAGTAATAATGTTATCAAATTTGATAATAATGAGGTGAAGATGATGAATCAAGACGTTTTAAAAAGTCTGTTAAACCCGATTCGCATGAAAATTTTTCAGCACGTTCTCATGAACGAGCAAGTGACGACCGGAGAGTTGGCAAAGTTGCTTCCCGATGTGCCCCAAGCGAGCCTCTATCGCCATATCAACAAGATGGTACAAGACGAGATTTTATCTGTCGCAAGTGAGAACAAAGTACGTGGGGTGTATGAAAAAGTGTACGCGATTCAAAACAATCCATTGACCGCTGTCAATCAAGTCGTCGAAGAGGAAGATCGTGAACAACTATATAAAATATGTTACACGTTCGCGATGTCACTGCTCATGGATTTCGGAGACTATTTAAAGCGGGACAAAATCGACCTTCAAGGAGACAAGGTCGGCTTTCGGAGTATCCCACTTTATCTGTCTGATGCCGAGAGTGATCGATTCCTAAGAGGTCTCTACGATCTCTTAGAGGGAGTGCTCAAGCATGAACCATCTGAAGAACGTACGTTGCGGAAATTCTCCTACACGTTCATGCCGGTAGAAGAAAAGGAGGAGATGGATGATGTATAAACAAGAAAATGTGTTAATTCAAGGGGAAACAACCATTGCTGCCACCATAACGACACCCGATCAGGAACGGTCGTCCTTTCCAGCCATCGTCCTCATCGGAGGAACGGGAGGATTGGACCGTGACGGAAACGGTACCGGCTTCAAGTCAAACTTGTATAAAGACTTAGCTGAATGGCTGACGATACAAGGATTCATCACATTACGCTATGACAAACGGGGGATTGGCAAGAGTGGTGGCAATCGACATAGCGTCGGTCTAACAGGACTCGTTGATGACGTGTCGGCGGTCGTCCGTTATCTGAAATCTCATGACCATGTCTCACAAGACGTTTTATTTCTCGGCCATAGCGAAGGATGTATCGTCGCGACACTCGCAGCAGAACGTGAATCCGTTTCTGGTCTCGTCCTGTTGTCTGGTGCCGGTGTCGCCTTGAAGACGAGCATGCAGGAACAGGCACATGCTTTGCTCGAAGAAGTGGGACGTACGAAAGGGATCAAGGGTAAACTGCTGCGCTTTAGCTTGAATGAGAAGTCGGTCGTCGGGAAACAACAAAAACTGTTCGAGCGCGTCACAACAACGGATCAGGATACGATGCGGATCCAGCTGATGAAGTTCCCTGCCAAATGGTTACGGGAGCATCTTACACACACAGACGTGTCACTTCGAGAACGATTGGTTCAATTGAACATTCCGACGCTCGCACTGACAGGAGACCGGGACGTTCAAACGGACGTCGAGCATCTAGATGAGCTCGCCGCACTTCACGTAGAGCATATCGAGGTACAAAAGATTAAGGACATGGACCATATGTTGAAACATTTCGATGGTGAGATGAGTATTTTGGACGTGAAAAAACATTATCGTTCACAACTCAGTGAACCGCTCCATCCTGAGCTACAGCATCAACTTCACGACTGGCTAAAGCGCCACGACTGGGCATCATGACGAACAAGACAGCGGAAACCTCTCCGCTGTCTTGTTTTATGTATGTAAGAACCGCTCAACATTTTCCATCGAGAAATGACGGCTCCATTGAACAAAGTGTCCACCTGGTACGGCAATCAATTGTACAGAAGGATGAAGCAGTCGTTCCGCTCGTTTGACATGATGGAGCGTTCGCTTCGCCTCCTTCAAATCAATTCCCGTGAAATCCGCATAATACAGGTGCGTCGGGACTTGGACGCGTCGTAACAAGTCCTTAAAATCCAATCCATCATAACCAAACAACAAGTGTAAGCCACCGGTCGAAAGACGGGCCGATTGCTCGACAGCAGAACGAATCGATAACGTCGGCTCGACCCCGATTCGTCGACAGAACAGTTGGAACCGCTCTTCAGAAAACGTGGGGTCACTCTTATTCACTTTCGTTTCAATCCAGTTCAAGAGGCGTCGTGGTGAATGGTGATACAGTAGACGTAAAAGCGGTAAGGCGAATCCGAAGATGCCATATTCCCGATATGGTAGCATAGCGTTCGGTTTATGTCCTTGGTCGAGAAGTATCAAATGCCTGACTTGGTCTGGATAATGGACTGCATGAGCCAGGGCGATGGCACCTCCCATCGAATGACCGATTAGTCGAACCGATTCAAGGTGTCGTGAGATTCGATACGTCTCGACCCAGTCCGCGAGTACTTTGGACGTGGCGAATGTATGTAGTCCCTCACTTTCACCAAATCCAGGTAGATCTAACAGGTGAACTTCGAAATCGTTATGTAATGCTTCGGCAAATAATTGGCCTTGTGACCCAGTGAATCCTCCACCGGGAAGGAAAAGTACAGGTTCACCTCGACCATGGACGGTTGCATGGAATTGTCTCACGTCATCTCTCCTTTATAAAATGGAGTGCTTTCCATTCAAGTATAAAGATTGCTGGGAGTCAATTGAAGAAAAATCGCCATGTTTCTCAGGAGGCTCGCAACCAAATGTGGGTATAACATAGTGACAGGCAGATTACTGTCATCACACATCGTATACGTTCTGACCTTCCAAAGGAGGAATGAGGAATGAAGCTTTCAGGAAAAACGGCAATTGTCACTGGCGCAGGTTCAGGCATGGGGCGAGCCATCGCCAAACTGTTTGCGGAAGAAGGCGCACGAGTCGTCGCCTTCGACTTGAATGAAGATGCTGTGCAGGCGGTAGTTGATGAAATCAAAGCAGCGGGTGGGGAAGTTCTTGGCATTGCTGGTAACGTGACGAATCAAACGGATATTGACAAACTCGTCGATGCGGCGAAAGACACGTTCGGCTCGGTCGACATTCTCGTCAATAACGCGGGAATCATGGACAACTTCATGACGGTGGGAGAAGTGACGGATGAATTATGGGACCGTGTCCTTGGCGTCAATTTGACCGGACCGATGAAACTTTCACGTGCCGCCATCCAAGTGATGGAGAAGCAGAACCGGGGTGGCGTCATCATCAACAATGCATCGGTCGGAGGATTATTCGGTACACGAGGTGGTGCAGCGTATGTGGCCTCAAAACATGCGTTAATCGGATTGACGAAGAACATCGCGGCGACACATGGCACGCTCGGTAAGATTCGGGCCAACGCCATCGCACCGGGTGGCATCAATACGAATATTGGGTCAACCATCACAGCACCGAGCGAACTTGGGATGCGCGCCATTCAAGGGGCGGGGGAAGCCCCGATGGGAGAACCAGAGCAAATAGCGAACGTCGCCCTCTTTTTAGCATCGGATGATTCGAGCTTCGTGAATGGTGATGTTTTGAAGGCAGATGGTGGGTGGACCGCAAGATAAAGAAAAGAGCCGAGATTACTCGGCTCTTTTCCTTTGGTATTGTTTTCGATAGGCGAGCGGGGTGATTGAATGATGTGCTTTGAATGTCTGTACGAAGTGACTGACGCTTGAGTAGCTCAGGCGATTGGCGATGTCAGCAACCGATTCAATCGAATCCATTAATAGAGTTGCGGCCCGGTCCATCCTTTTAACTTGGACATACGCAAGTGGAGAGGTGTTCCCGAACGTAGTAAACAACCGACAACATTCACTGCGACTTACATTACCCGCAGTCGCGATTCGAGCTAACGTGGGCTTATCTTCTAGATGAGACTCGATATAAGCGAGCATCAGACGAAGGCTCTGCCGTTTGCTCTCATTCTTCATCACTTCACCCTCTTGCTGAATCCAATAGCGCCAGATGACCGTACACTGCAGTGTGGCATCCATCAATGCGAGTGGTCCGTCCGCAGATAGATGTTGCACAGCGCGTTCAATCGTCTGAATGATCGATTGATTCACGCGTTCCTGCTTTAACATATGGATGGATTTTTCGGAAGTAAGATACGGTGTTACATATCGTTTCACCAACTCGGGATGGAACAATTCGTCCGGATCAAACTCAAGAAGCCTCATCTGCGACGATTCCTCGATTTTCTCCACCATCACACTTTGTCCTTGAGCCAAGAGAAGGGCTTCTCTTGAATGAAGAGTAAGGCGCATTCCGTTCACCAAAATCACGGACGTCCCAGACTCGCACAAAAGAACAGTGAAGCGATCCGTCACCCGTAGAGTCAATGGGCCGTGACGAATCATCTCGATACTATTCAAAATAGTCTTCCTCCTCATTTCGGAATTTTCCCGACATTTCATTTCGATTGTTCACGGAGAAACACTTTAGAACGAGCATGAAATGGGACGAACCCGATATTTCTCATCACCATCCAATAATAGATGTGATCAAGTTTCTTCTATATAAGGATTAAAAGATCAACCATCCTGTGAACGCAGCATGCACGAGAATCGCGACAGGTACCCCAATCCGGAATTTCGGCTTCAATGTCTTATGTCGGAAGATGCGCATCGCCACATAAGCACCGAACGCCCCACCAATCCAAGCCATCGTCAGCAATGTTCGCTCCGAAATACGCCAAGCTCCCACGCGAGACCGTCGTTTATCGACAAAATATGACACAAACGCTAGTAAATTAGTCACAATGTAATATAGCAGTAATAGTTCCAAAGACCAAAACCTCCTTATTTCTCTCCTTATTATATCTTAGAATGGCTCTAGAAAGCCGTTTTTATGGATTAAAACAATTTTCTGAATCCTCTCATCCTCGTGAATTGTTCTGTAAATGAACTGATAACACTCTCATATCGTCCTGTAATCGCTGTGAAATATACAGGTGTTACAGTAAGGGGGCGTTAGAAAAGGGAGGAATATTCTTATGAAAAAACCACTATTGACACTAACGGCACTCGCTGGCCTTAGTTTAGGAGTCGCTGCTCCAGCTTCGGCAGCATCAACACACACAGTTCAGTCTGGAGATACACTCTATCGTATCGCCGTGAACAACAACGTCTCTGTAAATGACATCAAACAAGCGAACGGCTTAAACTCAAATATGATTTATCCGAACCAAGTCTTGAAACTTGGAAAGGCAGAAGCGAAATCACAAGCTTCTACTGCATCTAAAACGTATACAGTTAAATCAGGTGATACACTTTATCGTATCGCATTGAACCACGGGGTCTCTGTCAATCAATTGATGACTTGGAACGGTCTTAATTCAGATCTTATTTTCCCTGGACAAGAGTTCGCCGTGAAAGGTGCAGCCGCTGCATCTGTAGCGAATGATGCGAAGACAACAACACCGAAGACATCGACATCAGCACCAGTTACGAAAACTGCATCGTCTACAACGCAAACCCAAGCTCCGGCTTCAGGTCAGACAATGACAGTGGAAGCGACAGCTTATACACCATATTGTGCAGGATGTTCTGGTATCACAGCGACAGGAATCGACGTTCGTTCGAACCCGAACCAAAAAGTCATCGCGGTTGACCCTTCTGTCATTCCGCTCGGCTCTAAAGTATGGGTTGAAGGATACGGAGAAGCCATCGCAGGAGACACTGGTGGTGCCATCAAAGGAAACAAAATCGATATCTTGATGCCGACACAAGAGCAAGCACTTGCTTTCGGTCGCCAATCAATCACAATCAAAGTCTTGAACTAATTCAAGCTGATTAAAGACACTGCCATCGGGCGGTGTCTTTTTTTGTCTATATCTTCTCCCAAGGATTCTTCACTTTCGTCAGTCCGAGTCGCTTCGCGAGTGGTTTAATCGTCAATCCATGTAGGGCGACAGAGGTTACGACTAAACCGAGTGTGATTGGCAACATCCGTTCCGCATCTTCAATTCCCAGTTCGGCAATCTCTTGTGCAAAGAAACCGGTCACCGTCATCGCAACAATACCTCGAGGGGCAATCCAGCTGATGAGTGCCCGTTCTTGCGCGGATAGTGGAGAACCGAGGAGCGACGTCTGCACCGAGATCGGTCGGACAAAAAATAAGATTCCGAGAATCGACAAGAGGAGAGGCCAGTCGAAAATGGCGAGTAAACTATCACGTGTCAAACTTGCCGTCAGAATGATGAAGACTGTCGAAACCAGTAAAATCGAAATGTTCTCTTTAAACTCACGAAGCTGTTTCAGAATATGCATATGTCCATGCTTTGAATTTGCATCCCTGCAACCGTCATAATCAAGAAGGCTGGGAAGTCAAAACGCCAAGCGAGTCACTGCGAAAGTGCACCGATGAGGACAAGTAAGCTGAACCCAATCATCATGTCTTCCATAAGCTTCCCCCGTTTCTTCACTTCTTCATTAATGTATACCCAAATCAGGAAAAACATTTGCTAAGATAGTCTGATTTCGGGTAAAAATTGAAAAAAGGGAGGGATACCATGGAAGTGACTATCGGACTCATTATCGTCATCATGACTTGGCTCATCTTATTGCTTAACCTCACGTTTGCAATCACCATTATCTTTTTTGAAAGGCGTGACATTGGAACGACTTGGGCGTGGTTACTCGTCCTCTTCTTCTTGCCTCTCATCGGATTCTTCGTCTACATCTTCTTCGGTCGATTGATCAAATCTCAAAACTTTTATGAAGTCGAAGAAGAGAAACGTGAAGCGTATCATCATCATGTGGCGGAGCAACTTGACCAATCGGACCAATCCATGGCACCGTTCAATCATCCACTTCTATTGAAGCACCGACGACTCGCACGATTGAATCTCGTATCGACGAATGCGATGATGTCTTTCCAGAACGATATCGACGTCCTTCACGACGGAAAAGAGAAGTTTGATCTACTGTTTAGAGATATTGAACAGGCGACGAAAGAAGTGAACATTCAGTATTACATCATCCAAAACGATGCGCTGGGTCAATCGTTAATTCGCTTATTGACCGAAAAGGCAAAACAAGGATTACGTGTCCGACTCCTCTACGATGCGGTAGGCTCGAGGGGACTGAGGCACAAACACTTTAAGGACCTGCTGGCCCACGGTGGGAAAGTCAAATCGTTCTTTCCGTCCAAACTCGGCATCAACTTCCGCGTCAACAATCGAAATCACCGAAAGCTCTGCGTCGTTGACGGAGAACTTGGTTATATCGGCGGCTTCAACGTCGGGGATGAGTATCTTGGAAAGGATGAGCATTTCGGTTATTGGCGAGATGTTCACTTACGAATTTCAGGCGACGCCGTTAAGGAATTGCTCGAACGATTCATCCTGGATTGGAATCGCTCTGTCCCGACACGAACGAAGGCACAGAAAGACGACTTTGTTTGGCCAATCGAAGGAATTGCTCGTCATGCGTCCCCGGTTCAAATCGTGACATCGGGTCCAAACTCGTCGACGGAGCATTTAAAGAATATGCTCGTCAAAATGATCACCCAGTCGAAAGAATGTATCTATATCCAGACTCCCTACTTCATCCCGGATGCAAGTTTCCTTGATGCCTGTCGAATCGCCCTGATGGCGGGTACTAAGATCAAACTGATGATCCCGAACAAGCCCGACCATATGTTTGTCTACTGGGCGACCTATGCGAACGCTGCGGAGCTCGTACGTTACGGGGCAGAAGTGTTCACGTATGAGGAAGGATTCCTTCATGCGAAAACGCTCGTCATTGACGGAGAAGTCGCATCAATTGGGACGACGAACATCGACGCCCGAAGTTTCCGCCTCAACTTTGAAATTTCAGCGCTTGTCTTCGACAAAGCCATCGCTCAGTCCGTCATCGATGCGTTCGAGCGAGACGAGGCACGCGCTGAGCGGCTAACAATCGAACGATATGAATCGAGGACACGTTGGATTCGCTTCAAAGAGAGCGTGTCCCGCCTTCTCAGTCCAATTTTATAATGAAAAACATCCGGTCAGAAGGAACTCCTCTGCCGGATGTTTTTTAGCGTTTATTAACTTGTTCAACGAGTCGTTCGAATGAATCACTGATTGCTTGTGGCGCTTCCTTGTCCCCATACTCTGCGGCCTCTAACCAATCTGCATAAAGCCTGTGGTCCGTGAACTCGATTCGCTGCAACCAATCAGCCACCGTCTCTTCCCGAAGACGTGGGTGCTGCTGTTCTAACTTTCGTCCCGTCTCAAGAAGGCGAATCTGGCGAGGCGAGCGGACAATCCGCTTATCTGAGAGTGTCGGGTGGTGAATACTCCTAGGAATCATTCCATCTTCCTGGATGTCTTTTCGCTTCTGCAGATAGAAGAACAATCCTACTCCAAGAAGCAAGATCATTACAAACACTCCGATATAGAACAGCGAGTTATTCGATGCGGACGCGAGCAATGTCTCTTGCGCCACTGTCTCCGCATCTAGGTTCGGGTTATTCGGTACGAGGAAGCGGTTTACGCGATCATTCGGGTCGAGTACGATTCCATCAAACCAGCTCCCAATCCACAAAAAGAATGGAGTGATCCAGGCGACGACATTACCAAACAATAGCTCTTTAATCGTACGAATGATGAGAGAGACAATCAGCCCGATGCCTAGGCCGACGGTCAACATCGTCACCATCCGCTTGTAGTCGCGACGGTAATACAGGTTTCGTTGCCAAATCAAAAAGATGAACGGAAAGAGCACCATCGCGAGCGATTGCGATGCCGGGGGGAATAACCAGTCCGCCACCAAAAACAATACGCTCGCCATCGCGTAACGGTCCGTCCAATCCAACGTCCGAATGAATGCATGAACGTATGTGAATATCAAAAGCATGATGCTCATCTCATAAGAGAAATAAAGGGCACCGACGCTCATGATCGTCTGCACAATCAGTTGTGTATTCCGAGGGAGACGAAGTGTCAATAAGAAGAGCAATGGAAACACGTGCCCGATGTAAAATGCTGCGAAGACCCACCATAACCATCTCATTGACCGTCACCCCCCAAGCGGAGAATCGACTGATTCCCACTGTATTTGGCGACCTTTCGTTCAAACAAGGAGCGAGCAAGCGGAAAATCACTCTCGGACAGACAAGCGAACGTCGTCATAATCTTCCGAAAATGTACCTCACCACTTCCCGGTTGAAGGTCATACGTGATTCCATCCTTCGTAAGCGTCGGGACAATCAGACCGTAACTCGCATTTTCTTTCTCGAAATCACGGCATAATGCGGCAGCTTGCGAGATGAGGCGCTCCATCTGATAGGTGAGGGCACGCCCATCCTTCGTCAACAAGTCGAGGACGATGACATATTCATTTGCTTGTACCGGTTGCTCGGTACGGGCCAGCAGTTCGCCCGTCTTCGCATAGGCAGACCAATATAGCTGTCGCATCGGTTGCCCGTGATATGGGGTGACCGACTGGAACGTCTCCGGGTCACGATAGGCACTATGACGGACCATCTCCTCACCCGGGAGAGTAGGGGGACGTTTCGGGATCGGATAGGGCGAAAACTCAGGGAAGACGTAGCCGATGCGCGGGAGTGAGTCCTCTTTATAGAGCGAGAACATGCGCAACGGATCCCGGATTTCCATCCCGATGGCTTCAAGGCGGATTGGACCACGTTTCTTCGCATAGAGTGGGATTGTGAAGTCCACGGTCGCATTCGTCTCGACAAAGTTCTCCTGACGCCAAAACGCATGTCCCTCTGATTCCACGGTCGGATGCAAATAGCCGGATAGGCGGACAACGCCAAGCGGCACTTTTGCCGTCGACACGAGCTTTAAAACATAGACGGCCTCGTCGTTCGGAAAGAGTTTCATCTCTTCTGTGAGGTCGACATGGATTTGTTCTGCCAATCGAAACATGAAAGATGGCATGACCAGTGCATAGAGACTAAAACCGATCAATAGACTCGCAATCAAGACGTTTCCATAAAGTGCCGTGAAGACCCCGACGACGAACAGGAGCCACATATAGCCGGACTCGAGATAGCGTGGGCTGACTAACTGCATCTTACACCTCTGAAGGGACCGGGATGGTCTCGAGTACAGATTTGATCAACTTTGACGGCTTCGTCTTCAGCGACGCTTCGACCGTCAAGACGATTCGATGCCCTAAAATCGGAAGCGCGAGTGCCCGAATATCTTCTGGTGAGACATAGTCGCGTCCTTCCATATAGGCATGAGCCCGAGCTGCCATCGTATACGCGAGCGTCGCACGTGGACTTGGTCCAACCTCGATGTCACGATGATGACGAAGTGACTCCATCAAATCCAGTAAGTAATCTTCCATCGCCTCGTGGAATCGGACATCTCGTACCTCTTGCTGCATCTTTAACAATTCGTCCTGTTGCAGAGAGAAGGATTCTGAAGCGAGATGCTCATTGCGAATCAGTCGTCGTTCGGAATCCCGTGAGAGGGGAGCAAGTGTCAATTTGAATAAGAAACGGTCCAATTGAGCCTGCGGGAGCGGGAACGTCCCTTGCCCGTCGAACGGGTTTTGTGTAGCAATCATAAAGAATGGTTCCGGTAACTTGAGCGACACTTCCCCGAGTGTCACTTGACGTTCCTGCATCGCCTCGAGCAACGCTGATTGTGTACGTGGTGTCGTCCGGTTGATCTCATCGACAAGTAGAATCGACGTGAAAATCGGACCCGTCCGGCGTTCGAACGCCCCGGTCGTCGGATTGAACAACTCCATTCCTAATATGTCACTCGGCAATGTATCCGGAGTACATTGTACACGCTGGAATGTCGCCGAGATGGAGCTTGCTAAACTACGGGCGAGTGTAGTTTTGCCTGTGCCGGGACGGTCCTCGAGTAAAACGTGACCTCCCGAGAGTAGCGCAATCGAAGCGAGCTTGATGGCTTTCGATTGACCAATGACTTGATCATTCAAATGTGAAACCCATGGATGGTTCATTCAAAATCCCCCTATATTTTTCTGATAATTAAGAAAATCATAGCATAATCGGTTCAGGAGATGTATCAAAAATCAAATTCACTAAAAAAGACCGACCGGCATAAGCCAGTCAGTCAACGTTTCGGAGTATCTAAATATCGTTCAAAATGACGTTCGAGCCATTCTTGGAAGAAGGACATGAACGTACAGATTGCCCAGTAGATCAACGCCACGACGATATACACTGTCATGTAGTCGAACTCCCGACCACCGACGATCTTGGCCTTGTTGAAGATCTCAGGTACCGTGATCATCGCGGCGAGCGAACTGGCTTTAATCAAATCGAGAAAAACGTTCGAGAGCGGCGGAAGGGCGATCCGTGTCGCCTGTGGTAAGACGACCCCCTTCAATGTTAGCCATTTCCCCATCCCGAGTGAACGAGCCGCCTCCACCTGTCCGTCATCGACCGCACGAATCGAGGAGCGGATGATCTCAGCGATATAGGCGGCGGAATTCAAACTGAATCCGAGAATGGCTGCCGTCAAAGCGGCGAACTCGATCCCGATGAACGGGAATCCCGAATAGAGGATGAACAGAATGATCAAGATGGGTACGCCACGCATGAACGAGATATAGAAAGTTGACGGGTATCGAAGGAGTCGTGTCGGAGACAACTTCCCGAGCGCCAACAAAAGACCGAGCAAGAGACCAAAAAACATACTGACGAACGAAATCCAAAGCGTATTCGGTAATCCACCCAATAGATAAGGAAATGATTGAATCGCCAGGTCTACGTCAAAGATGGCGTCCCATTTAATATCTGAGAACGTCATGCCGTCATTACTTCGTTTCGACGATTGTTGCGTCTACGTCTGGTTCTACCGAAACATCCGCGCCATTGTAGAATTGCTCAGATAGTTTCTTGACCGTACCATCTTCAAGCATCTTATCTAGTACACGGTCGATATTCTCCTGGAGCTCGTCATTTTCTTTGTCCATCAAGAAAGCGACTTCTTGTGGGTTATAGGCGATATCCGGGTGAATCGTGATATCAAACTCAGGGAAGAAGGCAAGGGCCAACGTCTGAAGGTAATAGTCATTCAAGATGACATCGGTCCGTCCTGTTGAAACGTCGCGCAAGTACTGATCGTTCGTCGCGTTGTCATAGATGACTTCTTCTGCACCATATTCTCGAGCCACGTCCATGAAGACAGTCGTCGCCTCACCAGCGGCTTTCTTACCTTTCAAATCCTCGAGTGATTCGATTCCAGAGAGGTCGCTCTTGCGAACGATGGCCGTCCCGTACGTGTATTTATACGGTTTTGAGAAGGCAAACTTCTCTTTACGGTCTTCTGTTACCGAGATATCATTCGCTGCCACGTCGATTTGACCGTTCTGTACACTCGTCAACATGTTGTCAAATGCCGTTTCTTTGAATTCGATCTCGAGGTCAAGACGCTTGGCGACTTCTTTCATGAGTTCGACATCAAATCCTGTCAACGTGTCACTCTCTTCTTCACGGAAAGAAGCGGGGTAGAGGGTACCGGCCGTACCGACCGTCAATGTGCCTTCTTCTTGAATCTCTTCCCAGCGTGTCGTATCTGCTTGATCCGTGCTATCATCACCACAAGCAGCAAGTGGGATTGCTAAAAATAAAGTTGCTGCCAAACCTTTAGTCGTTCGTTTCACAAGAATTCCTCCTTAGATGGTTCATCTGTCTAAAAATAGCATGACTTGAGCGGTCTAGCAACTGTGAAGCATGTATTAAACAGGTGAATTTAAAATTTGAAACGTTTATTCATAAAGCGTTATCATTCCTATGAATGCTAAATTCACAAGAATGATACAGAAGTAAAAATTAAGTGAGACAGAATCGATATTGAGGAGGCAGAGCGTATGAGTTTGATTCAAATCATTGCCTTAGATGAGGCGCATATTCATATTGTAAACGATGCAAATGATCCTTTTCCGATCATCGGACGAATCATGCCAAGTTATATGGATGGAAAATGGACATATGTCGAAGAATTAGATGAAGAAGTCAGAGAGATAACATTTCCGGACGATCGATTAGACTGGAAACAATATATCGAACATGACAGTCGCATCCTGTTTTTAGCGATGGATGCAGATGAATGTGTCGGACAAATCCGACTCGTGAAGGATTGGAATCGATTTGCATACATTGAAAATATCGCGGTCCGTCAAACACATCGTAAGCGTGGAATCGGAAAACTGTTGCTTGAAACAGCCGAACAGTGGGCAAAAGAAAAACAGCTGATCGGCTTATCGCTTGAAGCGCAGAACGATAACTTGATTGCATGTCGCTTTTATAGAAAAGAGGGATTTCAACTCGGAGGCGTCGACACGATCAAACAATACGCGAATCCACAAATCGAGTTGACCTTGTATTGGTACAAGATTTTTAAGGAATAGGGAGCTTTAAAATAGAGAAAAAATTGCTCTATTTTTTATTAGTTTACATAACATATATTATCAGTAAAAATAATATCTCATCTCATTATATTAGTATACTTATGATAGTGAGATGAGATTTGAATTTAAGACGTATGCGTATACCGGATCAATGTGACGCCATGTTCTGGTTCGAATTCGGCACTCGGTTCAAATCCAAGTTTCGTATACAGACGCTTCGCCGGTCCGTTATGCTTGCCCGTATGCACGTAAATCAACTTTCCTTTGTGAATGCTCAATATGTGTTCGAGTAACGTCGTCGCCAGTCTCGCCCGAAAGTATGTCGGGTCGATACATAGTTTCGTGATTTCAACAGTTTTCTCAGATGCTTCCACCGTGACAAACCCAATCAACCGCTCCTCGATATATAAGCCATAACTCGTGCCTGGTAAGTTTTGAATGACATCAATCGTCTCATAGCGCGCTGGGATTTCGTCAAACCCGAGCAGTTCCGCTTCGACCGCATAAGCGTTACGTTGAATCTCGAGCATCTGTTGGGCTTGCTCAAATTGATGAATGGCAACTTCTTTCAGCTGCATGGTGCAACCCTCCCGTTAACGGATAAACTTTCTCGCCTGCTTCCGTTTCGCCCGTTTCAACGCCAAATAGAGCCGGTGTGTCCCTTTGAGTGGCGGACCGTGCCCTACGAAAGTAAGGAGTGGTGACAAGTCCACTAGCCGCTCCGCACTCTCGACGGCAACGGACCGATTCCATGTCGCGAGTCCTGGTAATGGGAATAACGGCCGAACATCTCCCGCTACCGCTGCCCCTCCCTGAGTTTGAAAAGCGTCACCTGCAAATAATACCCGATTTACCTCGTCATAGTACGCAATTGACCCTGGTGTATGACCCGCTGCATCGAGGACACGTAAACCGAATAACCGCTCACCAATATCTAGTACCGCATCCGGTGTAGAACGAATCGTCGGCAAAGAACCACGAATCTTGTTCTGCTCTTCTTCCTCTAGCGACCGATCTCCCAATAAGAGGCGGGCATCACGTCGGGAGATGAAGAGTTCAGCGAGCGGATGCTCTGCTTTGATGGTGTCCACCCCACCGACATGATCCCCATGAGCATGCGTTAACAATATCGCGAGGAGTGGCTTGTCTAGCTCGGCGATATACGATAGGATATCGGTCGCGTTCCGCTCCAGCGCCGTGTCGATCAAGACGAGTCCGAGCTCATGCTCAAACAGTTGAACGTTGATTGGCAGTACGGGAGCGTAAAAGGTCAGTTGATGGATATGTCCATATCGTCTTACTTGCATCATTGAGCCTCCTAGTCGAATAAAGTGGTCCAGTCTTCTTCTTGCCAATGCGCGTCAAAGCACATATGAATCTGTTCGATCGTATTTCGGGCAAGGGAGAGCTCAGGTAAATCGTCTCGTTCAAAGAAACCGACGTCACTCGTCTCCACGCCGGCGCTCCCCTCCCCGTCACCAATCAGTGCACACTCGATGAAAAGTTTGTAATAATGCTCCGAGAGAGGTGGGTGTGGATGTTCATGCATATCGAACAAGGCGAGCAACCGTACTGGAATCACATCCAGGCCAGCCTCTTCCTCTACTTCTTTGATGATATTCGAGGCAGGAGAGCGATTCACTTCACAGAAACCGCCGGGTAAGGTCCACAAACCATCTGATCGCTCCTTCACGAGCAGGATTCGGTCATCTTTGAAGATGACGCCTCGCACATCAAGTTTCGGAGTCGGATAACCGTCCACATGAACGAGTTGTAAGATGGCCTCGTTCGATAAGTCCGAGTGCCGTTCATACATCTCTCTTGCGATTTCTTGTAACTCTTCGTACCGTTCTCGGTCATATTGATCACGCGTGAACGTCAGACCGGCCTGAGACAGCGCCTGAATTCGTTTCGCCCATGTCAGCCATTGAGACATATAGATCCCCCTATCTTTTGTCCTACATGTCTTTTTCGGCAAATCGATGCATTCTTCCTTTTCAGAACCCACATTCTCTGATGTCAGCTTTCCATCACGTATACGAATAACAATTGGTCGAGATGCACACGCGGCACCATCGACGACAACAACGCGATTTAGAGACATGGCTACGACAAAAAGACCTGTGAACGGCGAATCAGCCAAATCACAGGTCTTTTGATTAATTGAGATACACGTCCTCGATTTCACCGAACGAGTCTTCGTCAAAGACGAACGAGCCGTTGGCATAGCGATCGAGTAGCGTAAGGGTTTTTGTCTTCACTTGTTTTGCTTTTTCTTTCCCGACGATATGAAGCGTCTCATCCCCATGTACTGGAAGCACACGACGGATTTGGTGTGGTTTTGATTTGACCTCACGAATGAGCATCGTCCCACGAAGGTTGCGGTTCGTACAGTCGAACTGGTCCTCGAGTTTCATCTTCTTGACCGCTCCCCGTTGCGTCACGAGAACGAACAACGGTGGCGTGAAGAAGGAGAAGGCATCGGCGACGAGGTCACCGTCTTTCAGGTTCATCGCCTTCACACCGGCTGCCCGCTGTCCGACGACAGGGACATCATCCTCTTTGAACCAGAGACCGTATCCACGCTCTGAGACGAGGAACAACTGCCCTGGACCGTCACTGATTCCGGCGAAGACGACCTCGTCGTCACCTTTCAGCTTCAAGGCCATGAGTGGTTTCGATTTCCGCTGCGCGTCGTAGTCGCGTAACGGTGTACGTTTGATCATCCCGTCTTTCGTCACGAAGAGGCAATGGGCGTCCGTATCGAACGTCGAGACGACGTCTGCCGAGATGACCTGTTCCCCTTCAATCGGGACGAGGTTGGCGACGTGTTGTCCGGCATCCTTCCACTTCGATTCTGGAATCTGATGGATCGGGATGAGGAGGTAACTACCCTTGTTCGTCCAAACGAGCAAGTGGTCCGTCGTCATGGCTTGTGTCGTGAGAAGCGGACGATCCTTCTCTTTCATCTCGGGCAAGACGTCACTCGACGCTCCATACGAACGCATCGAGGCACGTTTGACGTACCCGTCGCGGCTGACGAATACCATCGTCTCTTCGACAGCAATCATAACTTCCGTCTTCAGTTTCAATTCTTCGACTTCCGACTCGATCACCGAACGACGGTCATCTCCGAACTCGTCACGCAATGCCGTAAGTTCTTTCACGATCAACTTCCGTTTTGTCGCGTCCACGTCGAGGATGTTTGTAAGGCGGGCAATCTCTTTTTGGAGCGCCTTTGCTTCTTTTTGCAACTCGACGATATCCGTGTTCGTGAGTCGATACAACTGGAGCATGACGACGGCTTCAGCTTGTCGTTCCGTGAATGAGAACCGCTCCATCAGTTTCTTCTTCGCGTCCGCCTTGTCTTTGGCGGAACGAATCAATTCGAGTGTCTCATCGAGGACCGAGATGGCTTGTTCCAAGGCATCGACGATTTCAGCGCGTTTCTTCGCCTGTTCAAGCTCAAACGTCGTCCGGCGTGTCACCACTTCTTCGACGTGCTTCAAATAGGCGTCAATGATTGGGATGATGCCCATCTGCTTCGGCGTCCGGTTCACGATGGAGACCATATTGTAGTTATAGGCGAGCTGCAGGTCCGTATGCTTCAAGAAGAAGTGAAGGACACCTTCCGCGTCCGCTTCTTTCTTCAATTCGATGACGACTCGAAGACCCGTCCGATCCGTCTCATCACGGACTTCCGCGACACCTTCGACTTTTTTATCGAGACGGAGCTCTTCCATCTTTTTGACGAGATTCGCCTTATTCACTTCATACGGAAGTTCTGTGATCGTGATCTGTTCACGGCCACCTTTTAATTGCTCAATCTCGGACTTCGCCCGGATGATGACCTTCCCTTTACCGGTCTCGAACGCTTTTAAGATACCGTCTTTGCCCATGACTGTCCCACCAGTAGGGAAATCAGGACCCGTGACGTACTCGAGTGCGTCTTTCGCCGTATCGACCTGGCCCTTCAAGCGTGCGATGGCGAGGTTGAGGACTTCTGTCAAGTTATGCGGTGGGATTTCCGTCGCATAACCAGCTGAGATCCCTGTCGTTCCGTTCATGAGAAGGTTCGGAAGGAGCGACGGCAAGACGAGCGGTTCTTCCGTAGAATCATCAAAGTTCGGTGTATAATCGACCGTATTTTTCGCAATCGACGTCAGCATGACACCGGCAATCTTCGAGAGACGGGCTTCCGTATAACGCATGGCCGCTGCTGGGTCACCGTCCATCGACCCGTTGTTCCCATGCATATCGATGAGCGGATACCGGAGTTTCCAATCTTGCGAGAGACGTACCATCGCCTCATAGACGGACGAGTCACCGTGCGGGTGATAGTTCCCGATGACGTTCCCGACCGTCTTGGCGGACTTCCGATAGGGCTTATCGTTCGTATTCCCCTCGTGGTGCATCGCATATAGAATCCGGCGCTGTACAGGCTTGAGTCCGTCACGTGCGTCCGGTAAGGCGCGGTCTTGGATGATATATTTTGAGTAACGCCCGAACCGGTCTCCAACGACCTGTTCGAGAGATAGGTTTAAAATGTGTTGAATCGTCGACATTGTTACATCACTTCCTCAATCGCTTTAGTCACATGTTCATTGGCGATGATCGAATCATCTTCCTGGAGTCCGAAGGCGACGTTCTCCTCGATCCACTCACGGCGATGCGTGACGTTGTCACCCATCAAGACCGATACACGCTTGTCCGCGACAGCCGCGTCGTCCACCGTGACACGGATGAGCGTACGGGTATCCGGATTCATCGTCGTCTCCCATAACTGGTCCGCGTTCATCTCACCGAGACCCTTGTAGCGTTGGAGGATATAGCCTTTCTTATACACTTTGACGAGCTTCTCGAGCGCCTCTTCGTCCCAGGCATAGTCGAACTGTTCGGACTTGCCTTTCCCTTTTGAGATGCGATAGAGCGGTGGCAAGGCGACGAACACACGGCCCGCCTCGACGAGCGGTCGCATATAACGGAAGAAGAACGTGAGAAGGAGCACTTGGATATGCGCACCGTCCGTATCGGCATCCGTCATGATGATGATCTTGTCGAAGTTGCAGTCATCCAAGTCGAAATCGTGACCGACCCCGGCGCCGATTGCATGGATGATCGTATTGATTTCTTCATTCTTCATGATGTCCTGAAGTTTCGACTTTTCTGAGTTGATGACCTTCCCGCGTAGTGGGAGGATGGCTTGGAACGTACGGTCGCGCCCCTGTTTGGCGGAACCACCGGCCGAATCACCCTCGACGAGGAACAGTTCGTTCTTGGAGGCATTCTTCGATGTCGCCGGCGTCAATTTCCCGTTCAAGATGCTCGAACGTTTCTTTTTCTTCCCGTTACGTGCCTCTTCACGGGCCTTTCGAGCCGCCTCGCGAGCCTGAGCCGCACGAATCGCCTTCTTGATGAGCATTGTCGCCATCTGAGGGTTCTCTTCTAGGAAGATTGTCAGTTGCTTCGCCATGACGCTATCGGCACTCGCACGCGCCTCCGGGGAACCGAGCTTCGATTTCGTCTGCCCCTCGAACTGGAGGAACTCTTCCGGGATCCGGACCGAGACGATGAGCGTGAGTCCTTCACGGACATCACCGCCGTCGAGATTTTTATCTTTCTCTTTGAGCAGTCCGTTCTTACGGGCATACTCATTCATGATCCGGGTCATCGCCGTTTTGGCACCGACCTCGTGCGTTCCACCATCGCGTGTCCGGACGTTGTTGACAAACGAGAGCACATTTTCGGAATAGGCATCCGTGAACTGAAACGCGAGTTCGATCTCGATCTCGTTCTCTGTCCCTTCGAAATAGACGATCGGATGAAGCGTCGCCTTGTCGTCGTTCAAGTATTGGACGAACTCGGCAATCCCTTCCTCGTAATGGAACGTCTCTTGCTTCTCCGTACGCTCATCAGTGAGCGTGATCGTCAATCCTTTTAAGAGGAAAGCCGATTCACGGAGGCGTTCGGCGAGCGTGTCATAGTTATACGTCGTCGTTGAGAAGATGGTCGCATCCGGTTTGAAATAGACACTCGTGCCGGTTTGGCGTGTCTTGCCTGTCTCAATCAGTGTCGTTTGAGGCACACCGCCGTCTGCAAAGGTCTGTTCGAACACTTTTCCGTCACGATAAATCGTCACGACGACCTTGCTTGATAGGGCGTTGACGACCGAAGCACCGACGCCGTGGAGTCCACCAGACGTCTTGTATCCGCCTTGTCCGAACTTTCCTCCAGCGTGAAGGACCGTAAAAATGACTTCTGGGGTAGGCTTTCCAGAGGCGTGCATTCCTGTCGGCATCCCGCGGCCGTGGTCACGGACCGTGATGGCATCATCCTTATGAATCGTCACATCGATTTGACCGCCGAACCCGGCGAGCGCCTCATCGATCGCGTTGTCGACGATCTCATAGACGAGATGGTGAAGTCCGCGATGGTCGGTTGACCCGATGTACATCCCCGGTCGTTTCCGCACGGCCGTGAGTCCTTCGAGCACCTGGATGGCGTCTTCATTGTAATTAAATAGATCTGTTGACATAGCAGTCACCTCAATTTCGAACACACGTTCGTTTTTCTTTCCTATTGTATAGCTGTTCATCGATTCTGGCAAGCCTCCCTTGTCAGCCATCGCTGAAAAAAAGGAGACCTACCAAGGAGGTAGGTCTTATCCGAGTAGACGAGCATGCTCCACGTACAGGCAGCGGTTCTCGATATAATCGAGCCCGGCGTCACGCACGATTTGCTCCGCCTCAGCACTTGAGAGATCGAGCTGGTTGAAGACGAGCCCGACATCCCCATGTCGTACCGCATCTTCCGCGACACCCGCTAAAAATTCGTTGCGACGGAACACATCGACGATATCGATTCTACCCGGGATGCTCTCGACGGACGGATACGCCTTACGGCCGTTCCACTCCTCGAGCATCGGGTTGACAGGGATGACGGTATACCCGACACGAAGCAAATACTCCGCAATCTGGTTGGCCGTCTTGTTCGGGTTGTCGGACACACCGACGACCGCGATGGTCTTCGCTTCAGACAAAAGTTGCTTCAAACGCTGATCATCCATCCAAAATCCCCCTTTGGTTTACGTTTACAGTGTAACGTTACCTTCCTTCCTGTTTCAAGTCTTATTTTCATCATAAGGTATAATGACTCAACATTACAATTTCAAAACAAACCAATATGGTTTACATAACAAATTATTGTCTACCATTTATTTTGCTATAAAATCAATCAGTTGATTAACCACTCGATTGAGATACAATCACGCAATTCATGTACATTGCGTGAAATATCTATTTCACGCAATGATACATACGAAATTAGGACGTTTCTTAAAGTCATTTTACGGACTTCTATACAAATTTAATCATTGTTTCGTTATACTAAAAGAAAGGAGGTGTGTGATGGGAACAACCTATGAAACTCGTCGAGGAACACTATATAACGAACGAATTACTTTTTACGGCAATGTCATCGCTTGGTTGGTCCACTTCCTATTTTGCATCTTGTTTTATCGTTTGGATATGACTCTCTTATTCCTATCAAATGGCTTGAGTGTGATCTATTACACGATTTCATTCTACTTTGTACATAGGCGGTGGTACGGCATCTTCTTTACCGGACTTTTTATCGAAGTCGTTTACAACGCCGTCATCTCGACCGTCATTCTCGGTTGGGAGATCAACATGCATTATTTCATCCTCATGATGGCCTATGGTGTCTTTTTCATGCCAAGCGTATCCAGAAGCCAACGCATCTTGACCACGGCCATCGCGATGTTGATTTATAGCCTTCTGTTCATCTATGTGTCCGACGGCATCGAGACCCTACCGATTCAGGTGGAACAAGCGCTCGGACTCTTTTGCATCCTATCGACCGTGGTGATGATCGCAGGGCTCTCCTTCATCTTCGAGTCAGTCGTTGTCGAAGTGACAGATGAACTCGAACGATCCAATGAGCGATTGCAGATCCTAGCGTCTACGGATGGATTGACCGGACTATTGAACCGAAAAGTTGGGCATGAACAAGTTTCTAAAGCAATCGACAAAGCCGCTCATGAAGGCGTTCCGTATGCAATCGTTCTCGGTGACATCGATCGATTCAAATCGTTTAACGAGACGTACGGTCATGATTGTGGGGACCGGGTGCTTCAACAAGTGGCCTCCATATTATCCGATATCGACGGCATGGCCGTCCGCTGGGGAGGAGAGGAGTTTCTGGTCTACCTATCGAGTCCGTCCGGTGACTTCCTTCCAATCGTCGAGCAGTTGAGACAACAAATCGAGTCGACCCCTCTCCATTACGCAGGAGAACGTCTTCATGTCACAATGACATTCGGACTTGCGGTTCGTGTTGGTCACGATACGGTCGAAGAGATCGTCAAAGAAGCGGACAACTTCCTTCGTGAAGGGAAGCGTAGCGGAAAGAATCAAGTGAGAACTACATGAAGAAAGGGGCATTCTATGAGTATTTTCCGTCAACTTGGACAGCGGCAGACACCGACGACGACGAAACGCTTCGAGTTGAACGGGTTGCACCGACTACCCGCATTCATCCAACAGTTTTTTCATCATTTAGCAGCGAAGCATTATTCCAAACAGACGGCCCAGCGCTATGTGTATGACGTTTTAGATTTCTTTCGTTGGGTCGAGCACGTTAGTGGTACTGAGTTAGAGCCTGAAACGATTGACTTGCCATCATTCACAGAGATTGACCATGCCGGAGCAGAAGCGTATGCGACTTATCTTGCCCTCGATCTCGATAATGCTCCGAGCGTCATCAATCGGAAGCTTTCAACGTTACAGTCACTCTTCAATTACTTAATCGAGACCAATCAAGCAACGGTGAATCCTTTTCAAACCGTAGAACGCCCGAAACGCGGCAAACGGAACCCCGTCTATTTGACGGAATCGGAGTGGCTCGATTTCTCGACGCTCGTACGTAGCAATGTCGGCATGACGAATCGCGAGGCGAGTTGGTACGAAATGAATCGCGCGCGAGACTTTTTAATTATACAGTTACTCGGACTGACAGGAATGCGCGTATCCGAGCTCGTCGGACTCAATTGGTCCGATATCAACATTGAGACCGGAACGATTCGGGTCATCGGTAAAGGCAATAAGGAACGCTTGATCCCCATCGCAGGACCACTTCTTCCACTCCTCTCTGAGTATCGCGACACGTCGAGCGAAGGGGCGGTGTTCCAAAATGAGAAGGGGCAACGAATCGCTGTACGGACGGTTCAGCATATGTTGAAAGGGCATATTGACCGCTTAAAGCCTTACCTGCCGTTCTTGAGCTATAAACAGGTAACGCCACATAAACTCCGTCACACGTTCGCTTCACGTCTCGCCATGGGGGGCGTCGATGTGCTCACGATTCAACAGCTTCTCGGGCATGAATCTGTGGCAACGACACAAGTCTATGCCCATATCGGAGATGAACGGAAAAAACACGCAATATCGAGTTTACAATAATATGTTATGTAAACTATATATCCAAATATAACCACAACCTATATAATGGGTGGTGGTTATATTTATGTGCTGGACATTGACAAAATCAAAATGGCATCATCGATGACCATAAAATAGGCATTGTCATAAGTGAGACGTTCTTCCGATTCTAAATCGAAAATCACGACACCGCTCGTAAGTCCTTCCGTATATTCATGGACGAGATAGCGGCGTTCGATGACGCGTTCGAACGGTTCCACATCGATATAACGCGCACCGGTTGCGAGGTCGATGACTTCTGAGTGCATATCTGTCTCATCAACTTTGATAAAAATCGTCGAACTAATATCGTCGTACGTGAAATCAATCGGTTCATAAGCACCCCAATCGACGACCGATACTTCATGTAAGACATCGGGACCCGTCAAATCATAGATGACCTCCTCATTCAACGAGTCAACAAACGCGGAGAATCGAAGCGTCCCTTCATTTTCTCCTAGATATTGGACCGTGTCCCCTTCCCCTTGGAGACGGAGGATATCATCGAATGGCAATTCACCCCGTTGATCCCATATCGCCTCGACCGCCTCCTCGAGTGGGCAAATCAAGAGTGCCTCGGAATGGTCAATCGGGTCGTCAGGAGAGATGTGCCCATCATCGAGTGCATTGTAATAGTCAAACTCATCGAGTCTCGCGTTACAGACGATGTATGGAACACCATCGAATGTGGTCGTAAACAAATACAATTCTCGGAAACGTTCCGTCTTACCGACAAGACGCTCATCCCGAATACGCTCCCGTTGATTGGTCACGCGATCATAGAGCCACGCCTCATCCGATGATTCAAACGCCGTCAAAAAGAGGAAGTAACGATGATCCAGTACCCAGAACAATGTGCTATTTCCACGCTTCTCAAACGTCGTGACCACTTCTTCGGTGCCCGTCTTGTAAGAGAAGGCGATCAATTCTGTTTTGACCACCCCTTCACCGTCGGGGACCTCATTTATAAAATAGACGATGTCTCCATCGACGAATAGCTTTGGATAACCGTAATCCGCGTACTCCCTCCGGTTCAATTGTGTGATCATGCCATCCTCTTCGTCAAAGCGATAGAGCGAGAATGTCGTGCGATCTTTCTTCTCTCGATAGTAGACCGAGGTAGGGGTAACGGCGATCACATCTTCATGATCGATTGGCATGGCTCGTGCGTCAACGATTCTCATAAAGCACCTCTCTCTTGTCCGGATTCAGCGGGTTCGACTGTCACAAGCCCAGGTGGTCGTTTCGGGAACGTGATCCGTAGATGAGCATATTCAATCACATTCTGATGCGGATGGTTCTTGTCAATCCAGCGAATCCGTTGTTGATTCGCGAGGGCATGCCCGATCTTTTCTTCCATTTGGAATTTGGAGATGTCACGAAACGCGACTTCTTGAATGTATGTTTCCTCATCGGTTTCAAACTGTTGCCAGATTCCCATGATCAATTGACCGAGGGATGAGACACGTCGTTCAGGGAGCGTGATCGTCCCTAGTGTTCGACTCACTTCCTTCAGACACTCGTTCGAGTCGTCCGAGACGGCAAATAGTCGTTTTGCCGCGTTGTTCATGACGCGATAGCGACGTTTCCCACTTTCAAGCCTGAGCACCTGCGCGTATGGTTCAACCGGGACACCATGAAAAAATGTTTGCGTTCCGCCCCATGCGAATCCAAACGACGGGTCAAACTTCCGGATCGTCTGCATGAAGGACATCATAAAGTCCTCGACTTCTCGTCGTTCGAGTCGAAGCCATTCGGCCAAGGCGAGGGTTCCTTTCTCTTTCGAAATCCGATCGACCGGGAAGAAGAGCTCACCATCCGATAGACGATGAGATTTCAATTCGACGCCGTCAGCACGATAATCGGTCGACGGCCTCCCCCCTCTCCCCGCGTAGATGACCCACTCATCGTCTGTGCTTTCGATGGCATATGCTTGATGTGCCCACGGTGGCGTCACGTATAAGGCGGGATACTCCTCGAAGGTGTCGAGGTGAATGTACGAGCGGTCATTCCAAAGGTGGGCGACGAGGCGTACGACCTCCCCTGTCTCCGAATCTTTTGGGGCGATGTAATTTCCGGTATCTCCGATGAACGTCAAAATGTGAAAACCATACCCGTTATACAGGTGACGCACAATTCGTTCAAAGACGGCTGTCACCATGCGTTCAAATAACGGATGATCTTCATTCCGATTGAGCGTTGGCGAATCGACCGTACACATGAGCCAACCCATCCGCTCATATAGACGAACTCGGAGCGGATAAGAGATCAACGGAGAAGAACTCGCATGAATCTCAGTCAAGCGGATATTGGACATGTTTTCGACTTGCAAGGTGAAGCCGCTACGTCTTAACTGTTCCTCCATCTTTTTCTTCCAGTTGATCGTCTCCATCCCATTCACTCACTTTCTCTCATCATCTCATTGTGAATTTTTCCCGATTCTCGTTTTACACAAACGCTTTTCGTTCCATTTGCGCGCTCAGTCGCTGAATCGCCTCGTCCAATAGTTCACGACGTGTCCCAATATTCATCCGTTCGAATGATTCACCTTGAGGACCGAACGGACTACCCGGTGACAAGAAGATTCGGACGTTTTGATGCAGCCAAGACTTCCGCTCCTCGGCTGACATCGGTAACTCTGAGAAGTCAATCCAAAGTAGATAACTCGCTTCCGGACGGGTCGTATGGAGCATCGGGAGGTTTGATTCTATGGAATCGATCACGTCATTCATTTGTTGCTCCAATTCTTCCCGTAACTGGTCGAGCCAATGTTCCGCGCGGCTGTCGGTATAGGCGGCGATGATGGCCGTGTTCGCGAACGGTGTCGGGAGCACGTGATGTTTGTTCTGTACTTTCGTGATTTGCTTCCGCCACTCATCGACCGGACAAATGATGTAGGACGCAAACAATCCGGCGATGTTAAATGCTTTTGAGGGCGCACTCACCGTGATGACACGTGGGTCGAGTGTGCCGATTGCGGTATGTTGATGAGAAGGGAACGTCAAGTCTGCATGAATCTCGTCAGCGACGACGATCACCTCATATTGATTCGCGAGTGCTACGACCTTCTCTAGTTCCGCTCTCGTCCAAACACGTCCAACTGGATTATGTGGGGAACAGAGTAAGAAAAGTTTCGCTTGTTTCATCGCTTCCTCGAGTGCGACAAAATCCATCTCGTAGCGTTCGTCAGTTTTTTTCAACGGGGCATCGAACACTTGTCGCTTGGAACCGACAACGAGTTCGTGGAATGGTGGATAGACAGGTGACTGGATGACGACGCCATCTCCGACTTCAGTCAACGCCTCGACGATATGAGTCAACGCAGGCACAACACCGCTAGAGAATAACACATGGTTCGGGTCTACAATCAAATCGTGACGTCGGCCGTACCAATCACTGACCGCCTTCTGCGCTTCAGGTGCGAACAATGTATACCCGAATTCCCCTTGAGCGGCTTTTGCGGCGAGCGCCTCGGAGATGGACGGGGCAGTCCGGATATCGATATCCGCTACCCAGAGTGGTAACACATCATCTGACAAACGGAACCATCGCTCCAACCCGTCCCACTTCACCGAATTCGTACCTTTACGTTCAAGTTGTTGTTGTAAAATTGATTTCATGTTCATCCCTCCTCCTCTTACTGTATCAAAGTTGATTCGACTGCGTGCCAAAAAAGCATGGCAGTTTCTTGCCGACTTCGTTATACTCGATCGAGATAAGAAAGGAGGCACGTCAATGCGTGTTACCGTCATTCGCAACAATCGAAGAAAAAAAGCCGCATTTTATGTCACGCCAAACGGCATCGAGCTGCGTATTCCAGCACGTTTGTCTGAACGAGTCGTCGACCGCATACTAGAAGAGCACGACACATGGATTCGTGAGACGTTGCAGAATCTTCCTCAACAGACGTCTATTCTCGATAAGGGGCTCGTTTTTCATGGGAAAAACTATCCGACCAAGAAAGATGATGGCACGACTCTCCGATATGACGGCTCCTCATTTTTCGTTCCGAGGACATGGGACGAAAACGCCCTGGCTAAACATTATGAGGCATGGCTACGTGAACGCGCGCTTGAATATGTAATCAATCTGGCACCGACTTACGAAAGATTATTAGGTGTTAAAGCGAAAAAGATTCGTATCGGTCATCAAAAGACACGGTGGGGATCATGTAGTTCGAACGGAACCATCTCCATTAATGTCCGCCTCATGCTGGCGCCAAAAGAGATGATGGACTACGTCATCGCCCACGAATGGGTGCATCTCGTTCACTTCGATCACTCCCCTTCTTTTTGGAGAACGTTACAAACGATTTATCCGAACACCGCTTCAGCGAAAGATTGGTTGAAACGACACGGACATACGTTACAATTCAAAAAAACCGACTGACCCCGTGTAGGGTCAATCGGTTCACAGGTTGGATATAAATGTGTCGGCCGTATCATGTAACTCGGCTGCTGCCTGCTCGAACGTATGGAATCGCTCCATCGTCTGTTCCATCGTTTTTGCACTTAACTGAATCTCTTGATTGGACGCAGTGACACCTTCTACAATTTTCCGAAGCTCGACGTTCATCCCTTCCGTGTTCGAGTTGACGTCGATGACCGCACGTTCAACCATACGAGAGAGGTTTCGGATCTCAGTCGCAACCACATTAAATCCAAGCCCGTGTTCACCTGCTCGTGCCGCTTCGATGGCAGCATTCAGGGACAACAGATTCGTTTGTGCCGCAATCT
The DNA here is from genome assembly GCF_018617125.1 of Exiguobacterium sp. s181. Lineage (GTDB taxonomy): Bacteria > Bacillota > Bacilli > Exiguobacteriales > Exiguobacteriaceae > Exiguobacterium > Exiguobacterium profundum. The sequence continues at coordinate 885,398 of NZ_JACSJM010000002.1, forward strand.
CTTTGATCGACGAGGCAATTTTCGCGATGTCATCGGCTTGACGACGCAAGTTCTGAAGGGCATGGAGGTTGTCCGCAGCATCTTTCGCAAGCTTTTCAATCGTCTGATTCAATAATTTCGTGTCTTGCATGCCTGTCTTCGCCCGTTCATCGAGCACATCGGTCATCGATTTAAAGCGATACGCATAATCCTCAATCACTTGTTGCCGTGCGGTGATGTCCGATGCGATCTTGACGACACCGACGACATCATCTCCTTCAAAAATCGGCATATACGTCGCCTCGAGCCAAATGGTTTCCCCTTTTGCATTCTCGCGCTCCACTTTATCCGAGAAACTGAAACCACTCCATAATTTCTCCCAAAATGCCGAATACTCTGGACTATTGACAAAGGATGAAGGGCAGAACAAGTGATGCTGCATGCCAATCATCTCCTCGCGTCTGTATTTCATTGCTTTCGCGAACGTATCATTCACATCGACGACCCGGCGTTGACGGTCGAATCGAATCATCGCCATATTCATTTCAATGGATTGAAAAACGTCCTCAGATTGAATTCCTTTTTGGTTCAAAGTACTCATTATATATAGCAACCTTTCTTATTCTTAGAATGTTCTTACCAAATCGTGAATTTCAGTGTAACGTATCCCATAACATTCTATTACTCTCTTTTTATACAGAAGGTCAATATCTTGATTTTGAAGTATTTACCAAATGAAAATACGCCGAGGGGCGCCTTTCACTCATCTAAATCAGGGAAATAGGAGAAGAACGTTTCCGCCCCTGCACTGCTCAGTTTGAATGTTTGATTGCGTGTTTCATCCGTCACATAGACATCGACTTTTTTAGACCGTTTCTTGAAGCTTAATTGAAACTCTTGCCCTTTCCATCCCTCGATGATGGTAAGAAGGGGATAGTCCCCCACTTCTCCAGCTCGATCCACCGGTTCTGCCTCCTCAAATGCGTTCATCAAATCAGACATCTCGATTCCTGCAGCCCGCAGCACGTTCGGATAATCAATCGTTGCCTTTTCGTCTAAAGGAGTTTTATGGACGAACACGAACGGACCACTTGGTACGGCGGGATTCGATTCCTTGTCCGCTTCGATCGATTCATTCGTCGCAAATTCGCGATCCGTGTACGTGAGACGGACGTCTTTCGTCACACGCTTCCCGTCCTCAATAAAAGAGAACGTGTAGAGCGGTGTCTCGACCCCGGGTTCGAGCGATTTTGCCTGTAGTACCCGCTCAACTTTGAGCCCTTCAAATTGTTTTGGTTGCTGCTCTGGATGCGAATAATCATCTTTTGTTATAAGGACAATCGGGTCATAAGAAAGTAACCCACCTTCCGACTTAGCGAAAAAGTAAGCCTCTTTGGATTGTTCGTCGTAGCCGAGTGCGATTGTCATGCTTCCCATTTGCGCGTGATAAGGCTCAGTGATTGAGAGCGGTAAGATCCCTTCGTCCTCTCCGATGGTTAAATGGATACTTCCATTCAAGGAAGGGGTCACTTGAATCATCGTTTCGTCAATGAGATTGACGGGATCCTCGAAAACATCGGAATAATCGCTTTCCTTCAAACTCTCTTCTTGTTCCCGAGTTCCATTTGCAATTGTCGGGTTACTTGGAATGTTGACACCTTCAGAAGCCTGTACAAACGAAGGGAACTTCTCAACAAGTCCGACTCTCATCTCTGGAGAAAAGCCGTCCTGACAAATGACATAATTCTGTTCGCCTTTTACATACGTCACTAGCTTATAGGCATGTGCATCGTAGTCGGAAATCATGGCTTTTCGGTTCAAGACATACGAATTATAGACCGTGACGTCCTCAGGGATTTGGGGAACCGGGTCATCGGTGCATGCAAGAAGTAAATCGCTCGCCCACGTCTCCGACCCGGTAGTAAAGCTGTTCATGTCTCGTACATCCCATTGTGATGGCATATGATCCAGTTTGACGACCTTTACCTCTTCACCACCACAACCCGATAATATTCCAACTGTACATAAAGTGAATAATAGTCGTTTCATCATGATTTTTCGTACTCCGGGAAAATATCCAAAAACACTTCCGCCCCTTTACTAGATAATTTAAATGTCTGCTCGCGAAGCGGGTCTGTCAGATAGATGTCGATTTTTTTTGACCGCTGTTTATAGCTGATTTCAAATTCTTGCCCTTTCCATCCATCCATCAACGTCAAGTATCGATAGTCTGCAGGCTCACCTTTGCGGCTGACCGGTTCTGCCTCCTTCAATACTTCCATGACTTGTTCAGATTCTTCCGTCGAGATTTCAATAAAATCAGGATAAGCGAGCTCATTTCCATCAAACGGTTTCCGGTGTGAGACGACTCTTGGACCATCTTCTTGGGCCGGCATCCACTCTTCATACATCGAATCGGGTTCTTCGCCTTCTTTCAGCAACGTACCTTCAACAAAGCGAACCGTCATCGTTTCAGTCACGGGTTCACCATCCCGCATGTAATGGAACGTATATATGGGAACCGCTTCTCCTTTTTTTATCTCTCCAGGTTCGATGATGGTGTCGACGCTTAACTCTTCAAAGGACTGTTTTTCTATTGACGCAGGATCCTCTAGTTCTTCAAACTGTAATTGCTGATAAACAAAGCGTTCATTGAATGAAAAAAGAATATACGGTTGAGATGTTTGTCGATCGAGTCCGATGGCAATCTGTCGATGCGGCATATCGGTTCCGATTGGTTGAAAACTAGTGAGCGAATGTCTCGTCGCATTACCATCGAGCTCTAGTTCAAGCTCTCCGAATAGTGCCGGTTCAATTTCAAGCAATGTATCTCGGAACGGGATGATCTCGATTTCATCGATTTTCAGTCCGTCTGTTTTCATTAGCTTGTCCTTTGAGGACGAAGATGTTTGATGAAGGCTAGGTAATCGGGGGACGCTGATTCCTTCAGATGTATTCACAAAATCCGGAAACTTATCGATTGTCTTCGCCATCCATTGATTCGTATAATCTTCTCGACATACGACATATCGTTCGTCACCTTCTAAATAAGTAACTACCTTCATCGAGTACGGATCCATGGATGACACGACCCCGTTTCGCCCTGCGAACACTGTCTGATATACAGTGACATCTCCTTTTAGCTTAGTCGTTCGTTCGCCCTCACACGCCTCGAGCACTTCTCTCGTTTCGTTGACTTGAACAAATTCTCCTTCTTTCGTATAACTCTCGAGATTCCATTGATTTTCTATGTAATCTAGTTGAATGACTTCTATATTAGATGCCCCACATGCGCTTAAAAATGAAGCACTAAGTAACATCATGATTCCTCTTTTGTACAAAATATCTCCTCCTATAATCTCCTCATCCAATTTTACCATTATCTAACTATCCTATACGAAAAAAAATCCGCTCACGTTTCATGAGCGGATGGTAGAACAATCATTTACTTTGGTCGATGGCACGTTGCAATCGGGACTCGACGTCTAACGCGACGGCTTGTAACGATTCGTCATCGATGAGGCGAATTAATTCAGTCGGTCTCGGCATACCAATTTGGGTATGGTCTTCTTTTTCGAACACCGCGATTTTGCATGGAAGGAAGTAGCCTCCTTCTAATTGTTGCGACAGCACTTCTTTTGCCGCCTTCGGATTGCATACTTCTAATATACGATACTTCCCATCAATCCCCTGTCCCTTTTTCTCGAGCGTCTCACTCAAATCAAAGTCCCAGAGCACCCCGAATGATTCTTCTTTCAATGCTTCTCCGAGACGAATGACAACGTCATCCACGGTACGGTCAGATTGTACGGTATAGTCAAACATCTTCATTCCTCCTTATGTGGTTACTCATGAAATCTGTACCCGAACGAAGTCATGCTCAATCAAAAAGAAACTGTATGTGATTTGAAACATAATCACGCACTCGAACGTATAAAAGGAGATAATAGTTAGAACCAAACTGATGTAAAGGAGAAGTGGTTGTCGTGACGGTCACGGTATTCACGCATACGAGCTGCAGTTCTTCCAGAAAAACGATTGATTGGTTACGGGAACAAAAGATTCCCTTCATCGAAAAGAAATTGACAGACCAAGGTTTATCCTTCGGAGAATTCAAAGAGATGTTAAGCCTGACGGAAAATGGGACGACGGACTTGTTGTCGGTCCAAAAGAGTGTCTATAAACAAGCGGCAGAGAAACTAGATGAGATGTCGATTCGTGAGCTATATAGCTTCGTCGCCTCGAATCCTCAAATCCTGAAAAGTCCGATCGTCTTCGACCATCATCGCATCCAGGTCGGTTTCAGTGAAAAAGAGATTCGGACGTTCATCCCGAGACATGACCGCATCGCTGAACTGAAACGTCTGCTCCATAACGCATAAATCGTGTCGCTTTCGCGACACGATTCTTTTTATGCCTTTTTCAATTTTGCCGCCAGTCGATTCCCGAAGGATTGGATGGACTGAACGAGGAGGATGAGGACGAAAATGGTCACGTACATGACTTCCGGTTCGAAACGAAGGTGTCCGTATTGATAGGCGATGTCCCCCAGTCCACCTGCCCCGACGAGTCCCGCCATCGCCGTCGCTCCAATCAACCCGATCGTCGCAATCGTCAATCCGAGAACGATAGAAGAACGTGCTTCACGGATTAACACATACCAGATGATTTTTCTCGTCGAGATGCCCATCGCTTCATACGCCTCGATGACCCCGCGGTCGACTTCGAGTAGTGCTGACTCCATGAGTCGGGCGATATATGGAGCGGTGAAGACGATCAAGGGAAGTAAGACGCCCTGCACGCCGATTGTCGTCCCCATGATGAACCGTGTGAACGGTAAGATGAAGAACAACAGAATGATGAACGGGATGGAACGGATGACGTTGATAACGCTCGATAAGCCACCATAGACGAATCGGTTTGCGAGTCTGCCATTCGGTCTCGTCAAAACGAGCAACGTCCCGAGCGGCAATCCGATCAAGGTCGAGATCAAAAGCGCGATGCTCGTCATCGTCAACGTTTGAACCGTTCCTGTCCAGATTAAGTCACCCCAGTCTGTCCAAAACTGTTGCATGCTTTGACACCTCCCTCACATGTACGCCGCTCGTCTTCAAATAACGGACGGCGAGTTCCGTTTGATCATGATCCCCGTCAAGATGGACAAGTAAGTTTCCGACAAGCCCCGCCTTTAACTTCTTGATTCCGCCTCCGATGATGTTCGGAAGGATGCCGAACCGCTTGGTCAATTGTGCCAGGACTGCTTGTTCTGTCTGACTGCCGATGAACGACAAGTGGACGAGCGTTCCCCGAGTCTGGAGTTCCGAGACGACTTCTTCCGGCACGTCGAGGTTTGTCTTAAGAAACTTCTGGGTCGTCTCGTGTGACGGATTGGAGAAGACGTCTAGTACGTGTCCTTGTTCAACGATTTGGCCACGATCGATGACGGCGACCCGGTCACAGATTCGTTCGATGACTTCCATCTCATGTGTGATCAAGAAAATCGTCAATCCGAGCTCGCGATTGATTTCGAGCAGTAACTCTAAAATCGACTCGGTCGTCTCAGGGTCGAGTGCACTTGTCGCCTCATCACTGAGGAGAATATCAGGCTCGTGGGCGAGCGCTCGCGCAATGGCGACACGTTGTTTCTGTCCACCTGACAATTGTTCAGGGTAATGGTTCCGATGTTCGCTCAGTCCGACGATTTGGAGATAGCGGTCGACCCGTTCACGGATGACCTGCTTCCCGAGACCTTCGAGACGAAGCGGGATAGCGACATTCTCTTCGACGGTCGCGGTCTTCAGCAGGTTGTAGTGCTGAAAGATCATACCGATTCGCTGGCGTAACGTCGACAACCCTTTCTTTTTGAGGAGCGTGATATCTTGTCCCTCGATCTCGACGACCCCTGATGTCGGGCGCTCCAAAAGATTGATCATCCGGATGAGCGTACTCTTACCGGCACCACTTCGTCCGATGATTCCGAAGATTTCCCCTCTCTCAATCGTGAGGGAGACATCATCGAGTGCCGTGATCGTGTCTCCGTTGACCTTGAACTCCTTGGTGATTTGTTTCAGTTCAATCATAAGACCCCTCCTTAAAACGCCGGCACGACCGAACCATTGAATTCTTCTTCGATGAAGGCACGTACTTCATCTGAATGATAGTAAGACTTCAGTGTCTTCACGACTTCATCTTCTTTATTGGCCGAACGGACGACGACGTAGTTCGGATATGGGTTGTCAACCGTATCTTCATGGAAGAGGGCATCTTCATTAATGGATAGACCTGCTCCCATCGCGAAGTTCGTGTTGATGGCCGCGAGTGCCACTTCCGGGAGTTGCGTCGGCAGTTGGGATGCTTCGAGTTCAATAAATTCGAGGTTGAGCGGATTCTCCGCAATGTCGCGCTTCGTTGCTTTATCCGTCAATCCTTCTTTTAACGTGATGAGCCCAGCCGTTTCATATAGTCGTAACGCACGGAGCTCATTCGCCGGGTCGTTCGGGACGGCCACTTTATCGCCTTCCTTTAAGTCCTTGATATCCGTCAATTTCTCTGAATAGAGCCCCATCGGGAAAGCGACCGTCTTGAAGACGTCGTCAATCTTATACCCCTTGTCCGCTTTTTGCAGTTCGAGGAACGAGAGCGTCTGATAGCTGTTCACGTCGAGACTTCCTTCGTCGAGAGCGGTGTTCGGGGTGTTGTAATCATTGAATACTTTGATATCGATTTCGAGCCCATCTTCTTTTGCGAGCTCCTGTACTTTCTCGGCGATTTGCTCGTGTGGTCCACCAGTCACGCCGATCGTTAGCTCTTTCGTGCTTAGCGTCTCGCTCGCCTCGGATTGTCCGCACGCCGAGAGTGCGATGGCCGCAAGGATAGATGTACCTGCCAAAATGGTTTTTTGTTTAATGTTCATGAATGATTCCTCCTCCAAATGAAAAGCCCGCTACTCAAAAAGAGCGGCGGGCACGACACGTGAAAGTCGGACACGCTCATCTCCCAGACGTCTCGTCTGTTGGAATTAGCACCATGATCATAACTGATCTGGTTGCCGGGTTTCATCGGGCCAGTCCCTCCACCACTCTTGATAAGCAATCGGTTCTATTATTTTGTTATTATATTACTGATAAAAGAATTATTTGTAAACTATTTCTTGAAGATTTCTTAAAATTTCTTTTAATCGTTCAGCATCTTCAACCTTGTGAATGCCTTGAATCGTCATTTCTTCGACGACATAATCGACCAACTCATCGATTTGGTCAAATCGAATCCCAAGTTGGTCAAGTGACGTCGGAGCGGCAATCGCTTGTAGCCAATTCTCGAGGAATGAGGCGTCTTCGGATGAGGTCAATCGTTCTTGAACAATCAGCCCGAAGCCTACCTTGTCCCCGTGCAACCAATGATGCGTCGAATCAAAACGACTGAGTGCGTTATGCACCGCATGGGCGACGGCGACTCGGGTGCCGGCGTCACCGAATCCACCAACGGCACCACCGATGGCGAGGACATGATCGACGATAGATCGGATGTCCGTGCCATAATGGCGAAAATCATCTTCACGAATGGACAAATCCATCAACGCTCCGCATTGCGCCGCAAGTGAGAGCCCCGACTGAATCCCTGCGTCCCTTGATGTTGTTCCGCTAATATATCGAGCCTCGAACCACTTTGCGACCGTATCGATGACACCAGCCTTAAAATAGTCGTAAGGTGAATCACGTAACAGTCGTTCATCCGCGATGACGCGCTCGATGACGACGGGGAACGTATCATATCGTAAATATGTACCGTCTTCTCCATAGATCACGCTGAGCGGGGTGAAGGCGGCACAGTTTGACACAAGTGTCGGAATGACGATGAGCGGTACCGACTGGGTAAATGCAATCCGCTTCGCCGTATCAATCAATTTACCGCCACCGACAGCAATCCAGACGTCAGGTCGATGCGCTTTTAGTCGTTCGACTTCTTCGTCTGAACATTCCCCCTTGAATCGTACGCTCGGAATTTCTGCTAGACGAGGAGACACTCGAATCGCTTCACCGTATCCGTTAAATCCTTTCAAAACGAGTGCATCCCGATTCCCAATCAGTGAGTAAAGTTGATCGAGCGCATCGTTCGAATGGTCGTATTCCAGCACCGCTTGTCGAATCATTGATGGACCTCCTCATAGGCTGCAAACAGTCTCTCAATCCGTTCTACCGCCTCATCAATCTTCTGTTCAGACGACACGAGGCCAAAGCGGATGTGGCGCTCCCCCTCCGTTCCAAAGAAGTAGCCCGGTGTGACGGCGACGCCAGCCTCTTGAAGTAACTTCGTCGAGAATGATTTTGCATCGCCTTCAGGTACTCTCGCCCATACAAAGAAAGAACCTTTCGGTGCCTCAATCTCCCACCCTGCCCGGCGTAACCCGTCAATCAATCGGTTTCGTCTTGTTTCGTAAAGTGAGGCTAGATTGTCACGTAAGTCACGCGGCGATTCTAACGCCACGATGGCCGCCTCTTGAATGGCAGTGAACACGGATACGTGAACATGATCTTGGTACGTATTGATCGCCTCGATGATATCTGCGTTCCCGACTGCGAACGCGACACGCCATCCCGACATGTTGAACGCCTTCGACATCGTATATACCTCAATCCCAATTTCTTTCGCCCCTTCGGCTTGGAGAAAACTTGGCGGGACATGCCCATCAAAGCCAATACTTCCATAGGCGAAGTCATGTACGACCATCAGATTATGGTTTGTAGCGAATTCAACCGTCTCCTCAAAGAAGGCTGGCGTCGCGACAGCGCCGGTCGGATTGCTCGGGTAGTTCAAATACATGAGTCGTGCATGAAGTGGATCGAGCGTGGTGTAATCCGGGAGATAGCCGTGCTCTTCCTTCAACGTCAAATCGATGATGTCCGCTCCGGCGAGACGCGCTCCCGAGATATAATCCGGATAGCCAGGGTTCGGGAGCAAGATGCCTTCACCCGGCTCAAGAAGACACTGAGGCAACGTGATGAGACCCGATTTGCTGCCAATCAAGATCGCCACTTCTCGAGCCGGGTCGAGGTCGACTCCGTATTCACGTTGATAAAATGCGGCCACGGCTTCTTTTAGTCGAGCCTGTCCCCGGAACGGTCCGTATTGATGAGTCGTCGGGTCGGTCAATGCTCGTTCTAGTGCCTCACAGATCGGAGCTGGTGTCGGTAAGTCGGGTGTGCCTTGTCCGAGTCGGATGACGGTCTTACCACTCGCCTCGACTGCCGCGACTTCTTCTGCTAATCCGACAAAGTGTTGTGTCGGTAACGATTTTAATAACTTGGAACGTCTGTCTGCCATGATGGGTCCTCCTCATACGAAAAAACACCCCTTTCTGAGGAAAGGGGTGCTCGATACAGACGTATGTAGTCAACCACCTTTCCATCTCTCAAGGTCACCTTGCTGGAATTAGCACAGTATTTTGCAATCTGTTGCTGAAGCTTCATCGGGCCAGTCCCTCCGCTTCTCTTGATAGAAAGTGTCATTCGCTATGTAATTTTTGTATGTCCCTAAGTTAACCAGACATTCCAAACGGTGTCAAACATTTTTTTCAAAGAGAACATCTATTGAATCCTTTTCAAAAAACATTCATAGTAAAAGAGTAGAAAAATTATATTTGTTTGAGGGGATAGAGCATTGGAGCTTAATCGTCAACTTATTTGGAAACTGAGTGTCATCGGGCTGATCTTGCTCGTCTTATGGCGGGTCATCAGTGAACCGGATACCATCTCACGTGTCTTACAATACACGTTTCAGTTACTGACCCCTATCATCATGGGGATCGCCATCGCCTTGTTACTCAACACCGTACTCTCTTATATTGAAGAACGGTTCCACTTGAAGCGGTATCAAGGACTACTCATCGTCTATATCACGTTCATCGGCATCTTGGCGATTTCGGTCGTCACGTTGTTCCCGCGGATTTACTCGAGTCTGTCATCACTCATCAATGAGTTACCGGTTTATATCCGTCAAATCGACGTTTTTTTAGGTGAAGTGAACAATTACTTGAAAGACTATAACGCGACGATCGCCCAAGCGATTGATTTTGCCCGCTTCGAGGATCGTTACTCTGGATGGGTCGAGACGGCCGTCCTCTCTTCCGTTAATTATGTCTCTAGTTTTACAATGACATTGATCAACTTCTTGATTGGGATTGTCATCTCGATCTATTTGTTAAAGGACAAAGAAGTCTTTGCCCGTATGTTCAAGCGTCTTCTCTATGCGCTTTTACCTGTCGGCACTGCGAAGACGACAATCGATATCTTTCAAGAGATGGATTATATCTTCAAACGATATATTATCGGAAAGTCGCTCGACTGTCTGATCATTGGAGTGCTAGCAGTCATCGGACTTTTGATCATCGGGGCCCCATATGCCCTACTTCTCGGAGTCATCGTTGGTGTCTTAAACTTCATCCCATATGTCGGACCGCTACTCGGGATGATCCCGGCGTTTATCATCACTTATTTCTATGATCCGTTCACCGCCGTCTTGGTACTCTTGTTCATCTTCTTGTTACAGCAGTTTGACGGATTGTGGCTCGGACCGAAGATTCTTGGGGATAGCGTCGGCATCACACCATTTTGGGTCATCACATCGATTATCATCGGGGGCAGCCTGTTCGGCCTCGTCGGGATGTTCGTGAGTGTGCCGATCACGGCCATGATTCAAGTCGTCTTGTCTCGCCTCATCGATTATCGACTGAACCGAAAAAATCTAAACGAATTACTTTGATTCACCTCATAAATTTGTTGACACATTGAGGAAATGTGTCATACATTTGAAGAGAAGAACACAATTAACAGAAAGGAGAGGTTCCCATGTCAGTAGTATCTTCGAAACCATTCACTCAAGTTCATACTGATTGGCAGGCACCTCTTCGATTGATTCATATCTAAGTCGCCTGCCTATCGAGGCATGCATAAACAACGTGGGACGTCGTATGCCTTCATGCATATGACGTCCCTTTTGTGTCTAAAAATTAAATAAAGCAGGTGACCTGTATGTTTCAATCACTCAAGCGGCTCGACCGCAACATTTGGATTCGTTTCTTAGGGGAGACGATTACGGGAATCATGATGTTCATGATCGCCCCATTCCTCGTTCTCTATTATAGTGACCAGTTAGACAGCTACCTTCAAGTCGGAATCATCATGGCGACTGGCCCGATCATGGCGCTCCTCGGTTCGATGATCGGAGGACGGCTAGCAGACATGTATGGTCGAAAACCAATCATGATGATCGCCATCATCGGGGACGCACTTGCCCTCATCGGATTTGCGTTCGCCGACTCGTTCTGGCCGCTCCTTTTATTGAACGCCATGCTCGGACTGACGAACTCGCTCTTCCACCCTGCCGCAAGCGCGATGGTCGCCGATGTCACGGAGCCAGAGCATATGAACGAAGCGTTCGGACTGTTACGGATGGGACATAACATCGGCGCTGCATTCGGTCCACTTCTTGGTAGTGCGGTGCTGTTCATCGACCGCGAGCTCATCTTCTTTGCGGCGGCATTCGTCTTTGGACTATATGCGATTGCGCTCGGCACGTTCATACATGAGTCGTTGCCCGAGTTTACGGAAGATGAGACTCCAAGCAACCGGGAAGTGTTGCGCGTCTTTTATAACGATCGCGTGTTTCTCGTCTTCATCTTTGCGGGTATATTCATATCAATGGGATTCTCCGTCGTCGAGAGCATGCTACCACTCTTTTTAAAAGAATCGCTCCCGACGTATACCGCACAACAGAACCCATTCCCGTATCTGTTAGCACTGAATGGAATCATGGTAGTTCTTTTCCAGTTCCCGATTGCTTCAAAACTCGGGAACAAGCCGTTCGGTAAGGTCATGTTAGCAGGAGCGACCGTATTTGGTATCGGTATGATCTTGCTTGCGATTGTGCCTAGAGCCTTGTTCGCACTCGATACCCCTTACGTGCCACTCGTCGGGATCTTACTCGCCGTATATGCGTTTTATACGTTAGGTGAGATGATTATGTCCCCTGTTCAGCAGACATTCATCGCCTTGATCGCACCGGAGAATATGCGTGGTGCCTATAACGGTGCAGCGAGCATCCAATGGCTGATCGGCGGTGTCACGGCACCAATCATCGCAAGTCTCTTTTTTGACAATCGTGCCGGACACATCGCTTTGATCCTCATCGGTGGAGCGAGTTGTTTATCAGGCATCATCTATTGGCAGCTCGGACGTCATGTCCAAGCGACGGAAGCAAAGCAAAAGACGGCTTAACCGCTCATTGACCACACTCTCTGATTTCGGAAGTGTGGTCTTTTCATTCTTTTCATCTTTATTAAAATTTGAAATTATCATTCAATTCACTTTACAATCATAATAATCCTTTTTATGATAAAACGGTTAAGGAGGGATCTTTCATGGAAAGGATCGATAAACAAACAATCGTGGATAGTGTTCCACAAAAAGGCTTCTTCGGACAACCGAAGGGGTTGTTCACTTTATTCTTCACTGAATTTTGGGAACGTTTCTCGTACTATGGCATGCGGGCAATCCTCGTATTCTATATGTACTATGAAGTCTCTGAGGGAGGACTCGGTCTCGACCGAAACGTCGCACTCTCAATCATGTCCGTATACGGCGCGCTCGTCTATATGTCCGGGGTCATTGGGGGATGGCTTGCAGACCGGATTTTCGGGACGTCTCGCGCGGTATTCTACGGTGGTGTGTTCATCATGCTCGGACACATCGTCCTCTCGATTCCAGGTAGCGTCGTCTTCCTGTTTATCTCCATGGCGTTGATTGTCATTGGTACGGGTTTATTGAAACCAAACGTATCCAGTATCGTCGGAGACATGTATAGCGAGACGGATCGCCGTCGCGACGCTGGATTCAGTATCTTCTACATGGGAATCAACTTGGGTGCGTTCATTTCACCACTCATCGTCGGTCAAGTACAAAAAGACTATGGATTCCACTGGGGCTTTGCGCTCGCAGCCATCGGGATGTTCGTCGGACTCGTCGTCTTCGTATTGACACGCAAGACGAACCTCGGCTTAGCTGGTTCGTATGTACCGAATCCATTGACGCCTGATGAGAAAAAGAAAACGATTAAAATCGTCAGCATTGTCACCATTGGAATCTCTGTTTTACTCGCAATCTTGATTCCACTTGGATGGTTCACGATCAATACGTTCATCTCACTCGTCGGGGTGTTCGGTATCGCGATTCCGACCATCTACTTCATTATCATGTATCGTAGCCCGAAAACGACTGAGGTCGAGCGTTCGCGAATCATCGCCTACATTCCGCTATTCATCGCCTCGGTCATGTTCTGGGCAATCCAAGAGCAGGGCGCAACGATTTTGGCGAGTTATGCTGATACACGAACTGACTTAGAGTTCTTTGGGTTCACGTTGTCACCAGCATGGTTCCAATCACTGAACCCACTGTTCATCATCTTACTGGCACCGGTCTTCGCTTGGTTATGGGTCCGACTTGGTGACCGCGAACCGAGCATTCCGACGAAGTTTGCTTTCGGGATCTTGTTTGCCGGGATCAGTTTCTTGGTCATCCTGCTCCCTGCATACTTCAGTGGTCCAGATGCCCTCGTCAGCCCACTCTGGCTCGTCTTGAGCTATTTCATCGTCGTGTTGGGAGAACTCAGTTTGTCACCGGTCGGTTTGTCGGCCACGACAAAACTCGCTCCAGCTGCCTTCTCGGCTCAAACGATGTCGCTCTGGTTCTTATCAAACGCTGCTGCACAAGGGATCAACGCACAGCTCGTCAAGTTCTACACACCTGAGAATGAGACGCTATACTTCGGGATTATCGGTGGCGTCGCCATCGTCTTAAGCTTGATTCTGTTCGCACTCGCACCAAAAATCAAAGTGTACATGCGTGGAATCCATTAACCATCAAAAACGCCAGCCGATCGAATCGGCTGGCGTCATTTTTATTTTCGCACTTGAATGAGTGACAAGTAGCGATCGATCATATTGTGGTTAAAGTAGTCATGGAAGTTATCTTGTTTCAGTGATTGGATCGATTCATGGAATGTCGCAGGCAGTGATGCGATTCCTTGGCTCTCGATTTGCTTCGCAGAATACTCGAACAAGTCATCCTCGTTCGGAGAAGACGGAACGAGCTGTTGCTCGATTCCTTCAAGTCCCGCATAAATGAGCGCGGCAAGTGCCAAATATGGGTTCGCACTCGGGTCAGGATTTCGGACCTCTACACGAGTCGCACTTCCACGGGAAGCGGGGATTCGAATCATCGAACTGCGGTTCGATGGGCTCCAGCATATATTGACAGGTGCCTCGAATCCAGGAACGAGACGCTCGTATGATTCCGGTAGTGGATTCGTGAAGATTGCTGTGGCACGGGCATGCTTCAAGATTCCCTCGATGAAATGACGCGCCGTTTTCGACAATCCGTAATCCGCATCGACTTCGTCGAACGCGTTGGTCGTCGGATTTCCAGACTCATCATTCTTCCAGACAGAGATGTTCAAGTGCATTCCAGAACCATTCACATCACGCAACGGTTTTGGCAAGAATGAGACGGATGCCCCTTTCTCCTTCGCCGCAATCTTGACGATTTCTTTAAAGAACTGAATGTTATCCGCCGTATGGAGTGCATCATCATACTTGATGCCAATCTCATGTTGCGCAGGAGCGACTTCATGGTGAACAGCCTCAATATTGAACCCGACACCGCTTAGACGGTTCGCGATGTGCTGTCGCACTTCATATCCTTTATCCTCTGAACGTGTCGAGAAATATCCGGCCTCGTCATAAAATTCTCCGTTCTCGTCAAAGATGAAGAATTCCGGCTCTGCCCCAACGAATACCGAGTAGCCATCACGTGCTGCACGTTCAAGTGCATCCTTCAATACATTACGTGGGTCGTATTCATATCGCTCTCCCTCCGGAGTGCATACGTCACAGAAGAATGCCAAAATATTTTCCTCGCCGTCTTGCTCATACCGTGGACGATCTAAATCCGGTCTCAAGAATAAGTCTGAGTTTTTGATGGAAGAGAACCCGTTGATTGAAGAACCGTCAAACATCGTTTTTCCCTCAAAGACTTCAGGCAACAATTTTGCCGAAAGCGTCAAGAGTTTTAAATCACCGAGAACATCTGAGAAATAGAGATGGATTTGGGTGATGTTTTTCTCTTGTACCGTTTTCTCAATATCTTGTTGCTTCTTTTTTGCGTCATCCTTGTCTGTTCCGAATAGATTTGCCATGATTCGTTAAAACCTCACTTCAATAGATTTGACAGGCAAGCTGTCTTTACGCACCGTTCGTACGCTTCTCTATAGTTCATAACCGAGTTCGATTTTTTCTAAACATGGAATTTCAGCAAAGGCAAAGTGGCTACATGCGACAAGAGTTGATATGATGGGTAAAGAATGTCACAGAGAGGGAGAACGCGATTGCATATTTTTATGACTGGTGGAACCGGATTTTTAGGAGGGCGACTCGCCAAGGAATTGATTCAGCGGGGGCATCGCGTCTGCATGTTGGCGCGAACACCGGAGAAGGTACAAGCACAATTCACCGCTGAAGAACAAAAGTCGATTGATGTGTTACCAGGCGACTTGACGTCACATGCGCTCGGTGCTAATGAAGCGTTCATCGAGACATATAGAGGGAAGATTGATTTATTCCTACACATGGCTGCACTCGTCAAATTCGATGAAGAATTGCGCGATGAATTGTTCGAGACCAATTTGACCGGGACGAAAGAGGCCCTTCGCTTGACCAAGCTGATTGACTGCCGTCGCTTTTTCCACGTGAGTACGGCCTACACACTTGGCGCTAAAGAAGTTGGCGGGGAAACACTGTACGACGTGTCGCAATCTTTTTTGAATCCGTATGAAGAAAGCAAGGCACACGCCGAGCAGGCGGTCTGGGAGTCACGGGATGAGCTTGATGTGTCAATCTTCCGACCGGCCATCATCGTCGGAGACTCGAAAACAGGAGAGGCTGACTCAAAATTTACGATGTACGGATATATGCGTGCTCTCGAACTGTTCAAACGGAAATTGGAACGACGTGGGCATGACGTCGAGTCGATTCGATTGATTGGCTCAGCGACAGGTACATCAAACCTTGTCCCTGTCGATTATGTCGCGGATGTACTCCTCGCTGCCATCGAGCATGCGAAGGCGGGTACAATCTATAACGTGACAAACGACGCACCACCAAAAAATGAAACGATGCTCGACTATATGAAAGAGTCGTTAGCATTCCCGCATTTAACAATCACGGAGACACCGACATCGACACTCAGCTCAGTCGAACAGTCGTTCAACGATATGGTGAAAGTATTCAATCCGTATTTAAACCGGGATATCACGTTCCGTGACGACAACACGAAACAATTGCTACAGGATGCTGGATTCGCTCCGCTCCGTCTCGATCAAAAATCGTTACGTCGCATCGTGAATGCCTATTACAAAGCAAAATAAAAAATGGACCGATTTTTCCGGTCCATTTTTTATTTATCGCAAACTAACACGATTTTACCATCTTTGATTTCACGTTCGAGTGAATCCACCATCTCTTTTGTGAGTCCAAGACTCTCCATCTGTTCCATGCGATCTTCTGAATTGCTCGTGAATTTCG
Source organism: Exiguobacterium sp. s181 (assembly GCF_018617125.1). Classification (GTDB taxonomy): domain Bacteria; phylum Bacillota; class Bacilli; order Exiguobacteriales; family Exiguobacteriaceae; genus Exiguobacterium; species Exiguobacterium profundum. The sequence continues at coordinate 902,007 of NZ_JACSJM010000002.1, forward strand.
AGAGCAACGACTCGAACATTCCTTTTTCCGGAATTCGATATGGTTGTACCCCGGCCTCTGCTGCCAATCGAACGGTCAATTCCTCATCTTTGGCGAACAAATAGATATGCTCATTCACACATCCGCCTGACACCATCTCATTCACTTCATGGTCCACCGTCGTCATATCATTCACTACTCTTGTCTCTAACATGCCCCATCCTCCTCAACGTTCACAGTCATGGTTTTCACTGTTTTTGTTATTCCCGAAAAATGAGGTGATAAACATACAATCAATCCCTTTCTTCGTTCGTGATCCATTCTTCGATGTCGAAATGATGCACGATTCCCTCGATTCGATCGTACTCCCCTTCTCTTTGAGTCCTACCCTCTAATCGAGCGGTCACTACGAACTGGGAATCGACAGTGTGGATACGAGATATGCGATATCCAGCTTGTTGCAACAATCCAGCGATGATCTCGATTTTTTCTCTCTCAACTGAACGGAATGTATGCATCCAGCCCACCTCTTTCTGTTTCGTTCCTTATACATGCTATCATATCGTTTCTAGTGTGTGATGCTATACTATGGATAGAGAAAAGGAGTGAGTTCTGTGCCAAAACAAGACTTGAATACAATCATGCTTGAATATTTGAATGAAAAAGAAGATTATGAAGCGTTTGCCACAAAGTTGAAAGCACTCCTCAGTGAATTGTTGACAGAAGCTGGCATCCAGTTTCATTCAATCGTTGCCCGTGCCAAAGAAGCGGACAGTCTATATGCCAAACTTTCACGCAAACCTTATCAATATCGTTCATTACGAGACGTGCAAGACTTGGCCGGAATACGGATTGTGACATACTTTCATGACGACGTACGAGCCGTCGCGCAAATCTTGGAAGATGAATTCACCATCGATCGTGAACAGTCCATCGACAAGTCGACATTGCTCGATGCCAATGAATTCGGTTATCTTTCCGTTCATTATGTCGTGGAACTGAGTGAGAAACGCCTTGCGCTCGGTGAATATCGCCGTTTCGCAGAAAAAGAAGCGGAAATTCAAGTCCGCTCCATCTTACAACATGCATGGGCAGAGATTGAACATGACCTCGGCTACAAAAATCCGAATGCCGTGCCGCCTGAAATTAAACGAAGTTTCAGCCGGGTCGCCGGACTCTTGGAGATTGCCGACTCCGAGTTCGTGAACATTCGAAAACAATTGCGGACATTCGAACAGGAGACGGTTGAACAGATTCTCGACTCCCCTGAAAAAGTGACCATCACACGTGATAACCTGAATTATTATATCGCAAATGATCAAACGGTTGAGAAGCTAGACAACGCGATTTTCCAGAGCGAATGGTTGCTCGAGACCGATCTCTCTGCCATTGTCGAGTTGACGAGAATGTTCCATTACGCCGATATTCGTACGTTTAAAGATTTGAGCGATACGCTCTCCACTTACTTCACACAGGCAGTTCAGTGTGCGACATTACTTCCATCTTCCCTCTTGCCGAGACAAGGGATGGGTGTCGTTTATGCCGTTCTCGCTAAACTGTTAGCGGAAGGTGATGACCCACAGATTGAATTTTTCTTTAGACGGTTCTATCCGGACTTGAAACATTATGAAGACATCATTCAACAAATTCGGGCAAAAGACGAGCCCCTATAACTTTACAGACAACATGTTTTTAATGTAGAATGTTTCTATGTTCTGAAGTATATATGAATAATATTATCGCCAGGAGGTAGTTTCGAGGATGACAACACCCGTACAGACCGCTTCACGTCGTCAGCTCGTCGCAGACGCTGAACGTGGAATCCGGATGAACTATCGCGGAGTGAAAAAAAATCTCCGTTCGATGTTCTCACAATATTTGACCCGCAATGAATTCTTCATTCTACGTTCTCTTTGTCAACAGAGTCCTCAAATCGCCTCTGCTCTGTCAAATGAGTTTCAATTTTCAGCCTCGATGATCACCGCACTTGCCGATGAGTTGACGAAAAAAGGATTGATCTCTCGCGAACGTAGCGAGCGTGACCGCCGTGTCGTTGAACTTCAGGCAACGGATGAAGGTCGTGAATTGTTTGAGACGCTAGAGAGCATGAAGATTGAATATTTGATGGATGTCTTCACTGATTTTTCAGATGACGAACTCATTTTACTTTCAAAATTATTAGATCGTATGGATGCTTAATCCGACTATAGCCCTTCACCGTAAAGGTGAAGGGCTATTTTTTGCGAAAAAAAGAGATGCGACCCATCGGTCAGCATCTCTTCATCTTTACGTTTCAATCAGGTGTGCCGTGACCACAATCCGGTCCCGATACCCAAGGTTTTCGTCATACGGTCCTGCACAAGTGATCAATTGAATACGCTTTGACTGAGTCGCCGCAAAAATGGAAGCGAGCGGCACTTGGTCGAGGCGATACTGTTTCACACTGACCACTTCATACGTTGCGACTTGGTCTTTCCGTTGGAGCGTCACCAGTTCTCCGATCGGAAGTTGATCCAGATTCGCAAAGATAGCTGGACCATTCAGATCATCTAGATGACCCGATAGGACGACATTCCCCGTTGCGCCTGCTTTGGCTCCGTATTGATACCAACCGACTTGATTCACGTCAGACGGTGTGTCCATTCTTCCAGCCCCATCCTTCCCGACCGCTTCAATCGATGTATCAACATCGATTGAAGCTATGACCAGCCGGGCAGGGACGAAACTGTTCGAATGAAACGTTTGTCGATCGACCTGCTTCGAGGTCAAGACCTGCGGTTCGGCAAATTCAGCCGTTGGCATCACGAACGGTTTGTCAGGAGCTTCCGCTTGAGCGCTCCATACGAGAAATGTGATTGTTCCTAAGAAAATCAGTTTAAGCGTCTTGCTTCTGACGACGAAAGACGTAGAATCCAGCTGCTGCCGCTCCAACCACTGCTGCCGCGAGCAACCAGTTCATTGAAGCTGTTTGAGCAAGACCACCTTGTCCTGTTTCAGGAGCCATTGCCATTTCCCCACCATCAGCAGCGAGAAGGACTTCAAACGCTGGTTCTCCTTCAAGGAGTCCGATTGCGAATGCTGTATAGTTTTTGCCACCTTCAAGTGCAACACCGTCAAGTGCTTTGACGACGTCAGTCGCTCCAGCGGGGCGGACTTCAAGGTCATACGTTCCAGCATCGAGTGTGCCGTAATCACTTACTGCTTTGAACTCGAGGTTTGAGAAGAGTGGGTCGCCACCTTTAGGTGCGACATCAACCGCTGGTGCATCTGGTGCGAAGTGAGCGACACGAACTTTCGATTTACCATCTTCAAAGTTTGCATCGTCTTCCATTGCAGCGATTTCGATGTTTTCAAGTTGACCGATTGCAGCGGCTGTATAGAACTTGCCTGCCTCGATTGAAAGGTCTGCTGCGACGACGACTGTTTCAGCGTCACCTGCCGGCTTGATTTCAACGTTGTAATCGCCTGCAGGAAGTGTCAAGTAGTCTGTGAGATCCTTGAATTCTGCTCCCTCGACCGCGACTTCCCCATCCACGTACACGTCAACTGCCGGTGCATCAGGTGAAGCATGTAGCACACGGACCATCGCGTTTTCATGTCCATCCGCGCTAACCGGTAAGACGAAAGCGAAAGCCAGTGCTAGAGTACCCAGTAAAGACATCAACTTCTTCATGTGAAATTTCCTCCTTTTGATCTTTGGTAACCCACAACGTGCATACAACAAATGTGATGCAGTGCTACATGGTGTGCTACATCTGATTGCTATGTAGCTCGGTGACATCTTAAACTTAAGACAATCCGACAATGACGTAAAGGGGACACTATGCACTGAATGTGCTCCGATATGCTAACGGACGAAAGCGCTACCTTTACATAAAAATCTAGTTCTCTTCCACCCAAATACAAAACCACTTAGTCGGCGACTAAGTGGTTTTGTATGCCCATTCGATATCATTGACAAAGATGGCATCGACTTGAAGCGCCATACAACGTTCAAGTTGATGTTGTGTTTTAATCGTATACGGTCTGATCGGAATCCCTCGACCTTGCAACGAGCGTACTTCTTCGTCTGTGATGCGATCGATGTGTGGGTGGACCGAATCCGCTCCGACGAATCGAAGATATCCGGAAATGTCATAAAGCGGCTGTGCAAGCAGAATGGCCGCTTCGATATCCGGTCTCATCTGTTTCAATCGGTGAATGGTTTCATGATTGAATGAGGAAAAGAGAATGCGGGTCGCATCAATTCCAGCGGATTCAATAGAGTCGATGATGCGAGATTCGATTCCTTCATATCGATGGACATCCGTCTTCACCTCTAAGTTCAAAATGACCGATTCCTCTTTCACCAGTTCGAACAGCTCCTCGAGCGTAGGGATGTGTTCTTCTAGACTATGACGTACCCCGGCATTGAACTGTTTGAGCTCATCATAGGTATAGAGTGAAACTTGCCCTCTTCCGTCGGTTGTCCGTTCGAGCGTCTCGTCATGGATGAGGACGAGGACGCCGTCCTTTGTCATATGGACATCCGTTTCAATCCCATCTGCTCCGGTTTCGAGTGCGAGCCTGAATGCCGACATCGTATTCTCCGGACGATGTGCCATCACGCCACGATGTGCAAATCGTTTCATTTGGCAACTGTTTGATATTTCTTCGTCAAATATCGAACGAGCGGTTGGACCGAAATCGCTTGACCCGTCACTTGTTGAATGAGTTCGTTCGGGGTGAGACGTTTTCCATATTGATGAACGTTCTCCTGTAGCCACGCTTTGACCGGTTCAATTTCACCTTCTGCAATCAACGTCTCGAATTCCGGAAGAGCTGATTTCAACGTTTCCGTCAATTGGGCCGCATAAATCAATCCGAGGGCATAGCTCGGGAAGTATCCAAACGAACCGCCTGCCCAATGGACGTCTTGGAGGACTCCTTTGGCATTCGACGGGACATCGAGTCCGAGATACTCTTTATACTTTTCATTCCATGCCGCAGGAAGCTCATCGACGGACAACGTCCCTTGGATGAGTGCCTTCTCGAGCTCATAGCGGATGATGATGTGTAGACTGTATGTCAATTCGTCAGCCTCGATCCGAATCAGAGATGATTTCGCTTCATTCACACCTCGATAGAAAGTGTCGAAGTCGATTGCAGCGTATGCCGGATGAAGCGATTGTAGTTTCGGATAGACGCGACGCAAGAACGCTTCGCTTCGTCCGATGAAGTTCTCAAAGAAGAGCGACTGGGACTCATGAATCCCCATCGACGCACCGCCACCTAGCCCGAGTTCATCGAGCATCGGGTCGATTTGCTGCTCATACGTCGCGTGACCCGCTTCATGCATCGTACCGAACAGTGCATTTCTGAAATCTGCTTCATCATACTTCGTCGTAATCCGGACGTCGCGGCGGTTGATGGTGATTTCGAACGGATGTACTGTCGCATCCAATCGACCACGTGATAAATCGTAAGCGACGACATTCATCCAGTCATGACAAATGGTTTCTTGAACATCCGCCGGCATCGACCAGTCCAGAGAGAGCGATTCTTTTGGGAGCTGCTGGATGAGAGGAACAAGTTCGTCTCGGAGCGAGGCGAACAATTCGTCTAAGAGCTCGACCGTCATGCCCGGTTCGAAATCATAGAGCAATGCATCGTACGGATGTTTCTCATAGCCGAAATATTCCGCAAATTTTTGCTGGAATTCGATAATCTGTTTAAGGTATGGAGCGAACATGTCCCAGTCGTCCTGTTCTTTCGCCTTTTCCCATGCCGTCTCGGCTTCCGAAACGAGTGTTACATATGCTTGATATTCATTGTGTGGAATCTTGGCATTCCGTTCGTATTGCGTCTTCGCGATTTCAAGTGACCGCGCCTCGACGTCAGATAAATCCTTTTCATCTGCCATCCGTTCTAGTAAAGAAGCGAACGACTCACTCGTCTGTCGTTTGAACGCCTCAGTCGATAAATAACCGATCGTTTCTGCCCGAAGCGGTGCCGACTGTTCCGGCATTTGTGTACGCATGTCCCAATACAAGAGCGAGATCGCCTCATCGAAGGAACGCAGTTGCTTAAAATGTTCACGCCATTCTTTTGTAACTTCCATCTGTCTTTCACCCCTATGTGTTATTCTGTTCCCTTTCTACTTTATTATAGATGTCAACCTTTGCCTACACCAGTTTACAAATCTTCTCGCTTGCTGTAGGAAAGTGGTTTTGTGGCAGGACCTTCTAAGACGTTGCCTTTTGCATCGAAACGAGAGCCGTGGCATGGACAATCCCATGACCGCTCGGCATTGTTCCATTTCACTGTACAGCCGAGGTGCGTACAGGTCAGGTTGACGACATGGCATTGGTTATCCAAATCTCGATAAACGCCACTCGTCTTGCCATCAACTTGCACGACCCCACCCTCGTCTAGCTGTAGGTCTTTTACATCTTTTCGTTCAAATAGCCGATCGACTGTCCCTTTCGCAAATTGAGTGGCAGTATCTAAGTTCGTTTTAAGAAATGCACTGATATCACTAGATTTAACCGTTTGACGGAGCGGTGAGACCAGATTGACGAATCGGTTCGGACGACCTGTGAGTTGATCCGCGAGCAAGGTGCCGGCAGCGATTCCGTTCGTCATCCCCCATTTCGAAAATCCAGTCGCCACAAAGAGATCTGGTTCTCTCTTGAACATTTGCCCTACGTAAGGAAGTCCGTCTAAGGTGATAAGATCTTGAGATGACCACCGATAGGATGCCCGATTCGTTTCGAAATGTGCCTGGGCATCATGCTCTAATCGATCATATCGGCTACGCGTGTCAGTGACTTGCCCCGCCGTATGCCCTTCACCGCCAACTAGTAAATAGGTCTTTCCGTTTTCCTCATAGGACCGAAACGAGCGTTTGCGCTCTCCTACCTCTAAGTACATCCCTTTAAGTGGTCGACTCAGCGATTCACAGGCGACAATATACGATCGCTCAACAGAAAATTTCGACACATATAACCCGCGCAGGTCATTGAATGGATAATGGGTCGCAATCACGACTTGATTTCCTTGTACTCTTCTACCGGTAGAAGTAGTGACTACAGGACGCGGTCCTTGACTCACTTCCGTCGCTCTAGAGTTTTCATAAATCTTCCCACCGTGTTGAACAAAACGATTCGCTAATTCACGTAGATATTTCATGGGGTGGAATTGGGCTTGGTTATGAATCACCAACGCCTGCTCGATTGAAAACGGGAGCGCTTTTCTCACTTCTTCCGTCGCTTCTCCCCCGTCAATCTTTAAGCGACGATACGCATCCAGTTCTTTCGTAAGTTCTTCGTTCGGTTCCCTAGAATAAAGAAACGATTGTTCATTCGCGTAATCGCAGTCAAACCCTTCCTTGATTTGATTTTTCAAATAGACGAGCGCTTCTGAGTTGAACTCGTAATATAAACGCGCGATGGATTCATCAAAATGACGAATCAACTTATGATAAATCGTCCCATGTTGAACGGAACATTTTGCCGTTGTATGTCCCGTCGTCCCATGTCCAATCTCTAATGCTTCTAAAAGCGTCACTTGCCTCCCTCGTTTTTGGAGTTCATAGGCGCAGACGAGTCCGGCAATCCCTGCCCCGATGACGACGACTTCGGTCGATTCCGAAACGGAAAGGGATGGGTACGGCGTCCCAGTATCATGTTGACGCCAAATGGAGTTCGTGAACGGATAACGATGCATAACGCATTCTCCTCTCAAAAAGTGACATCTTTACCCTTATACCCGAAACACAATTCTTTCACCGCCGATCAATCATTGACCTAGTTCTTTATTTTATCAGCGAAAAAAATAAGCGTTTTCTATTATGTTTATAGAGTAACCAAAAAAGGAGGGACTTTTGTTGACCCGTAGAAGGAGACACCGAAGAAGAACGTACATCATGCGAAGAATGATTGCCGCGGTCGTTCTACTCGGAATCATCGCACTGATCCCGACGTTGGTCGGATTTAAACAAGATAAAGAAGCACCGACATTAGCAGAAGCGTCCACACCAAAAGCTGAACCGATGAAGATAGGTCCGCTTTTCCCGGATATCGACATGGGTTCATGGAGTCCGAGTGAGACGAAGATGATTTCGGATGAGGAAATCTCTGTTGGTGCACTAACTTTCGTCAATGTGACCAAACAAGAGATATTAATCGATAAAAACGCCAATGATCGTGTGTTTCCAGCCAGTACGACCAAATTGATGACGGCACTGCTTGCTTATGAGAAGGCATCTGCAGCGAATGAACTCGACCAACCAATCATTACGATTCAACAGTCGACACTCGATATTCCATGGGACAGCCATATCGCGCATCTTGCCATCGGGGATACATTGACAGTTCGTCAAGCACTTTACGCCACGCTACTTGAATCCGGAAACGATGCTGCGAACAGCCTTGCGGAATACACGAGCGGGTCGACCGAGGCCTTCGTTCAATTGATGAATGATCGAGCAAAGGTTTTAGGATTGACTGGAACGCATTTCGTAAATGCGCATGGCTACTCGGATCCGAATCATTATACGACGGCGAACGACATGGCTAAAATCGCCTTCGCATTCAGTACATACCCGGAGTTGATTGAAATTGCCGGGACTTATGAATTTAAAGCCGAATTTAAAGATAAAGACGGTAACGGCAAGCGTCGTTGGTGGTATCACCTCGGTTCATCCGTCAATGAACGAAGTGTCAACTACTCGAAGTTTGTGACCGCCACGAAGACGGGTTATACGGACGAATCCGGATATACGATGGTATTCATCATGAAACATAATGGCGAAACATATATCTTGGTTACGATGCAGGCGAAATCTGGACAAACGTTCCCGACGATGCGACTTGTTGAAGAAAAAGCATTCAAATAAGGAACTCAAGAGCATTTAAAGATGCTCTTTTTCTTATGATTAAAAATATGTTTTCTGAAAATTTTCCCATAAATATTACATTCATGTTACACAGGAAAGTCCTCAGCATTTCAAATATTCAGAATATTTAAACTTTTTATTTGAAAATTTTAGCCTTCATCCGTTGGTATAATGGGCTTTAGAGCCGATTTTATGAAAAAGTGTAAGTTTGCAATCATTTCAAAGGTTCTGTAAGGTAAAGCACAAGTTCGCATTTTCAACTTTTGTTTTTAACTGTGTGATGTCTTCACACAATCGCGAACGAGTTGATTAAATAGATCTTTTAACTTAATAGGAGGTAATTCAATGCTATGGCAAGAATGGGTATCAATCGCGCTTTATCTCGTGATGATGCTTCTTATCGGATACGTTGCTTATAAACGAACGACCGATTCATCAGATTATATGTTAGGTGGCCGTAAAATGGGGCCAGGTGTTACAGCCATGTCAGCCGGAGCTTCGGATATGAGTGGTTGGATGTTAATGGGACTACCGGGTGCAATGTATGCAACTGGACTATCAGCAATTTGGTTAGCCGTTGGATTGGTCATCGGAGCTTACTTGAACTACTTGTTAGTTGCTCCACGACTTCGCGTCTTCACAGAGATGGCGAACGATTCGATTACGATTCCAGATTTCTTAGAGAATCGGTTCCGAGATCACTCGAACTGGCTACGGATCCTTTCTGCATCCGTCATCATCATCTTCTTCACGTTCTACACGTCAGCTGGGCTTGTATCCGGCGGGAAGTTGTTTGAAAGCTCATTCGGATTAAATTATCAGACAGGTGTCATTGTCACAATTAGTGTCGTCATCTTATACACCCTCTTCGGTGGATTCACGGCAGTTAGTTGGACGGACTTCGCACAAGGTGTCATCATGTTCTTGGCGCTCGTGCTCGTACCATTCGTCGCTTTAACAGATATCGGTGGAGTAGACACTGCTGTCAACTCTGCAACGACAATCAATGCCGATTTGTTCGACCTCTTCAAAGGGACGACGACACTCGGGATTATCGGTCTCCTCGCTTGGGGACTTGGTTACTTCGGTCAGCCACACATCATTGTTCGATTTATGGCAATCCGTGATGTGAAATCATTGAAAACGGCTCGTCGTATCGGGATGAGCTGGATGACAGTATCTATCATCGGTGCCGTCATGACAGGGTTCGTCGGAATCGCTTATTTCCGAGGACAAGGAAATCCACTCGGGGACCCGGAAACAGTCTTCATTCAATTCTCTGAAGTCTTGTTCCACCCGTTCATCACTGGTTTCTTATTGGCAGCCATCCTTGCTGCGGTCATGTCGACGGTATCGTCGCAATTGCTCGTCACATCATCTGCATTGACAGAAGACTTCTATCGTAAATTCTTCAACAAAGATGCAAGTGAGAAGACGATGGTCCTTGCCGGACGTGTTGGTGTCTTGCTAGTAGGAGTTGTAGCGACGCTCATGTCACTCAACCCATCAAGTACAATCCTCACACTCGTCGGATATGCATGGGCTGGATTCGGTTCTGCATTTGGACCAGCAATCCTCTTGTCACTTTACTGGAGCAAGATGACGCGTCAAGGTGCCCTCGCTGGTATCCTCGTCGGTGCCATTACCGTCATTCTCTGGATCGTCACTGGACTTTCGACAGTCCTTTATGAAATGGTACCTGGCTTCTTCTTGAGTATGTTGGCAATCGTGCTTGTCAGTAACTTTACTAGCCAGAAAGAACAAAAACGTATCAACCGTGAATTCGGTGAAATGGAAGCTGAATTGGCAGCTGCGAAGAAAGAGTAACGATTCACACAAAAACTCGGTTCCCTATAAAGGGACCGAGTTTTTTGTTTTACATCGATGCTGCGATTAACCAGACACGAATCACAAACGGTACGAGAACCAACACGAACATTGCGTTTCGCATCCACCGATTTCGGTTCCAATAGTACGCCATTAGTACGAACGGATGCAATGCGACCAATTCGTATGGATTGAACCAAAACCATGTGAGAATCAGTACGATTAAGAAGTACAATACTGATTTTTCTTTCGACGTTCGGTATTCACGCCACATATCATAGGCGCCTTTAAAGAAAGCGATGAATGTTGCAATCCAGAATACGATGACAATCACATTATCAAATCCACTAAACAACTGAGTAACCACCTTTTAGGAAGGATTTTCTACATAAAAACCGCCCCAGTAAATATGACGGTACGTAAACTCTTTTCCACTTTCTACAGTAATCACAATTTCATCTTCCGTCAACACGAGGACATGAACCGGTACCTCACCCTGGCGAAGCATCGGGCTAAATAATTGAAACTGTTTGTTTAACCATTTGCGCTCTGAAAAGTTTTGATAGTGATGTAGAGAAAGCATCGGATGGCTCAAGTATGCAGCTCCAACTATCGCGACAGCGATCGGTGGCGCGCCGATTTCCATCATGAACGAGAAGACGAGAACAAGTGATAGCACGCCATACGCGAACTCTACTAATTCCATGAGAGATGCCCGACTGGCTATCACATACTGAATTACACGAAACATGAGATACAAGATGATACTGACAATCAAGTACTCAGAGAATGGCGTATGGCGGAACGAGACGTCTAAATAGAACAAGACAGGTAACAGTAGGATCCATTTCCATAGATGTAAGGCGAGGTAAAACAATGATTGATCGATGAAACGACGATTGTGTACGAGCCGTTGCATATCCATGTTTCCCACCTCCGCTTAGATGATGTGACCTTACGTTACCATTCCCTATTCTTTCGAATGATAACTAGCAATTACACGTCTAACGAAGTTTTTCTTTCCTCTCGATTAACGTCGCATTCAACAGCCCACCAAGCAAGATGACAGAGGCAGCGAGATAAAACCAAATCAATAAGACGATGAACGCACCGAGTTGACCATAAAACTGTTCATAGTTTGCGAATTGTGAATAGTAACTAAACACGTTCGAGACGAGCAGAATCCCTACTGTTGCAAAAGCGGCTCCGGCCCAACTATTTTTAAATGTTCCGGACACACTTGGCAACCACTTATATACAAATACGAATACAGTGAATAGAAGACCTGTTCCGATGATCCATCTGAAGTAAAACCAAATCTGCGCATATGTCGTGACAATCTCATCGATGAACAACACGTATGAAGAGATTTCTCGAAGTGCCGTCTCAATCACAGGAACGAGTAATGAGAACGGCAAAACAAACATCAGCGCCAAAGTGATGGCGATATCCTGTAAGACACCCCTCCAGAAGGCTTTATTGCGAACGGCCCGGTAGGCATCGTTCAATGCTCGCACGAGAGATTGTACGGCCATCGATGAGATCCAGAGTGCTGGTAAGATACTGAATGATGCCAATTTCAATTTGGAGTTGTCGAATACGGCTTCAATGTTCCCTTCTAATAGCTTGTAACTCGCTTCCGGCATAATGAGTGATAACGCTTGAATCACATCGCCACTCGTAAACGGTAAAAATCCAACAATCCCTAATACGAATAATAAGAACGGGAACGTGGATAAAATGAAATAATAGGCTAACATGGCCGCTTGATCAAAAAATCGTTCCGTAAAAAATCGCTTGACGACTGTCAAAAATACTTGTTTCATCGATACTCTCTACTTTCTTTTAATAAAATAATAGCGGTATTTGAAATAAATAATTTGAAATGAAGAGGAAACCCCTGATGCCAGGGGCGTCCCAATGATGATCTTTAACTGATTTCTTCTATTTTCGTTTCCCACGCTTCGATGTGCTCTTTACCAGGAAGATCGACACCATCTTTAAAGAATTCCGGGTCTCTTCCTTCTTTCTTTTGAACCATATAGTCATCGAGGAGCGTCTTGGCGACTTTACTCAATCGGAAGATCGCATACATGTTGACGAGTGCCATCAGCCCCATAAAGATGTCGGCAATCGACCAGACGAGTCCCGCCGATCGTACTGACCCGAACATGACCATCCCGACAACGGCAATCCGATAGATAATCAAATACCGCTTCTTCTCAGAAATGAACTCGATGTTCGTCTCCCCATAATAATAATTGGCCAAAATCGAACTGAAGGCAAAGAGTAAGATGGCCATTGTCATGAGCGTCGTCGCAATCGGTCCAATTTCGACGAGAAGCGCCTCTTGGGCAAGCTCAATCCCTTGGAATGCTTCAGAGCCTTCGACACCTGAGATGAGGACAATCATCGCCGTTGCGGTACAGATGAACAATGTGTCCACAAATACACTAAGCGATTGAATCAATCCTTGTTTGACCGGGTGACTCACCTCAGCGGTAGCTGCGGCGTTCGGTGCAGACCCCATCCCTGCCTCGTTCGAGAACAGGCCTCGTCGAATACCTTGGAGGACAGCTGCACCGACCGCTCCACCGAACAACTGTTGGAAACCGAGGACACCTTCAGAGAAGATGGCCGAGAACACTTGTGGCACGACATCAAGATTCGTAAGGACGATCCAAATGGCTAGTAAGATATAACCGCCCGCCATGATTGGTACAATGATTCCCGATAAGGTCGAGATGGAACGAATCCCACCGAAGATGACGATAGCGGTGACAACGGATAAGATGATGCCGACCCAGACCGTATCGATCTCAAATACGTTATTCACGGAGAGTGCGATTGTATTCGCCTGGACGGAGTTGAAGGCAAAACCGAAGGCGAACGTAATCAAAATGGCAAATACGATACCTAACCAGCGTGCACCGAGAGCGCGCTCAATATAGTATGCCGGACCACCACGCCACGCCTTGCCGTCATGCACTTTATACACCTGGGCGAGCGTACTTTCAACGAATGCCGACGCCGCTCCAATCAGTGCAATGAGCCACATCCAAAATACGGCGCCAGGTCCGCCTAAAGCGATAGCCGTCGATACGCCGGCGATGTTCCCCGTACCGACTCGTGCCGCCGTTCCGATGGCGAATGCTTGGAAAGATGAGACCTGTCCTTTCTCATGCTTGATTCCTTTCACGAATAAAAGTTTAAACATTTCCGGTAACATTCGAAATTGAACGAACCCCATCCGAATCGTAAAATAAAGACCTCCTGCAATCAATACGAAGATGAGAAGGTACGACCATAAATAGTCATTGATTTGCATAATCAGTTCACGAATATCCAACGAAATCGCCTCCTTTTATCGAGTTTTTACCCGGTCTGAATATGACGGAAACAGTATGTTCACCGCACTTCCTTTAGAATCTCTTCACAGAGACGATGTGTCTCGAGACTGTCTTCCGCGACAACGGAGGCGTTCGGTTCCCCACGAAGTAAACGTAAGAAGTCTTCCACAAGGTCGATAAAGCCTCGACGCTTTAAATTGGACTCCCACGGGTCGAGCGACCATTCCTTCACACCGTCTCGTCCATAGTCTGTAATCCGCTCCACATCGCGTGTGACCCGCTTCACGGTCGGTGACATGACCTCCATCACTTCTTCGGTACAACCGTTGTCTCGGTTCATCCAACCGATTGCTTCGATTCCCCCTGCCATGAAATGAATTATCACTTGTTTCAGCACATCCCCTTCAAATCGTGGTGTCACGCGCAACCGCTCGACAGGCTGAAGATCGGTCAAATAACGGAGCGTATCGACGACATGCACGAAATCTTCGATCACAAATTCACGGAGCGTTGCCGGTTTATACGTTCTGTTCTTTTGAATGAAGACCATATTTTTTTCTTCGATTTGTTTGAGTGCCTGCGTGGCCGTCGCAAATCGGCGATTGAAGCCCGTGACGAGATGTACACCTTTCTCGTTAGCGAGTGCGACGAGTCGCTCCGTTTCTTCAAGAGTGAACGTGATCGGTTTGTCGATGAAGACATGCTTCCTTTGCCGCAGACAATACTCGGCTTGCTCATAGTGGACAGCTGTCGTCGAATGAATCATGACGGCATCGATTTCTGCCATCGGCACGGCGTCGAGCTCCGTATATCCTCCTTTAAAACGATAGGTCGAGATGACTTCGTGTAACTTTTGTTCATCTCTAGAGACAAGATACACATCGACGTCCTTTAATCCGGCATATACTGGCAGATACGCTTTTTTTGCCACGTCACCTATGCCTACTACCAAAATATTCATCTACTCACTCCTCCAATATTATGTAGAAAGCCCGAAGCGACTGCCTCGGGCTCACGTAATAGATACAATCTCAAAACTTGTGATCGGTTCACGAATCGCGTCAGATACAATCTGATAAGCCGCATGTAGTTCTTCTTGATTATTTAAGTCCGGCACACGATCCATTTCCACCTCGACCGTCCGAGTGTTTTGTTCTTTCGCATGTAACTGATATTCGACGGTATACTTTTCCATCATCTGTCCCCCTCTAATTATACATATGTTATGTATAACCTGTTAGACGGATGATGAAACAAGTGAGTTTGCTCTAATAAAATAGAAAATGACCGCTCAGTTGAACGGTCATGGATTCATTATTCTGATTTCGGTTTCTCGTCACGGTCCGGACGTGGACGGCGCTTTCCGAAGTATTGATAATATTGCGTTTCGATATTTCCGTTGTACAACTTCCGACGCTTCGTCGCAGGGCGTCCGTATGCCTTCTCGAAGTCTTCATAACTCGTCAACATGTAGACGCTGTAACCAGGGTATTTCGAATATTGTTCTCCGATTCGCTCATACAAATCGATGATCTCTTCTTCTGACTGAAGTCGTTCCCCATACGGAGGGTTACCGATGATGACTCCGTACTCTTCTTTCGGCTTCAGTGCGGCTGCGTCACTATGGACGAACGTGATCGCATCGCGGACGTCAGCGAGTTCCGCATTGTCTTTTGCGAGTTTGACCATCCGCGGATCGAGGTCGATTCCATAGATTTTTAGCGGTTTATCCCACTCCGCTTTCTCGTTTGCTTCATTAATTGCCGCATACCAAGCTTTTTTCGGGATGCATGTCCAATCTTGAGCGAAGTATTCACGGTTGATACCCGGCGCGATATTTCGTCCAATCATCGCCGCCTCGATGGCGAGCGTCCCTGAACCTGTAAATACGTCATAAAACGGCATGTCCGGACGCCAGTTCGTCAATTGAATCATCGCCGCTGCCATCGTCTCTTTGAGTGGAGCTTGCGAATGAAGCTCACGGTAGCCTCGACGGTGAAGCGGACCGGACGTGTCGATCGTGATGGTCGCCACATCTTTCAATAGGGCGACTTCGATCGGGAATTTGGCGCCTGACTTCGGCAACCATTCTCCCTCTTTACGATAGCCGCGTTGCATCGCTTCAACAATCGCCTTCTCCGTAATCTTCTGACAGTCACGAATCGAGAACAGCTTCGATTTGACCGAGCGTCCGTCGACCGTGAACGCCGCGTCCCACGGCATGAGGTCGGTCCATGGTAACGCCACGACCCCGTCAAACAATTCTGTAAACGTTGTCGCCTTGAACTCGGCAACGACGAGCTTGACCCGGTCTGCTGTGCGTAACCACATGTTCAAACGTGGAATGTCTTCCATTTCAGCGTCGATATAAATCCGTCCATTCTCGACCTCGCACGTGTATCCTAAATCTCTTACTTCTTTTGCCACGAGTGCCTCGATTCCCATCGCTGCCGTCGCAATCAGTTTACGTTTTGCCATCTGCAATCGCCTTCCTTCTACATAAATATCTTTCAGTCATTTTGTAAGTTGTAAAAAAATCATGAAAAAAGGAGCTCAAGTATATGTGCTTGAACTCCTTGTCGTTGTCAGTTGAGACTATGTTGTCCTGTAAGCCATGTTCTGTACTCCGGTGCTCATAGCGGTCTCCCTGGCACGATGGAGTGACAATCATCTATCTGCGCACATCGGCGCCCTCCGTCCCGTTCGATTCCGGTCTGGAAGTTCCCCTACCATAGTTTGGGTTTCTCGCTCGTGGGGTTTACCTCGTTCCACTCTGAACGTTTCCGATCAGACTCCGTCACTGTGGCACTTTCAAGAAGCGTACACCATATCCGAGGACTTAGGTGTTTCTTCTGCCGTCAACTTGCGTTGCCTACACTTATCGTTTCGTGTAGCACGATCACTACAGCCATCACAGGCTGTGCGAGCATGGACTTTCCTCAAGACTTGCGTCCCGCGATTGTCCAGACCTCATAGTCACTTCAACCATTGTAGCTGAAATTTGAACGGTTGACAACTTAAATTCGAAACTTGATTTTACGTTCAGTCAGCGCTAAAATAAGGCGTGTTCATTGAATAAGGAGGGATTTTGATGCATCAGGATGCAAAAAACGGTTGGATTCAACGTCTGACTTATGTAATAGAAATCGATGACATTAAAGTGCTCCACCCGAACAACGGCGTGTTCGCCTTCTACCGAAATAATCGTCTCGTCCGAGGGTTTGAACCGTTCGATATCAAGGCACCGAACGAACTCTCGAAACGACCTTATCATTTTGACCATCACAATTTAGCACACCTCGAGGAGCGTTTCCCGGATGCCATTCCAGTATTCGATGAAACGCATGAGACGCGTCGTGCTTGGAGCGACCGCATCCGAGTCGGCCTTTGCGAAATCATCCGAGATGGGAAACTCAGTTTCGAGCATATTGATGACCAAGGGAACGTATTAGAAGCGAGTATCCGTTGGTGTGGAGAAGCCATCACCATCGATTAAATAGAAAAAGCCGTCTCTCCGTTAGGAGCAGGCGGCTTTTTATCTTACAAGGTCTCTGTGACCGGAGGCTCGTCTTCGATGATTGGTGGCTCAAAAGATGTCGTCACCACTTTTTCGCGAAGGTCCGTCGGTTTAAGGATGACCGTCAGCTTCTGTGTCGTATTCCCTCTTACCGGGAATGTCCCGGCGATGTGGAGCGCTTCGTACAAGACCTTCCCATTTGAATCAAGTACCGTGACCGTGCCTTTTCGTGTCGTGTGAATCGAGAACGTCCCTTCTTCCGATACCTTCACAGACACTGCCGTCTTCAACGTGTTGACATAATCAATCGTTCGGCTCGTGTAGCGCTTATGTTTTCCATCCGTGACTTGACCGACGATGCGATATTGTCCGCTCGGTAGCCAATCCCCGCTCGAATACATCGTGAACGACCGATTTGGTGTGAGCGTCTTGACTTTCTTGTTCCCTTGATACAGTGTGAACGAGGATTTCAAGTTCGAATGGTTCATGACACTTAACTTGACATCATTCACGTATCGACTCTTCCACACCGAAGGGGCAGAGATGTGAATCGGGCGAGCCGTCGCTTCTAATAGTTTCATTGTATTCAATTCCGTATAGGACTTGCCGGACGCTCGAGGCATCTTCGCAATTAACTGGTCGATCTCACCCGGTGTGAAATAAGGGTTGATCGATTTGACGAGCGCGAGGCTCGCCGTGACCATCGGTGCCGCCATCGACGTCCCATCCATATAGATAAAGCGGTTGTTGACCCCGAGCGAGAGGATGTTCACACCTGGCGCCACGATTTTGACGCGATCGTCCATATTGCTAAAGCTCGCGAGACGATGTCTAGAATCGATTGCACCGACCGCGATTACTTCTTTCATGTTTGCAGGAAAATTGATCGTCTGTTTTCGATCATTTCCAGATGATGCGACGATAATGACCCCTTTTGCCCTTGCCCGTTTGATTGATGCGGCCAAACGACTATCATAATCATCCCCACCAAGCGAGAGGTTGATGATGTTCGCCCCTTTCGCCACAGCCGTATCCACGGCATTGGCGACCGTCCAAGAGTCCGTTTTATCTTTATTCACCCCGTAGAACACATTATAGAAGTGGTAGCGGACGTTCGGCGCGAGTCCGGCGATCCCAAAGCGGTTATGTTTCCCGGCCATGATTCCGGCGGTATGCGTACCGTGAATATCCGCAGTATACGGACCTTTCATGGAATTGACGACACGAGGAACGTTCTTCAAATCCGTATGGTTCCGGTCAGCTGACGAGTCAATCAGCGCCACAACGATATCACTTGCGCCTCTCGTCTTACTCCAGGCCAAATCCGTACCGATTTGCTTCACATAATATTGGCTCGTGACTTGTGGTTCTGAAACGACGTAGCCATGTTTCTTAAGGATGACTGGCTTTGCAGCATCTACTCCGACCGGCAGTAAAAGGGCAATCGCTGTCAAAAGGGCAATCTTTTTCATTCCTTCCGCTCCATTCCAAACTGATAAAGTGACTCCATTATCTCAAACTTTGGATTAGATTTCCCTTTTTTTGAATAAAAAGTTGTCGACAAATTCACCAATAGCTTGGCTCATCCGGATGTAACATATCAAACTCGACAATCCGTCCAATCGTCAAGTACGTATAGTAGCGCGCCAGTTCCACCCGACTTGGGTCGGGACGAAATCCTTCTAAGTCCTCTCCGAACGGGGAGCCGTCAATGGTCTCAAACTGCTGGCAAAAAAAAGACTCGGTTTCGGCGTCCCAGACGATACGATCTCCGATATATCCGCTTCCGAAGCGGATGTAATCGATGATGGACGGAACGATGACTTCTGCCGGCAAGCGTTCGCTCATCCGACCGACGAGCTCATATCGCAAGCGATCTGCCTGATTGGCTTCCTCGAGGGAGGCACATTTGAGTACTTCTTTATTGATTTCAATCAATACGACATAATCCCCTGGTTCAATGGAGAGCTTCATCGCCTCACCTCACTTTTCATACCTTCATCCGATTCTCTACAAGTCATTATTCGAGATAAATGGTGGGAATCCTGTCCATTCCTCATTTTTTTCCAAATCGCAGTTGAGTTCACAACGGTCGAACTGTTTTTGTTATACTAATCATATGAATTGAGAGAGAGGAAGTGCACCATGGCCAAACGACCGCTGACCCCTCGAGAAAGTGAGTTGATTGCGACCGCGTTATTTGTTGTCGGAAGCGTCCCATATTCAGGACATATCGACCGTCTCGAATCCCTCACCTTACGTGACATCGCTGATGACTATTTGAATGGAACTGCCACTTCCGCAGACGCGATCGACGCACTCGACCAATACATCTACGTCCGGCGTCATCGCTTCAAAAACGTGACCCCTCACAACCTCTGGACATTGGATGATAGGACTGAACAAGAAGCACTGCGTCATATCTCCAAGCGACCCGAATTGAAAAAGGGTCAGACGTTGAATAAACGGAATCAACCGTTTCAAGCAGGACAAGAAATCGAGTTCAAGGTGGACAAACATGTCGACCGTGGACAATTCCGCATCTACATCGGAAAACTTCAAGGGTACACGTGTAAAGCCCAGTCAAAAGAACGTGAAAAGCTGAAGTCAGTGTCAGGATGGATCACACATATCGACCCGAAAGACCGATTGGTATTTGTTAACGTGACAGACTTCGGACGGATGCCAATCGAACCTGCAATGAAACAAGAACTTGAATCGATGAGCGCCTCGATGCTCGGTTGGTTCGCCACGGCAACAATCCCTTCTGAAGAAGAAGCACTCCTTGCCAAACAGATGATCGGCACGTTACAGCGACGCGATCAACCGTATTGGTTCACGTTGACGACCGCGTTGAACCACCCTCGCCCAGAACATGTGAAACGCTGGGGAACAGTCGTGAATCTTCTCGTCAAAGCGAGTAACGGTGACCAAAAGGCCATCCAAACATTAGAGACACAAGAAGACAAATATTTTAAGGATGCGTTCATCCGCGCCCTCCGTGCCCTTCATCAAGAGATGACGAAACAATAAAGCTGATACGACTCGAGGTGACTCCGCATGGGTCACCTCGTTTCGTGTCGAACCTATTTTGGAAAGGAACGACCGATATGCGTATACTCATCGTAGAAGACGACCCATCCATTTTACGCCTTGTGAAGGAGACGTTCGAGGATGCGGGTCATGAGGTGTTGACGGCGACGGATGGGAACACAGGCGAAGAACGTTTTACAACGCAACCAATCGATGCCGCAATCGTCGACATCATGCTCCCAGGGCTTGACGGTCGTGAGTTGTGTCGACGACTCAAGGCGACTCTTGATATACCCGTCATCCTACTAACCGCTCTCGATGAATGGGAGGATAAGCGCCAAGGGTTCGAGCATGGGGCAGACGACTATGTAACCAAACCTTTCATCCCTGAAGAGTTATTGTTCCGATTGCAAGCCGTCTCGCGGCGTTATCAACGCTCGGCCGCTTCACAAATTCAAGCCGGTCCTCTTCGACTCGATTTAAGAGAGTACGAGGTGACGCTTGAAGGGCAGCTGTTCTATCTTCCTAAAAAAGAGTTCGAGCTATTATTTCAACTCGCCTCTTTTCCGGGAAGAGTGTATCGTCGTGAGGAGTTGATCGAGTTGGTGTGGGGATTTGATTTCGAGGGGGATGAGCGAACGGTTGATGTGCATATCAAGCGACTTCGTAATCGGTTCGATCACCCTGCTCTGACAATTCGAACGGTACGAGGTGTCGGATACGCACTCGAGGTGAACGGATGAAGACACTCTACACGCGAATCATCGTCACGATGTTCCTGATTTTACTTCTATCCGGAGCCATCTCTCTGTTGATCAGCAATGTGGCTTATTATACGTGGTGGCAACCTTCCTATAGCGAGAAGACGGAACGGGTCGCCAAAATGGCGGAGTCGTATGTCGAGAACCATACCGATTTAGACTATGATGCCTTCTATACCTTTTTAGCCGCGACCGGATACCAACTGGTCGTCGTGGACTCCGCAGACGAACGTCGACGCTTTGGCGGTGCATTTCGAGACGAGACCATATCTGACGCGGTGATTCAGTCCGTACGGAACGGAGCTCCCTATCAGGGAATGCGTGACTTTCCGTTTCATCTCTTCTTGCTCGGATTGTTCGATAATGAATTGACGAACACATATGGATTTACACTTGAAAACGGAGACGTCATTTTTATCCGTCCGGACTTGAGTGCCCAAATCCGTGAGTTACATCTGTTCGTCGGTCTATTTTTCGCACTCGTGACCCTCTTGGCATTTGGCTTGATCGCCATTTCGACAAGGTCCTTGGTCCGCCCATTGCAGACGCTCACGAAAGCGACCACATCCGTCGCCATGCGTAAAGCTCCGGAACATCTCCCCGTCGAGCGTCAAGATGAGATTGGGACGTTGGCACGACAATTTCAACACATGTCGAACGAGATCAATCGGACAGAAGCGAGACAAAGACGATTCGTTTCGAATGTCTCCCATGAATTCCAATCTCCGTTGACTTCCCTAGTTGGCTATGCAGAAAAATTGGCTGACGGAACGAAAGGAGAATCGAAGGAATATGCGCGTGTCATCGAACAGGAGACGAAGCGTCTATCCCAATTGACGAAACAACTGCTGCTTTTATCACGATTGGATGAAAATCCACCGATTCTCGAGACGAACGTGAATGTGCTTCAATCGGTATCCGAAGTCATTCAAATGAACGCATTCATTCTTGATCAAAAAGGGATTGCCGTCGTTACTGACATCCCACAAGACGTAGTCTTGAAGAGTGACCCGGTTCTACTCGCACAAGTTTGGAACAACGTATTGGTGAACGCCGTCCATGCCTCACGTGATGGAGGCACCATCCACATCACCTGTACCGTTGATCCGGGTGTCGTCATCTCGGTTACAGATGAAGGGATTGGGATGGATGACGAGACAAAAGAGCACCTCTTCGACCGCTTCTATCGCGGAGACACGGCTCGAACGAGTCAAGGGACAGGTCTCGGTCTCGCCATCACCTCAGATATCATCGACCTACATGGCGGAAACATCACAATCGAGTCTAGCCTTGGAATCGGCACCACGATCCATCTACATTTTTGATGTCGTTCATATTCTGTTCATATTGGTTGCGTACACTTCCTTCATCAGCACTTGAAGGAGGTTTTTTTATGCAGTTAGGTTGGAAAGAGATGTGGAGACAGAAAAGAAAGTTCTCCATGTTGTTCGTGATCACATTTTTGATTGTCATGTTGACGACACTCATTACAGGGCTAGCAGACGGCCTCGCATATGATAACGGTTCTGCGTTGCACGAATTGAATGCTACGACGTATCAACTTGATCCGGACTCAGAAGGTCAATTGACACGATCGTTTATAGACGTCAAAGCGGATACTTCAAACGAAACGATGAGCGTCCGACAGCTCACGGTCACGATTGATGGAAAAAAAGAAGAGGTCACGCTATTCGCCCTTCCAAGTGGAAGTAATATTGGCCCAGGTACTTATCTAGAAACAGGTGAAGTCTTGTTTGACCCAAGTCTCTCAGAACAGCTTGGAACAGGTGACACGTTGACCGACTTTGCGTCCGAATATCGTTTTACGATCGCCGGTGAGGCGCCTGGACGCTACAGTCATGGACCAGTGATTTACACGACGAACGAGACGTGGTTTGATTATTTGAATCAATCCGAACAACGTCCATATGTATCTGCTGAGATTGGAACGGAATCCACGATGTCCGATGCGCTCGTCATGAGTCAACAAGATTTGATTGAGTCGGTTCCTGGATATAGTGCCGAACAGAGCACATTCACTATGATGCGTGCCTTTCTGCTCGTGATCGGAACGTTTATTTTGACCGCGTTCTTTTATTTGTTCACGCTTCAAAAGTTACCTGAGCTCGGAATTCTGAAGGCAATCGGCCTCTCCCCACGTATCATCGGACGGGCACTGCTCTTTCAGGTCATCGTCATCGTGTCGGCGGCAGTCGCCACATCGATCGAGGTCATGTACGTCGTCGATGCGTTGATTCCATCATCATTGCCGTTTCTCGTCGACTTCGGTCATGTCGCGCTATTCGGATCCATGTTCATCTTCTTATCTGTTCTTGGTGCGTTGTTGCCGTTATGGAAACTCCGTCAAGTCGACGCAATTGAAATCATAGGAGGGAAAGCATCATGAGGTTAAGCCATGTATCACATCAGTTTGACGGTCAGCTCGTATTGATTGACATCGAGTTACATGTCTCACCGGGGGAATGCGTCGCCATCGTCGGTCCGAGCGGTAGCGGGAAGAGTACGTTGTTATACATCCTCGGTCTGTTGCGAAAACCGGATCAAGGAGCATTTTTGATGAACGAGCGAGACGTATTCGAATTAGATGAGGAACAACGTCGTCTGTTACGCCTGCATGAAGTTGGGTTCGTGTTTCAACAGGCCCACCTCATTCCCTACTTGACGGTGCTCGAACAACTAGAGCTGATTCAAGAGAAGAAAAAGTTGGATGCGAAGCAACTGTTGATCGACCTCGGCTTAGGGCACCGTCTGCACCATCTCCCGGCGACCTTGTCAGGAGGTGAAAAGCAACGCGTGGCCGTCGCTAGGGCCCTCATCAACTCCCCGCAACTCATTTTGGCAGATGAACCGACGGCGAGTTTGGATTATGAGAATGGACGTCTTGTAATGGAACTCTTGGCCAAACAAGCGCATGAGGAAGGAAGACGTGTCGTCGTCATCACACATGATGAACGCATGCTCGATGTGTGTGATCGTGTCCTTCGCGTGATTGACGGTACCTTGACCGAGCTCAACAAGGGAGAAGGGCATCACAACCAATTTGATGCAGCTGATGAGTGAGCCATCCTCCAAAGCGAATGGCAACACGGATTGATCCATTTTCTAAAATGGTCGCCTCTTCGATGGTCATCAGTCGTTCGATGATATGATTCGATTCGAGTCGAATCCCCGAGAGACAGGAGAAAGCGCGGACGATTTCCTCTGGTCGACACTCGACTAGACGCGCAATCTCTTGCACCTCGGTGAGGAGGCTTGTTTTGTTGTATAGAAAATACCGGTCGAGTATAACATCAAATACGAGTCCGACAATCCGTTCATCACCTTCAAGTGTCCACGAGAACGTTACTCCTCGCTCAAGCGTTCCCTCTCTGTCGCTCAACACCCTTTGAATCATTCGATAAATCTCTGACCTCTCCATGTAGATGCCCCCCGCCCTCCTGCTATTGTCACTTCATCATACCGTTCTCTACCTAATCTTTCGATGTGCCGTCATTCATCTAATTCACCTGCTTATGTTACGTATGCCCTCCCCTTATGTAAGAAAACAGGACCGTATCGAGTCGTTTCGGGTACAATAACGTTGAAAGGAGTCGGTATCAATGCAACGAAAATGGAAAATTGGATTAGCATCACTTTTCACAGGTTATTACGCAATCAGCTACTATGCCTTCAAACGAATGACGCGAGGCAAACGAAAGACTCCGGAGATGTTACTCGCTCCATATACGGACGAAGATCGCACCTTTTATCATGACGTACCGTTCGAGCATGTCTCGATTCAATCGCGTGATGACTACCGCCTCTACGGGCGTATCTATCGGAATGAAGGATCAACAAAGTGGATTGTGTTCGTACATGGATATACCGCATCACATAGTTTCATGGCCCCTCACCTCGCCATGTTCCATCGACTCGGCTACAACCTGCTTGCCGTCGACTTGCGCTCACACGGGGAGTCTGAAGGGATTTATGCCTCATACGGTTTCCATGAAAAAGTCGATATGATCGACTGGGTGGACTGGTTGAAGAAAGAGGAAACAGTCGATCAAGTCGGGCTTCACGGCGTCTCAATGGGAGCGGCCACCGTCTTGCAGACGACTCCGCTCACGAACGTCGACTTCGTCATCGCAGAATGTCCGTTTGACGATATGAAACAATTGATGCGTTATCAACTGAAAGAGTTACACCATATCCCAGCCGAGCTCATTTTACCGGGAATCGACTATTTCCTTTGGTCTCGTGCTGGGTTCACGATGAGACAAGTCCAACCGAAAAAGGCCGTCACGGAAACGACGACCCCAATCCTATTCGTACATGGTTCAAAAGATGATTTCGTCCCGACGTGGATGTCGGTCGAAATGAATGCATTGAACCGGAAGAACGACTTGGTATTGATCGATGGCGCAGAACATACCGATTGCATGATCAAGGACGCTCTCGCCTATGAGGAGGCGGTCACTCGCTTTTTGCATCGACATGGATTGGACCGGCAATCAAATCTAGAAGTACATGTAACACCATGACCGGCCAAAGGACTCCCATCCCTAAATAGAGGATGCCTAATCCGAATCCAACAATCCCTGTCATAAATACTCCCTTTATCCCTTGATAGGCGTGGGCCACGCCGAAAAGGGCGCCCCCGATTAGGGCGAGAGTCACATCTGGCACCTCGATATAGAGGGAAATCGTGTATAGCAGGACTCCTCTGAATATGAATTCCTCGGTCACGCCAGCCGTGACCGAGACGGCGTTCCACGCCTGTTCTTCTGCTTTTGTCCGGGGTAGTAGCAACTTCTCTAAATCGAGCTCATAGTAAGGGCGTAACACATGTCGGAGACGTGCTGAAGTTTTGACCAAGAGATAAAAGACGAGTGTCACGGTGACTAGGATGCATGACAAGTAAAAGACTTGCCAAGCCTGTTCGTTCCCCGCTTCTGGTGCGAATGTCAATCCAACTTCTGCTGACGGTACTTGAAATAAAAAGATGAGGGCGACAATCAACAAGGTCAGTCCCCATGCCGACTTCACGGTTTGTTCGTACACCCATGCCCGTCCTCTCGTTTCAATCAAGGGACGAATCAATTTGGCATTAAAGATCTGAACGATCAGCATGTAGCCGATGATGGCTGTAAAAATCAAACGTTCGAGCATCCATATCCACTCCTGTCCTTCCTCTTAGCTATATGCTACACTATTCGGGTATTGTCTAAAAGCTAGGAGGCGGTATCTTGAAACGTATGATGCTGCGACTGACCGGTTTCATCATTGTGCTCGTGCTTTTGCTCGGGGCAGTCGGCTGGCTCGGTCAACATGATAAAGTGAACAATGGATTGTATCGAACCTATTATGGAGAGAACGGTGTCCCGAACACGCATCTGGCCGTCTATCAAGACGCTGCTGACACGTATGACGTGGACTGGCGCCTACTGGCTGCCGTTCATCGGGTAGAGACCATCTTCTCGCACAGTTCTTCGATGCGTTCGTCTGTCGGTGCGATTGGACCATTTCAATTCATGCCCCGCACTTGGCTCGGTTGGGAATATGACACCGATGACCAAAAAGGCGATGTCCCAGAAGACGAAGTAGATTTGACGGACCTTGCCTTGATTGAGCAGTATGGTGGACTCGGTCGCGACGGAAACGGCGATGGAAAAGCTGACCCACACAGTCTAGTTGATTCTGCGCACACGGCGGCGTATTATTTAAGTGAACACGGTGGAAAAAAAACAGATTCAGTCACATCCGTCCGAAACGCTATCTTCGAATACAATCGAAGTGAGCAATATGTCAATGATGTCATGACGTACTTCGAGAACTATGAATCAAGCGTGACGTTCATGCCGGATGAGCGTGATACGCTTAGTCAACGAGTTGCTTATTACACGATTCGATATATCGAGTGGTTTAAATCGCTCGGCTGATGCTTACATGAAAAAGTGAGGAATGGAAATGAACACGCATGTAGAAGAAGTAACCATCCGCGTCAAATCAATCTTCAATGAAGATAAAACGAAACGCTATATGCGAACGTATGAGTTCACCGATGTGGAGGATGGCGTCATCTGCGCCGTCATTATTTACTCGCCGCGGATGAGCGATGCCTTTTTGTCTGGCACGACGACACAGCGTGCTTATATGTTGATGCAAAATCATTTGTCACAACCGATTCGAGAAATGCGGGTCATCAGTCTCGTCCCGACACTCGCCATCAATGACAACCTTCCATACGTGGAGTCTCAACTCGATGAGACGAACTACCATTACGTCGAAGAGACGTTACAAGAGGTAGAAGCAAGCGGCGGGATGATCATCGTCGGTTGGGGGTCTCCAGGTCGCTTGATGCACCACGCGACATCTTACAAATCGCTCTTTGCGGATTATGAAGCGAACATGTATTGCATCGGTACGACAGCAAAAGGCGAGCCACAACAGATTCGAATGGCAAACGAGAATACCGTTCTCGAGGCGTTCAACAACGAATCGGTCAAACCGAAGTTTCGCATCGTGAAAGAAACGAAAAAAGACGACTCTCCGTGAGTCGTCTTTTCATATGCCGATCCAAATGGAAAGGCCAAACAGTGTGAAGAATATACCGGACCATATGTAATCGGACGGTTTGACGTCAATCCGCTCATAGACGGTCCGTTTCCCACTCGTGAAACCCCTCGCCTCCATAGAGAAGGCGACCCGTTCCGCACGTCGGATCGAACCTGCCAACAGCGGGAGAAGGAGTTTCGGTACATGACGAATCCGTTCCCATTTCGTATCGAGCGGAACGCCGCGAAGACGATGCGCGTATTGAAGCTGATACATCTCCCGTTGCATCAACGGAAGGAAGCGGAATCCGACGAGCGCGCTGTAGGCAATCGTCGGTGAAAGCCTCGTCTGTTGCATCAAACTCATGACGAAACGTTTCGAATCGGTCGTCAACATGAAGAGGAGCGACAATACGGTGAACGCCAATACACGGAGACTAAGAGACGTAGCGACGCGCGCCTCTTCTTTTGAGATATCTTGACCGAGAAGGGTTACCCACGTCTCGCCCCCGAGCTCCTTCCCAAACACGAGTGTCGTCCAAAACGTCCCGAGCGCCGTGACGAGAAAAGGAATCAAAAACAGGCTCCACTTCTTCCAGCACACGTCCGTCGCCAGCAATTGAATCGTCAACGTACCGACGATGATGACGAGCGGGGTCCAAGGGTTATAAAACAAGGCAAGCCCGAACATGATGATTGTCATCGTCCCGAACTTGATTGTCGGATTCATATCATGGAGTGACATCGTTGTCGTCCTCCCGCTAGTCGATAATGACGAAGTCTCTCCGTGTCCTCCCAAAGCTCATCCCCGAATGGTCCTGAGAGTTCTCCATCCTTCATCAAATAGAACGTATGGGCGATATTGGCGAACGATAAGTCATGGGTCACGAACAAGATCGTCTGTCCCTTTGCCGCATGCCGCTTCATCAAAATCTCTAGTGCATGGAGTGACGGTTCATCTTGGCCAGCCGTCGGTTCATCGAAGGCAAGCAACTGTTTGTTTGAGAGTAACTGAATCCCGACGGCGAGTCGTCGCTTCTGACCGTGACTGAGCGACAGTGGATGGAGGACTCGTTTATCCTCGAGGGATAGCTCCTCTAGTACGTTATCAATTGATTCCTCATGACCAAATTGTAACTCTTGCTCGACCGAGTTCATGAAAAATAAGTGTTCCGGAGATTGAGGGACGAGTCCGACCCGACGGTCAGACTCCGTCAAACTTCGTAATAACGTCGACTTTCCACTCCCATTTGGTCCTAATATGGCAATCACTTCCCCGATACGAGCTGTTAGGGTCACTCCTTTTAATCGAAATGTGTCACGCTCCACCTCGTCGACCACATAGTGTTCGACTGCTTGTCGTGATAATGACGATCGTGTGAATGAAAAATCATCGACCGGTTGAAACGGCTCGTTCCGTACAATCCGTCCTTGATCGAGTTCGATGTGCCAATCAAAAAAGTCTCCCCACAAGTGCGCGCGATGTTCGACAACGATGACGTTCACGTTGTCCAAGTGATCGAGCCAGTCGACGAATCGATTCGCGGTCACTGGATCAAGGTGTGTCAACGGCTCATCGAGAAGCAACCATTCCGGTTGTCCGACCATGGCGCAAGCGACGGCGATCCGCTGTTTCTCCCCTCCTGACAAGGAATCGATGTGACGATTTCGGTAATCGGTCAGTTGGAGTGACTCGAGAATCTCCGTCACGCGCTGATCGATGACCTCGACCGGCGTCTGCAAATTTTCGAGTGTGAAGACGAGTTCCTCTTCCACCCGTTCCATCACGAACTGCGTGTCCGGGTCTTGGAATACCGTCCCGACCCGCTGATTGATCTCGCCTGGTGCGTAGTCGTCGTGTGAGCGTCCCAGTAGTTCGAGTTTGCCTTCCAGGATCCCATCACAATTCTCTGGATAGAGACGGTTGAACAGCGCGAGCAGGGTCGACTTCCCGCTTCCGCTCGCTCCTGTCAAAATCGTGCGTCCAGGTTTTATGAATAGTGTCACATCTTTTAAGATGGTATCCAGACTTTCGGGGAATCGGAATGAAAGCGATCCTGTCTCAACCATGGACGTTCCCACTCCGAGCAATCGCATAGCCACGAAGCGACCCCGTCTTGAGCAACAGGTCACTGAGCAACTTCCCACCGATTCCTGCGATGACCATGCCACTGACCGCCCGCAGCCCGAACATCGTCGCTACATATCCCGGTTCGAGCATCGCAAATCCGCTCATGAAGTAAGTGTACACGAAACTCGTGACGGCCGAGCCAAATCCAGCAAGCATGAGAACCCAAAGCTCGTATCGACGATAACCTGTCATCGCAAAGACTGCTTCCGCCCCAAGACCTTGGACGATACCGACCAAGATGATGCGCGGTCCGATCGCATTCCCAATCAACATTTCAATCGTCGCTGCCATCACTTCCGAGATGAAGGCCGCACCCGGCTTCCGAATGATATACGCCGAGATGATTGACACGATGAACCAGATACCGAAGATCCATTCATAGGCGATCGGTCCAATCAACCCTGCCCATAAGTTCCCGATATGAACAAACAATAAGTAGACGACGGCAAAGACGACAGACAATACGGAGACGAGGACGACCTCTTTCAATTTCCACGATTTAAGCATGTTGTCCTCCATGTGACGGACTGTTCACACTGAACGTCACCGTCATGACGACGTGTCGATTCTTCTCGCGTGTCCGGTTGAACGCCGACTCGTAATACGAGAACACATCATCCAAGTTCCCATGAATGCCTGACGCGTAGTGCATGGAGTCATTATAGACACCCGCCTGTTTCGCTTGCTCGATTTCATCATAGATGAGATCCATATAGTTCTCCGCCCCCATCGGATAAAGCGCGAACTGTGACGAGACATACTGTTCTCTTGAAATTCCATTCAGTGGTTGTGGTGGTGCCTCGAGCACCTCATCCCCTGCCGAATCTCCCGGACATCCGACAGAGAAGGTTCCGCTCATCGAGACATGGCGTCCTTCCTCCGAAGCCAGGCTTAAGACGGTCCGTGCGACGTCGAACACGTGCTCGGCGCGACCTCGGATCACGGTCGACACGTCATCCGTATGTCGCCACACACCCGTCATATTCGTTCCTTTCAATGCCCCTTTGATCGTCCCGACAAAGTCATCTGTCATCGGGCTAAGCGTGAAGCGAAATCCGACAATCGGACTCGTGCCACATGATTCATTCATCTTGTTTCCCCCTCTATATGTGTTTGCATAAAAAAAAGCCGCATTCATGAGAATGCAGCAACAAAATCTATACAAACTTGCATAGAGAAAGTGCCGCACTTCCTCACGCCAGTATTACCTGGATCGAGTTATAAGGGATCGGAGCCATGCTCACATCTCAGCCGAAGCACCCCTAGTGCAGTCATTGATATGCGGTTACTTATGCAGTCACAGTATAGCGATGTTTCGTCAGTTTGTAAACGGTCAATCTGAATAGGTGACGAGTTGGCCAGTACCAGGAAGTGGGTCATGGAACGAATCCCACTCCGCTACCATCTCCTCATCCGTCAACAAGCAGGCGTCAAGTGATTGCTCGACCGCCTCCCGGTCCATCCGTTGACCGATAAGGACCAATTCGTTCTGTCGGTCTCCGTACGGCTCGATGTAATCTTCACGCAGCTCAGGTTCTGAGACGAACATGGCCTCTCGTTCACTCTCGGGAAGGGTCGCTAACCAACGACCGGCATGTTCGAGCGTCGATGCGTATCCGGCCTGGGAGAAGAGACAGGCAAGGTCGTTCCGTGACGCGATCCACAAGAAGCCTTTGGCACGGACGATTTCTTCAGGATAGTGCTCCATCCAATTCATCAAGCGCTCAGGGTGGAACGGTCGACGACGACGGTAGACGAACGAGCTGATGCCATACTCCTCCGTTTCCGGCGTATGTTCTTCTGCCTCAAGTTCTTGAATCCATCCCGCCGCACGCATCGCCTGATCGAAATCGAACAACTGGACGTCGAGTAGATCGTCTAACGCTACGTCGGAGTATGTTGAAGTCAATAATCGCGCGCTCGGGTTGAGTGTCTTAAGTAGCCCCTTCATCTCCTGCAGTTCCGCTCCAGACACCCGGTCTGCCTTATTCAACACGATGATATCCGCAAATTCGACTTGATCGACGACTTCACGTACGTCACCTGTATCGACGGCTTGTTGACGTTCCATGAGCGATTCACCAGAATTGAAATCTTTGAAGAAGCGGTACGCATCGACGACAGTGACCATCGCATCGATATAGACACGGCTCGTCAAATCGATTCCGAGCGCATCATCGGCATACGTGAACGTCTGCGCAATGGGAATCGGTTCAGAGATACCAGAAGACTCGATGATGATGCCATCGAGGTCGCGATCGTTTGTAAGATCATAGACCGCTGTCAGCAAATCCTCACGTAGGGTACAACAGATGCACCCGTTCGAGAGTTCGACTAATTTTTCATCGGTACGGGAGAAACCACCCTGTTCAATCAATTTCTCATCAATGTTTAACTCGCTCATATCGTTCACGATGACCGCATATTTTTTATCTTCCCGGTTATGTAAGATGTGGTTGAGCAGTGTCGTCTTTCCGCTACCAAGATAACCCGAGAGTACGGTAATTGGAATTCGTTTCATACTGATGAACCTCCATTAAATCGTAATCATTACTCTTTATATATTCAAACGACTGATTCGATTTGTCAACAAAAAAAACACGCCACACGGACGTGTTTTGAAAAACATGCTTTTATTCTTCCAACGCTTTTCGTTCTGCTTCCGAGCGGGGATAGGCGTTCGCTTGCCACTCCGCCCGATAGATGGAGTCGAGTTGCGTCAACCCGACCTCATCCTCGTCCTTGTCAGAATCGACACTCGGCACCTCCTCCCATTTTGGGTCGAGATAAGAATGATCTTCTTCCCGCGCTCGATTTTCTTGCAACTTTTGAATTCCCATCTTGACCGCTGCCGCAACTGCCAACCCAATACCCGCTCGAACTAACAGTCGTTTCACCATTGCATGTCCTCCTCAACGCCCAAAACGATAAAGCGGCATCCCTTTCACCTCTGTATCGATGATAAATACCGATCCAGCATCCGGATATTCGGCTAACGCTTCCTCATCCATCCCCTCACGAGCCGTCGTGATGGCCAATCGATTGAGCCCATCCCCGATGAAGGCGCAGGATGTGACATTCGGTGCAGGAACGTGAACTTCTAACAGCTTTTCACCGGTTGATGGATTCCAGCGAGATACTTTGCTTCCGGCGTAATGCGCAATCCATAAACATCCTTCCGTATCTGATGTCATACCGTCTGGGAAGCCATCCTCGTCCGCGAAATCGATGACGACCTTTCCATTTGATAACGTACCCGCCTTCAAATCGAAATCATATTGGCGAATCGTTTCAGTCGGTGTATCGATATGATAAAAAACGGAATGGTCAGGAGACCACGTCAACCCGTTCGAAAGTGTGAGCTCATCCATGAGTGTCGTCGTCGTACCATCCCGATCGACAAGATACAATGTCGCTTGATTCTCTTTGTCTTCGAGATGAAGTGTTCCGGCGAAGATTCGACCGTATGGATCGGCTTTTCCGTCATTGAACCGCAATTGACCGTCCGGATCATCCAACTCGACAATCTTCTTCAAGTCCCGATTGATCTCATCCCACTCATAAATGCCGTCCTTCAAACCAAGGACAACGCCATCCGTCACTTTCGGAATGACGAAACCGACTTGTTTCCCGACTTCAAACGACGAGATTTCATCCTCACGTTCTTCATACCACCACAATGTATGGCCTTCGATATCTACCCAATAAAACCGCTTCAGCTCGGCATCCCAACACGGACCTTCACCAAGCGTATTTCGTACACGAATCCACAACGACGCATCTACTTTCTCCATCACTTAGCCTCCACTCTATCCATTAGTTCAGAAATCTATTCCCCTCTCGCATCGGGACTATGCATGAATCCAGAAAATCGTGTTGGATTTTCACCGTCGTCCGTTCGTTTTGCTATGGTGAAAGAAACGTAGCGAGGGAGTGAATGGCTTGTCGAAATAGGTTGAACGATTTAGTTCGGAAGAGTATGTGTATGGTACAGAGCCAAACGAATTTTTACACGAATGGGTCACGTCTCATCAACCTTAAAGAAAACGTGTATTGGCCATCGCGGTGGGCGAAGGTCGAAACGCGGTATGGCTCGCCACGCTCGGCTTTGAAGTCGAGATGTGGGACGCTTCTATAGTAGGGCTCGACAAAGCGAAGCGCTTGTCGACGTCACGAAACGTGTCCATTCAGACGAAACAGATCGACTTGAATGAAGCCGATTGGCCAAACGAGGCGTATGACATGGTCATCTGTATCTTTGGCCACTTTCCTCCACACGTCAGAGAAAAGGTGTTTTCGGATATCCAACAAACGCTTCGACCTGGTGGTTTGTTCCTGAGTGAAGTCTACGCTACACATCAACTCGCTTACGGGACAGGTGGACCAAACGACGCCTCACTTCTTTAAACCGAAGAGATGTTCCACCAACTAGAGGACGATTTCGTACCGCTCGTCTTACATGAGACGGTCGTCTGGCGAGAAGAAGGCACGCTCCATCACGGCGAATCCGCTGTGATTCAATATGTCGGGCAAAAACGGTAAACGAATGGCCTCCCCGAGATTCGGAGAGGCCATTTGTTTACTTCGCGCCTTCGACGTTCATATGCTTACTGCGGAGTTGTCCACATGCCGCATCGATGTCTGTCCCGTGCTCGAGACGGACACCAGTGTTGACGCCACGCTTTTTCAAGATGTCGTAGAACGCCATGATGTCCTCAGGCGTGCTTCGCTCATATTGGATGTGCTCGTTGACCGGGTTATATGGAATCAAGTTGACGTATGACTTGTCTTTGATGTCTTCGATCAAGTCGGCGAGTTCTTCCGCATGTTCCGGCAAATCGTTCACTTTCGAGAGCAGGATATATTCGAATGTGATTCGTTTGTTCGTCTTCTCGACGTAATAGCGAATCGACGGCATGAGTTTATCAAGCGGGAACGCCCGGTTGATTTTCATGATGCGTGTACGTAATTCATCGTTTGGCGCATGTAGAGAGAGCGCCAAGTTGATGCGTAAGTCGAGGTCCGCAAACTTGTAGATCTTATCCGCGAGACCACTTGTCGACACGTTGATTTTACGTGGGGCGATCGCAAGTCCACGCTCATCTTTGACGACACGCAAGAAGTCGACCAAGTTCTCGAAGTTATCGAACGGTTCACCGATTCCCATAACGACGATATGGCTGACGCGGTCCCCTTCACCCTCTTCATCGAGGAAGTGTTGGACGGTCATGATCTGCTCGACGACCTCACCCGCCGTCAAGTCACGCGTCTTTTTCAACAAGCCGCTCGCACAGAAGCTACAGCCGATGTTACAACCGACCTGAGTCGTCACACAGACCGAACGTCCGTATTTGTGACGCATGAGCACCGTCTCGATGTAGTGCCCGTCATGTAATTTAAGTAAGAATTTGACCGTCCCGTCGCCCGCTTCTTGTTTGACGAACAGTTTTTGTGTTGAGATGACATATTTCTCTGTTAAGTAATCACGCACCTCATCACGTACGTTGAGGTCGTCCATCGATTTGACCCGGTCGATGTAGAGCGAGTCCCAAACTTGACGTGCGTGGAAGGCACCGTATCCCGCTTCCGTACAATCGTTTGTGAGTTGATCGAACGTCAACCCGTATATAGATGATTTCATTGTAATCTGTCCTTTCTCTAATCCGCATACGTACCATTGTAGCGGACGTGAGAGACGGGTGCAACTTACGAATAATCTGGAGGCGTCGGTCGTGTGACGAACTGTTCGAACGCATAAGCGACTCGGATTAAATCACGCTCCGCATAGCTCGTCCCCGTGAACGAGAGTCCGAATGGGGCACCGCTCTTTTTCAAATGATATGGGATTGTAATCGTCGGATGACCTGCTTTTGCAGCCATGTCGTAGTTCATGTCATGCGGCAGGACGAGTGCGTCCAGTTTATGTGACGCAAGCAATGTGTCAATCCCTTCCGTTTTCGCGAGACGGACGTCCTCGATGCGACGATCGAGATAGTTCGCTTCAGTCAGTTTTCCAGATTTGGCGTTCGCTTCTTCAAAGATGGTCTGGCCGTGCGGAATCGATTCAGGATGTTCCGCGTTCCACTCGATCAGGTCGGATAGCGTTTTAAACGGCACGGTCGTATTGGCAAGATACGCCTCGACCCCGAGCTTGAATTCGTCGAACAGGATGTCCGCCTGTTCTAGTGCCGCATGCTTCGGAAGCGTGACCTCGACGAGTTCGACCTCGGCTTGCCGTAGCAATCGAAGCGCCCCCTCATACAATCCGACTTCTTCTTCAGAAATGTCCGGTTTGACGAACCCGACGCGCATCCCGACCGCTTGCCTCACATCGAGACATGTCACATAAGGCGGTCCGACTGGAGTTTCCCACGTCGCCGGGTCTGATTCATCCTCACCGCACATCGATTGTAAGGCGATGACCGCATCACGAAGCGTGCGCGCCATCGGTCCTGCCGTATCTTGAGAACGTGAGATCGGGATAATTCCGGAGCGGCTAATCAATCCGACCGTCGGCTTAATCCCGACGATGCTGTTATGGACACTCGGATGGACGATGGAACCGCTCGTCTCAGACCCGACTGCGAGAAGCGTGAGGTTTGCCGCGACCGCTGAAGCCGAACCTGAACTTGATCCCCCGACATCCAACCCGTCGCCATATGGGTTCATCGTCTGTCCACCGACAGCACTCCAACCGTTCGGCATATCTTCCGTTAAAAAGTTCGCCCACTCGGACAGGTTCGCCTTCCCAAGGATGATAGCGCCGTCAGCCCGCAAGCGTTTGACGAGCTCGGCATCTCGAGCGGCGAAATGATGTCGCATCGCGGCAGCACCTGCAGTCGTTCGCATCAGACCGCTTGTCTCGATATTGTCTTTGATTAAGACGGGAATGCCGAGTAGCGGTTTGCGTACCCCTTTTCGGTACGCCCGGTCTGCTGCCTCTGCCTCGAACAGGGCGTCCGGATTGACTTGAATGACGGCGTGAAGCCGTTCATTATACGTCGCAATCCGTTCTAAATAGTAGGCGGTCACGTCTCTCGCCGTGAATTCTCCTTCTTTATACCCACGACGCGCACGCTCAATCGTCAGTTCATGTAATTGGATTTGTTCCATCCTACATTCCTCCTTTACCTCTCTCCCTTTATTCGTGCTCTACGTCTGATTTCCTTTTCGTATCGCCAAGTCGATGTGTTCTTGATACACTTAAGAAAAAACAGGAGGTCCCAATGACTCGCTCCTATGTCTTTGTGTTGCTTGCCGTATTCGGTCTATTTTTCTTACAGCTATACGGGGAGAATGTGCCGTATGGTACGCTCATTTCCATCGGGTTGATTGGATTCATCATCGTCTTGACGGTTTTTCAGTTGAAACGAAAACCGAATCATTGACGAATGTATTTTGAGGGTGGTATGATGCTCTCACCAACTACATATCGATATCAAGAGTGAACGAGAGATCTGGCTCCGCGACTTCACAGCAACCTGCCTTAGGCAAGGTGCTACGACCAGCAAGGGAAACCTTGGACGATATGACGAAAGCGCTCATGTCATCCGACGTGAGCGCTTTTTTGTTGAATGACGATTTGGAGGGAACGACAGTATGGAAAAAGCAACATTCGCAGGCGGCTGTTTTTGGTGCATGGTGACACCATTTGAAGAATTACCAGGGATTGAAGGCATCGTATCCGGCTATATGGGCGGACAGGTCGACAATCCGACATATGAACAAGTGAAAACCGGGACGACGGGGCACCTCGAGGTCGTTCAAATCACATATGATCCAGCATTATTCTCGTATGAACGTCTTCTTGAGCTGTATTGGATTCAGACAGACCCGACGGACGATGGTGGTCAATTCCAAGACCGGGGACCTCAGTATGCCCCAGCCATCTTCTATCACACGGAAGAACAACGTATCGCGGCTGAGGCGAGTCGCGATGTGTTGGCGGCAAGTGGTCGCTTCTCGGCTCCGATCGTCACGAAAATCATTCCGGCGACGACGTTCTTCGCTGCAGAAGACTACCATCAGGATTATCATAAAAAGAATCCGAAGCATTATAAGGAAGACCGGGCCATCTCGGGACGCGACGAGTTCATCGAGGAAAACTGGACGGAAACCGTATAACGGTCATCAGACGCGAATGTTAGCATTCGCGTCTTTTAATTAGCACATTAATCGGGAAACGGGAAATAACGGTTCATACAACCGAAAAGGAGGACTCATATATGAAAACAAGTACGAAACTCATCATCGGTGTGATTGGCGTAGCCGTAATCGCTGTTGCCTGATGGCTCATCTCCCCACTATTCTTAACCGGGACGGTCGATGAAGGATTGCAGTCGACAGCAGTCGAATCACCAGCTCCAGAGGAAGAGGAATCAGATCAAGAGACGTCCGAGACACCGGAAGCACAACCGAGTCCAACCGAAGTAGCGGGTGTGTTCATGGACGGGGAGAAAAATTATGAGACGACCGGCACAATCCGCTCGGTCGAGGCAGAAGACGGGACGTACCTCCGATTTGAAGAATTTGAGACGACAAACGGTCCTGATTTATTCGTCTATTTGACGAAACCAGGACAGGAGACGACCGAAGGCGTCAGTCTAGGGGCCTTAAAAGGAAACATCGGCAATCAAAACTATTTGATCCCTAAGGATGTGAATCTAGAAGAGTACAACACCGTCGTCATCTGGTGCCGTGCGTTCAGCGCGACGTTCGGGACGGGAGAACTGACTGGTTCAAGTGAATAACAGACTTGAGGGTGGCTGAATGAATCGGCCACCCTCTTTTCATTTGAAATCGGCTTAAAAAGAATGATTTCTCATCCAACCTCAAATGAGAACATGCTATCATATATGTAAATAAGTGTAATTCAATTGAGGAGGTACGATTATGGAGCAGCCTGTGCCACAACCGTACAAACACTATTTTTGGAAACGTTTCTTTCTATTCTTCATTCCATTGATGATGGTCGGCATACGATTTGAACCGATGATCATTCAGAATCCATTTGAGGAACTCGAAGACTATGGGGCATTCGTATTATTTTTAGGAATTTATATCCTAGTACTCGGTGGATGGACAGCGTTTATGACGTCGATGATGTGGCGGAACAGACAATCCAAGTTGAAACAGTGATGACATATCCACCGTCTTTCCCATTGGAGGCTTTGAAAGAGCTATTTACATCCGTTCTAAAAGTAACCCTATTCGAGTACTCCTAAAGTGAGGTATGCAGAAGATATTATCAGGGCTGAATCATCACTTGTCTTTATGAAAGTGGAATGATGGTTTTTAAGGGGGAGCGTTGCGATGAGCCACTTCGCCAAGAAGCGTTAGACGCTCACGCATGAGCCCGGATTACCATTCCTTCTCCCATGCTCCGTCTTCAGAGACTCCCCAATCCTCGAAACGATACTTGATGAGCCAATGGACATGCATCACTTCTACACCCTTGGATAGCTCTGAGACGACGAAACTGACGTCCCCATCCGCCACCACCCATGTCCCGTATAGATACATTATCTTGACCGGACGCTCTTCTGCATCCAGATAAATCACCACGCGGAAGTAAGGCGAGTTCCGCCCTTCATCGAACCGGACGACCTTCTCAACGCAATGTGCCCTGTCGACGACACGCATCCACTCAGGATGTTCCATCAGTTCTGAGAACACGGTCCGGACGAACGGATCCAATCTCCCGAACGCATAGTCATCAAGCAGCCCCTCGTCCATTACGTCTCCCCCCTTCCGGTTCTCTATAGAACGATTCCCTGTCCAGAGCCAATTCAGTCTTTGTTCATGAAGCTACAGAAATGAAGACTTTTAAAAATTGTATACACAGATACATGTATACAATCATCCCTTTTTCTTATGTACGACGATTCCGTCGAATCATATTGGTATTGAAAAAGACGGTGAGGTGGGTCAAGCTTTCTCCTTCCTTCACATCACAAAGAATATCCATGCTCACAAGTTTTAAGTCCTCAAAATCTTCTTGGAGCCGGTCAGGAAGGCGTCGAAGTAATACCTCCGTCATCTCGTCCATAGTCTGTTGATCTAGTTGGTAGCTGTCCTCCTGAATCATCCTCTCCTGTTGATAGCCTCATGATACCTCGCATCCACGTAAGCAACATCTCAGGATATTTCACGTAAGCCCTGGTGTTGTTTCAAACAAGCCCTAGGGCTTGTTTAGAAAACATGCTCGTTTTCAATAAACAAACTGTGTTTTCACTCCTGACATTTCATCAAACAATCTTCTTACGAGACAGACCAAAACATGGTCCCATATCCTCATACGAACCACTCCATTTTCGTCATACGAAAACGACCCTTTTCCGGATCCCGCTCTATGGATCCAGGCGAGAGCACCGCGAGTCGCCCATCCCGACATAGAAAAACGTACGTTTTTCGTCCTTGCCCTTACCGGACGGACCGGGACCGGTCCCCCGGCCCCACTCCATTCCATTTAACCCATGTAACCTCGCTGTTTCATGCTGACGTACGACTCGTCCGCACCGAGGATGAGATGTTCGAGCACCGGGATGCCGATGAGGTCGTCTGCTTCATGTAACCGTTCGGAGACGAGGATGTCCTCCCGGCTCGGGGTCGGGTCCCCGCTCGGATGTTGGTGACAGGCGATGATGCACGAGGCATTGTTCAAGATGGCGCATTTGAAGATTTCCCGTGGGTGGACGACACTCGAATTGACGCTCCCGACATGCGCCCGATGGACACCGATGACCCGGTTCTTCGTGTTGAGCATGATGACGAGGAACACTTCACGGTCATCGTCACCGATGAACGATGCCCCGATTTGCCGAGCATTGTCCGGCGAGTGGATGATGGCGTGCTCGAGGGCGACCATTTCCTCGCGAACCTCTTGTTTGATACGGATGACCTCGATGATGGCGGATAGTTCCATGATGGTTTGTCCCCTTTCAGATAGAAAAGCTGTCCTCAGAACGAACACCGTTGTGCGTCCTGTTGACGGAAACGAAGCGAGCGTCGGGAGACGGTGCAAGGGCGACCGCAGGGAGAGCCTCAAAAAAATGCGTAGAGCGCACATAAGTCCAGGCTTCCGTAGCCAACGAGCGAAAAGCCTCGCTTTGAGCCTAAAGCGAAGGAAGACGGGCCGGAGGGCGCGTCATTTTTTTGACGTC